>CAYSGY010000235.1:0-8505 GCA_964430315.1 uncultured Planctomycetaceae bacterium
TCGGGCTGGTACCGCGACGAACTGCTGAAGGCCGGGGCCGACGTCTGGTTCGGCGGCGTCGGCTGCGGGGCCCTGGTCGACGGCAGCCATGTCAGCGGGGCGGTCGTCGCCACGCCGCAGGGCCGCGGCGTCGTGCTGGCCAAGGTGGTCATCGACGCCACCGGCAACGCCGACGTGGCCGCATCGGCGGGCGCCCCGTGCGTCTATACGGACCAGGGCGAGTTCGCCATGCAGGGGACCGGCCTGCCCCCGCGGCAGCTCGGCGCCAGCTACACGAACACCGACTTCACGATCACCGACGAGACCGACATGGTCGATCTCTGGCATCTCTTCGTCCGCGCCAAGGACAAGTACACCAGGGCCTTCGACCAGGGCCAGTTGGTCGATACCCGGGAGCGGCGGCGGATCGCCGGCGAGTTCACCGTCTCGATCCTCGACCAGATCAACGGGCGGACCTTCCCGGACTCGGTCGTTCGGGCGTTCAGCAACTTCGATACGCACGGCTACACGGTCGATCCCTACCTGATGCTCGAACACCCGATGCACAAGGGTTTTTACACCTACGTGCCGTACCGCTGCCTGCTGCCCAAGGGCCTGGAGGGGATGCTCGTGGCCGGGATCGGGATGAGCGTCCACCGCGACGCCCTCCCGCTGACCCGGATGCAGGCCGACATCCAGAACCAGGGCTATGCGGCGGGCGTGGCCGCGGCGATGGCGGCCAAGGACGCCGTTCCGCCTCGCCGGATCGACATCAAGGCCCTCCAGAAACACCTGGTCGAGATCGGCAACCTCCCGGAAAGCGTGCTGACCGACGAAGACTCCTATCCGATGCCTGTGGAGAAAGTCGCGGCCGCGGTCAAGGACTTTGCCGCGGGAGAAGGGAAGGGAGCCTCGGTGATCCTGGCCCAACCGAACGAGGCCCTGCCGCTGGTGAAGACGGCGTACCAGGCGGCCTCCGGCCAGGAGAAGCTGACTTACGCCCGCCTCCTGGGCATGATGGGCGACACGACGGGCCTGGACGCCCTGCTGGCCGAATTGGAGCGGACGCCGGCCTGGGACGCCGGGTGGGACTACCGCGGCATGGGCCAGTTCGGCCACGCGATGAGCCCGCTGGATACGTTGATCGTGGCCGTCGGGCGCACGCGCAGCCCGCAGGCCGTGCCTGCCTTGGTCGCCAAGCTCAAGTTGCTCACGGCCGAGAGCGAGTTCTCCCACCACCGGGCGATCTCGCTGGCCCTGGAATTGATCGGCGACTCCAGCGCGGCCAAACCGCTGGCCGAGCACCTGGCCAAGCCCGGAATGATGGGCTACGCGCACACGTCTCTGGCCCGCGCCCGCGAATTGGATGACCCCAAGGCCCACGTCCGCCCGGAGGAGACCCGCCGCACCTCGCTCCGCGAGTTGATGGTCGCCCGGGCCCTCTACCGCTGCGGCGACTGCGAGGGACTCGGCAAGAAGACCCTCCAGCAGTACACCGAAGACCTCCGCGGCCACCTCGCCCGCCACGCCCAAGCGGTGCTCAAGCAGGGAAGTCCACGATAGGTCGACGTTTTGGAGTGACAATAGAAAGCGGCGACAAGTCGCCGCACTCCATAGGACTGCGGCGTCCGGCCTTTGGAGTGCGATGCCCTGGCATCGCTTTCTTTCTCTCCGTTCCACCCGTCCTTTCGTTTTCCCGAGGCGTAAGTCATGGCCGAGGCTTCCCCGCAACTCGCCAGGCTCCTTCGGCGGCTGCATCGCCTCACCCCGCTGCAACTCGGCGAGGTGGAGCGGTTGGTCGCGAGATTGGAGTCCGTGCGGGGTGGTGGGGGTGAGAGAAAAGAAAGCGGCGACAAGTCGCCGCACTCCAAGAACTGGCCGCACGCACCGTTGCATAGACTGGGCGGAAGAGGAACGTATCTTGTTACCGCGGGGACTTTGGGGAAATCGCATTTCTTCCGGGATGCAGAGTTACTGGACCTGTTGGAGCGCGAGTTGCTCGCAAAGGCCAACGCTTATCACTGGCAACTTGAAGCCTGGGCAGTCTTCTCGAATCACTACCACTTCGTCGGCCACGCGACAGAGGACTCACAGACGCTCAAGCCTTTCCTCGCTCATCTGCACTCCGAGACGGCGAGGGAGGCCAACCGGCGGGAGGGTACTGAAGGCCACCAGGTCTGGTACAACTTCTGGGACACGGAGTTGACCTTCGAGAAGTCCTACTTCGCCCGGCTCAACTATGTCCACCAGAACCCGGTCAAGCACGGGCTCGTGCCGATGGCGGACCAGTATCGCTGGTGCTCGGCCGCGTGGTTCGAGCGGACTGCCACCGCGGCCCAGGTGAAGACGGTCTACAGTTTCAAGATCGACAGGATCCGCGTGGTCGACGATTTCGACGTCCTTGGAGTGCGATAAGAAAGAAAAGAAAGCGGCGACAAGTCGCCGCACTCCAAAGGGACGCGGCGTCCGGCCTTTGGAGTGCGATGCCCTGGCATCGCTTTCTTTTTCTTCGTTCCACCCGTCCTTTCGTTTTCCCGAGGCGTGAGTCATGGCCGAGGCTTCCCCGCAACTCGCCAGGCTCCTTCGGCGGCTGCATCGCCTCACCCCGCTGCAACTCGGCGAGGTGGAGCGGTTGGTCGCGAGATTGGAGTCCGTGGGCGGCGGCGGGGCTGAAAGAGAAGAAAGCGGCGACAAGTCGCCGCACTCCAAAGGGACGCGGCGTCCGGCCTTTGGAGTGCGATGCCCTGGCATCGCTTTCTTTTTCTTCGTCGCGCGGTCCGGACGGATCAAGGCCTCGCTTCGCTCGGTCCGCCCTACCTGTTTGGAAGGCTTGGATGTGCGCGATTCCCGTCAGAATCGCGTCCGTTCAAAACTCTCCTTGCGTTCGCTCAGGCGGCGTTGGATTTCCTCCAGGGCGGCCTTCTTGGTCTTGAGGGTCCCGCGAATGTCGAGACCGCGGGCGATCTCCAGGACGGCGTCTTTGCCGAAGGCCTTGTCGAGTTTCTTGACCTCGGCATCGATGGTCGCGTACGTTACCTCCGGGCTGGTCACGCGGTCGTAGAGCGCGCGGATCTGCTCGACGGCGGCGGCCAGGGCTTCGGGATCGCCGGCTTTCGCCGCGGCCTTGGCCGCCGGCTTCGCGCGGCCCGTGGTGGGCACCACGCCGGTCCGCGCGTACGCCTCGGCGTTGACCAGAAAGTCGGCGAACTGGGCCACGCTCAACGTGCGGAACGGCTCCAGGCCGGCACACATCCGGTCCAGGTCGCTGGCGGCGGTCTTCGCCCCCGACGTGCTAAGCGGCTGGCTGAGGCTCTGCAAGAACTGCCTGAGGTCGTCGACGTTCATGGGCAACCATCCTTTGGAGAACTTCCTTGACGAGATCGCGGAACATGGGTTCAACGTCCGGGTAGCACGCGGCGAACCGGTTCGCCCGCGCCGCCTCCGCAAACGCCCCCTTCTGCCGGATGAGGGTGCGGAACTGGTGGATTTCCCCTCCCCACGGGTCTTCGCAGAGCCGCCGCAGGGAATCCCAGACGGCCTGTTCCCGCTGCACAAGCTGTTCGCGGGGACTCGTCCGGTTCGCCACCAGGCCGAGCACTTCCAGGCGCGGGCACAACACGCCCTGGAGCTTCTTGAGCGTGCGAAGCTGCCGGGGCACGGCCTCGGCCGAGGTCCGGTCGGGAATCACGGGGATGAGGACGAAGTCGGCGGCGAGAAAGGCGTTGATGCAGGCGGTGGTGAGCCTCGGCGGGCAATCCACCAGCACGTAGTCGTAGTCCTGCCACACCTCCGGCGCGTGGAGATAGGAGCGGAGCACGTGCCGCACGTCGCCCCGCTCGGGATGCAGGAGCCACTCGGCCATGGCGTGGTTTTCCACGTCGGCCAGGGCCTCGTCGGCGGCGAGCAGCCGCAGCCCGGGCTGATCGGGCACCGTGTGGCAGCAGCGGACAAACTCGTCGAGGTCGACCTCGGGGCTCTGGAGAAGGCGGTCGACGAACTCCCCTCGCCGGCGAATCTCCTGAATCTGCTCCGGAGGAAGGCACAGCGACGTGAGCGAGCCCTGGTAGTCGAGGTCCACCAGCAGGACCCGTTTCTCTTGCGCCAACATGACGCCGAGATTGGCGGCCAAGGTGGTCTTGCCGACGCCGCCCTTCAGATTGGCCAAGGCGAGGATGGGCGTCCCGCGCTCACGAAGAGGGCGGAAGGCGGGCACCGGTCCGGCCGGCGGCTTCTCCCAGACCTTGCCGTCGAAATCGGCCAATCGCTGCGTCTGCTCGGTCAACTCCGCAACCTGCAGGGCCAGCGCGGCCTCGCTCTCCTTGAGGGCGAGCTTCTCCGCCGCCGGATCGCCGTCCGTGGAGGTCCCGCAACCAGCTACGATTATGACCTGGACAAGATTCCACGGTCAATTGTGCGCGGCGTCCGAGGCGTTCCTGGTTACGATGGGGGGAGGGCCCCGGGAAACTTTTCCGGAGTCTTTCTCTTGTCAGGGTGTTCAACGGCAGCCGACTGGATTACAATAGGAACACCCTGATTGGGAGTGTCCTGCCTCAAACACCCGGCATCAGAAGGGCGGATTTCTGATGAGCCGAGTCCCGCCGCACCGCCGAAGTTGCTTGAGCCGACGATTGCGCACCACCGCCGTGTGGTCTGCGGTCGTGACGGGCTTGGTGGGCGCGGCCGTCAAGGCGAGTCTGTCCTCGAACCCGCTGGAGAAGGCCCCCCTGACGTGCCGTGTTGTGCGGGCCGATTTCGCCCACGACATTTCGGTCCAGGGGGAGCTCGAGAGCGCGGTCAATGTGGAGGTCCGCTGCGAGGTCCGCTCCGAATCGAGCTACTGGGTGCGGATTCTCGAAGTCGTGCCCGAGGGGACCTTCGTCCAGCCCGGCGACTTCCTGGTGCGGCTCGATTCGTCGGGCCTGGAAGCCGACCGGGAACGGCAGGTCATCACCTGCGAGCAGCTCAAGGCGTCGGTGATCCAGGTCCGCCGGGTGCTCGAGACCGTCACCCTCGCCAGGGACGCGTACCTCGAGGGCGAATACAAGCTGGCCGAAGAGCAGGCCAAGCTCGTCCTGATGGTGGCGCAAGACGCGGAGCGGCGGGCAAGGGAATTCTACGATGGCAGCGTCAAGCTGGAGAGCCGCGGATACATCACGGACCTTCAACTTCGGGCCGACGAGTATGCCTGGCAGGCCGCCAAGACGCAGCTCAGCATGGCGAAGGCCAAGCTCGCCGTCCTGGAGCAATTCACCAAGCCCGTCCGCATGACGCAGCTCAACACCGCCGTGGTCTCCGCCAAGGCGAGGCTCACCGCCGCGGAGTGCAGCCTCAAGTTCGCGATCCAGCGGCTGGAATTCATCGACGAGCAGATCCGCAACTGCATCATCCGTGCTCCGGTGGCGGGCCAGGTGGTCCTTGCCCATCTGTTCCACTACGGGCATGCCCACATGGTCGAGCCGGGCGAGGTCACCCTGCAGAAGCGAGTATTGGTGCGGCTCCCCGATTTCCGCCGCATGCAGGTCGCCGCCCTGATCGAAGAGGACAAGATCGCCCTGGTCCGGCCCGGGCTGGCCGTCACGGTGCAACTGCCTGCCTTTCCCGGCGTCGTGCGTTCCGGCCACGTGGTCAAGATCAACGAGTACCCGGAGGCGGAGGACTGGCTGGGCTCGGCCGTCAAGAAGTACAAGGCCTTGGTTGCCATCGACAGCCCGCCCAAGGGAGCGCGGCCCGGAATGACCGCCGACGTGGCCGTCCATCTCAACCGGCTGGCGGACCGGGTCCAAGTCCCGGCCCCGGCCGTGATCCACCACGGCGACCAGGACTATTGCATCCAGCGCGACGGCGACCGGTTCGAACTCCGCGAGGTCTCGCTCGGGCCTACCAACGGTATGAACGTCGTGATTCAGAAGGGGCTGAACGAAGGCGACGAAGTGGTCCTCTCCGCCGTCGCCCATCGCGACAAGGTCGCGCTGCCCGAACTCAAACGCCCGCCGCTCGGCCGGAAGCCGCTCGCCGCCGGGATTTTCTCCGGTTTTCACGAGTGACGGGCAAACTGTAGCACAGCCATCTTGGCTGTTGCGCGACAAGGCATCGCAGCCATCTTGGCGGTTGCGCGACAGGCTGGAAGCCTGTGCTACGAAGTCCCTACGCCATCATCGTCCTTTGGCGTTCGGTCCCGATGCCTCCCTGCCGGCAGAAGGGCGTGACCATGAAGCCGGCCGAATGTCCGGCCTGGACCTCCAGGGCTTCGGCCAGCGGGACGCCGCAGGAGGCCTGGATCGACTGCATGATGGCCTTTCGGGCCGACTCCGTGGCCGGGTTGTCGGAAGCGGGGAGGCCCGCCTCGGAAGGCACGCCGTGGAGCACGCCCTCGTCGAGCTTCCTCACGGTCGAGCCGGCTTGTCCGCCGGAGACCAGACGCCAGGCCGTCCTGAGCGACTCCTCCATCGGGCCGGCGAAGTCGACGAGCCAGCCGACGGCGTCCTTCGCCTTCACCGGCGTGCCCGAGAGCAGCAGTCGGACGAGCTTCGGCCAGTCGTCCCGCTTGGCCTTCCTGAACGGCCAGTGGCAGCTCTCCATGCCCGGCACCACGGGCAGCGTCACTTCGGGCAATCCCAGGGCCGCGTCTTCGACGGCCACTAGGGAGTGGCAGTGCATGAGCAGTTCCAGGGAACCGCCCAGGCACCGTTTGCCGTCGACGAAGCCGACCGACACCTGGAACTCGTCGTGAAGCCGTCGGGCGGTCGCCGACCAGGTGGCCGCGATGCGGCGTCCCTCCTCGACGTCGTCCAAGGCGGGGAAGAACTCGCTCGTGTCGGCGCCCAGCATCTGGGTGGCCAGGTGGAAATCGCCGGTCACGAGGACCTTGGCGATGCCCTCGGCCTTGAGCCAGTCGATGGCCCGGTTCAACTCGGCGTCCACGTCGCTGTTGTAGGCCTCCCGGCTGATCGTGAGGACTCCTACGTTGCCGTCGTGCTCGGCGTTGACGTACAACTGCTGCCACTCGGGGCTGCCGAGCTGCTCGAAGACGTCCGGATACCAGCAACTGCCGGCCGCCTCGGGATGGAGCCGGTGATAGGCCTCGACGCGCCGGATCGCCGCCTCGGCGCCGACGCCGCGGATCATCGCCAGGATGCCCCGGCGGAACTGCGCACACAGTTCGCCGATCGCGTTGACGTGGGCCAGATGGGCCCGCTGCTCGTGGAGGATCAGGCTTGCCATTTGGAACAGGGCGCCCTGGATCCAACTGGCCAGTTCGTCCTCTTCGTCGCCGGTGAGGGGCCAATCGACCAGTGGCCGGAAATGGTCCGGCGGATACCAGTTCTGGCCGGTTTCCTGGCGCTCGCAGAGTTCGGGCGTCGGCGTGAACAACGGCCCGTACTTCTCGCCGAGGTGGTGCAGGCAGGACCATGTGAGGAAGTCCGCTCCCTTGGCCCCGATGACGTCATGGGCCCGGAACGGGTTCGGCCCCACCGACTTCCTGACGTACTTGTCGATCTTCCAGAAGGGCATGTTCGCCGCGCGGTGATATCGCAGGCCGGCCAGGGTCACGCCGCAAAACAGCACGTCGAGTACAAACGACCAGTGATCGCCGACCGGGACCGGAATCAGGCCCAGGGCCCAAAGGAGTTGCGTGACGGGGGAAGTCTTCTCCTCCACGATCTCCCAAATCTTGTTGACCTCGTGGGGAAAGGCGGGATGCGCCACGCCGACGCCGAGTTCCGAGCTTGGGAACCCCGACGTGACGGACCGGATCTCGATGCCCGGAAACGCTTCCCGGAACATCCGGTAATGGGCCTTCTTGACCTCGAGAATTTCCGGAATCGCCTCCAAGAGAAAGCGGGGACGCCACTTCACGAGGTCTGCCGGAAGGCTCTTGCCGTCGTAGGTCATCCGGACGATGTTCCCCATGACCCGGTCGGCGCGCTCCCGGCCGATCGCCTCGACCAGTCGCGGGTATTGCGGGCCGAGCCCGTCGGCCGTCCTCGGACGGCTGAGGCTGATCGACCGGACGCCGAAAGGCTCCAGCCGGGCGGTAAGCTGCATCATCTTCCCCGCGCCGACGATCCCGTTGGCCCCGGAGATCACCAGCGAGCCCCGCTCGCCGGGCCCGCCGAAGACCCGATCGACCAGGCCGGCGGCGTCGAGGGGCAGCTTTCCGTTGCGGAAGATATCGAGGACCGGGCCGAGGCCCAGCGTCTGGAGCGTGGATTGCCTGATCGACTTCGTCATCGCGACGCACCTCCTTCCGTGACCCGGAGCACGGCGGCAATTCCCACGTCGCCCGCGGCACAACCGCACACGAGCACCAGGCCGCCGCCCAAGTCCACCGCTTCCTCCAGCCCTTCGATCAACATCCGGGTGAGCGTCGGCCCCTGGGGATGGCCCCAGACGAGCGAACAGCCGGTCCGGTTGGCCTTCGTCCAATCGTGGTTCATCACTTTCGAGAAGATGGCGTCGTTGATGGCGAAGGGATTGTGGCTCTTGATCACGGCGATGTCCGCCAAGGTCAGGCCGGTCTTCGCC
>CAYSGY010000236.1:0-8493 GCA_964430315.1 uncultured Planctomycetaceae bacterium
GAGACGTTTCTTCTCTCGTCCGACCGCCGCCAGTTGGCCCGCTTCGGGCCTCGCAATGCAGGCCCCGCCGTCTGGTCGATTTGAACGCACAGGACGCGGCCCCGGGGCAAACTGTAAAACCGTCACAAACGGCGGTCTCGAACCCTCGCTACAACCCCACGATGCTGTACCCGCAGTCGATGTGGATCACTTCCCCGGTGAGGCCGGCGGAGAGGGGACTCAGGAGATAGAGGCCGGCGGCGCCTAGTTCCTCGGGCAGGACGTTGCGGTTGAGACAGGCTTTCTTGGCGGCGTGCTCGCGCATCTGGTCGAACTCGGCGATGCCCATGGCGCTGAGGGTCCGCATGGGGCCGGCGCTGATCGCGTTGACGCGGATCTTCTTCTCGCGGCCCAGGTCCCAGGCGAGGTAGCGCACGCTGTGCTCGAGGGCGGCCTTGCACACGCCCATCACGTTGTAGCCGGGCATGACCTTCTCGGCGCCGAAGTAGCTGAGCGTGACGATCGCGCCGTTCTCCGGCAAGAGCGTCGCCGCCTCCCGGCACACGGCCACCAGGCTGTAGACGCTGATGTCCATGGCCAGGTGCCAGCCCGCCCGGCTCGTCTCGACGTAAGACCTGCGGATTTCGTGGGGCGGGGCGAAGGCGATCGAATGGACGAGGAAATCGAGCTTCCCGTAGGTGTCGCGCACCGACTCGAAGACGCGGGCGATGTCGTCATCGGACTGCACGTCGCACGGTACGGCCAGCTTCGGCGCGTAGGGTTCCACGAGTTTCCGGAGCCGGCGCTGGTTGGAGGGCGTGGGGAGGTGCGTGAACGCCAACTCCGCTCCCTCGGCGTAGAGCGACTGGCTCATCGCCCAGGCGATGCTGTGGTCGTTGGCCACGCCCATCACCAGACCGATCTTCCCGGAGAAAAGCCCCACCGCAGCACCTTCCTCAATGCAGTTCACTTCGAGTCTGTAGCATCACTACCGGGCATCGACCGAGGATCTCACGCAAAGGCGCCAAGGCGCCAAGGAGTTTTCGCGAGGCAGTCATTCAACAATTCCAAGGAGGTCAGCATTCCTCCTATTCTGCCGTTTTCCTGGCGTCTTTGCGACTTTGCGTGCCTCCCGTCAATGCTACGACCGACTCCTCATTCCACTGACTACTCTCCGCATTGCGAGCGACCTTGTCGAACTATCCATGCGTTCAGTCGGTGCGGCGGCCCGCGGGCGGCGGCCGTCGTTCCGCCGAAGGCGGCGCCAGCGGCGAATCCCAGACGCGGAGTCCAAGGGGACTGAGGTAGATGGGAATGTTCTGCGTGCCGGGCACTTCGGCCGACACGGCCCGCAACATCGCCCGATTGGTCGATGCCTTCGGGCCGCCGAGCAGCGTGACCGACCCGCCGTCGCCGCCGGCACCGTTGACTTTCCAGCCCAGGGCGCCGTGGCGTCGGGCCACCTCGATGATGGCCTGGTGGCGCGGGCTGACCAGGTCGGGATGGAGGTCGGCCTGGGCCTCGGTGTTCTCAATCATGGCCCGGCCCAGCGCGGCGAAATCGCCCATGTAGAGGGCGTCGCGGGCCAATAGCGGCGTGCGGCGCAGGGGGCGGAGCTTCTCGGCGTCCGGGCCGGCGTCCTCCAACTCGGCGATCACCAACTCGTGGACCTTCGAGGAGCTGTGCGACTGGCCCAGGAAGACCAGCGAGAGCCGCTCCTCGAGTTCCCATTCGGTCGCCTGGGGCAGACGCAACGGGCTGACCACGGCGTGGGGATAGTCGAGGATCTCGATGTAGTTGATCCCGCCGTAAGCCGAGGCCAACTGGTCTTGCACCCCGCACTGCTGGTGCAGACGCTCGGTCTCGATGCGATGGGCCGCCTTGGCAACCTCATGCGGCGTGAACCGGCCGGGCTTGAGCAGGTCCAACGCCCCGACGAGCGCCACGCTCACCGCAGCGCTGGTGCCGGTCGACGCGCCCGCCGGGGCCTCGCTGAAGATGTCGATCTCCAGGGCCAGGTCCTGCGGCACGCCCATGAAGTCGAGTGCCGCCTCCAGCAGCGGATGCCGGTCGTAGTCGCTGCTGACCGCCTCCAGCGTGTACCGCTCCCCGTAGTTTTCGGCGAAGATCGTCACCGGCGGCCGGTCGTCGCAACGGGAGAAGACCCGCATCTGCACCTGGGCATACGGGTAGACGGCGATGTTCAGCACCCTGCCGAACTTGGCGAACCAGGTATCGGTCCATCCGCCGAAATCGGCGATCCGGATCGGCGCCACACTGGAGATGATCCGCAACGGTCGTTCGTCGGAAGCCATTCTTGAACCTGACGGGCCATGTTCACCCAAAGCCCTATTGTGTCCCGGCCCCGCTCGAAAAGCAACGGCGGCGGCGCAACACCCTCTCACGACGCACAGCCGGAGGGAGAACGGGCATGCCGATCAGAACGGATCGCGACCAACCGGCTTGCCGTCTTGACGGTTGCCGAGACGACGGTGGACCTCGGCGTCGATCTGGTAGCTGATGAGCTTGACCACCCCGTCGCAAAACGCGAGGTGGCATCCGCCGGGATGGGCACTGCCGAAACGCCGCATATCGACCTCGTTCCCGTCGTGTTGGGGCGGATCGACCGTCCAGCGGTTGATGTCCACGTCGACGCCGCTGTAGGCGCTTTGGTCGTGGCCCGGGTCGTCGGCGGTGGCGTACTGGGCACGGCTGACGTACTTTTCGCCAATCAAGTAGGTCTGGGAGAGGCCGTCGCGGACGTTGGCGGGCCGGACCTCGCTCCGCTGGTAGCAGATGCCGGTGGCCTTCCGCGTGTCGCGCCAGGCGTACCCGCCGGAGTCCCCTTGCTTCAACGTGGCCGGGCCCTCGCGTGTATCCGTGATGTAGTCGCCCTCGTTCACGGCGTAGTCGTTCTTGGCCACTTGTGGCATCCAGTCGGCGTTGCGGGGGATGACCAGCGGGTTGGCAGGCGAAAGCCGCGGGGCCGAACGCGTCGGACAGGCCAGCACGGCCAGCGGGGTCTGCATCAGCTTTCCCAGGACCGGCCGCTGCTGCTCCGGCGGCAGCCCGACTCCGGACTCGCGTAGCTTGCCCTGTTCCAGATAGGCGAGGATGTTGAAGATCCAGCCGCCGGGCTGGTCCGGCCCCGTGCCACGATCCGGCACCCCCACCCAGCAATATCCCCAGCCGTTGCTCGGATATCTCCCCAGCACGGAGGCGTGCTGCTGCACGGCGAGGCCCAGTTGCTTGAGATGGTTCTTGCACTGGGTCTGCCGTCCCGCCTCGCGCGAGGCCTGCACCGCCGGCAAGATCATCGCCACCAGCGTGCCGATCACCGCGATGACCACGAGCAGCTCGACGATGGTGAACCCCGCCCGGCTCGCATCCTTCATCCTTCATCCCTCATCTTTCGTCCCCTAGTTCCGGCAGCCCCAGTTCCCGCCGCACGCGGTCGGCCTCCTCCCGGGTCACGTGGTAGATGTAGATCGAATAGCCGGCCATGGCCACCGGCTCCAGTCGCAGGAAATAGGTGTAGTCGGGAAGCACCCTCCAACCTCCCATGATGTGGCCATGGAGGAGGTTCACACTCACGGCGTACCATCCGGGGCGCGGACCCTCGGCTTCTTGTGTCGCAGCATCGTGGTGGTGGTGCGTTCCGGGGAGCTGGGGTACTTGGGTCGCGAGGATGCCCGCGAACTCCGGAGGATACGATCCAAAGTAGGCCAGCCCGATCGGTCGGGCCTCGGGATGCACATCGAGCCATCGCTTCAAGAAGAACAAATCCTGCCCCCAGTCGATGTTGCTGTCCAGAAGGTGGGCGTGACCGTTGGCGGGCCCGCCGGCCAGTTCATTGAAGTACGCGAGGTTGTGCGGAAACACCGAGAGACTACTCGCCACAGACCAGGCGAAGGCCATCGTAGCGAATACCGCTGTGCCCCGGTGGCGGAGATCAAACGCCCGAGCCGCCTTGCTGATCCAAATGAAGACGAATGGAAACGCGGGCAGCACATAGCGCATGTGGTGGCTAAAGCCGGTCTCCGCGCTCACCACCCCAAGGACGGCGATGGCCGGTGCCAACAGCGTGATCTCGTCGCGCGGCGAGGCGGAGTAACCCCGCGCGAAGAGCGTCGCCGCGATGGCAAGGCATGCCAGCAGCCACGTTCCCAAGGGCACCTTGACGGCCATGGCGTACAGATAATAGAGCCACCAGCCGCCGAATCGCCATTGGCCGCCAAGATAGGACCACTTGCCCCGGTCGAAGTCGAGCTTCTGGAGGTCAATCCCCAACACGTAATTGGCCGGCAGCGGCGCCGGAATGGCGCCCGCCCACGTGCCGCGGAAGCGATTGCCGGTGGCCTGGAAATCCTGCTCCTGGGAGGCCGTGCCCATGAGCGTGGGGCTGACGAAATCGAAGTCGTCGAGTCGCTTGAACGATCCTTCGAAGCCATAGCCCGCGTTCGTCAGATACAGTCCTAAGAAGAGGATGACCGCCAGTTGCATTGCCTCGCGCGGCCGCGTTCGGGCGGGCGGCGCGGACGACTCGCCCGTGGCTGGCGCAGCCCCCGTCGGAATACCCGCAACGTCGGTACGTGGCCGCGGCTGACGCCAAATCAGCCAAACGATGGGCCAGACCAAGAACAAGACAATCCAGGTGAACTTCGTCAATTCCGCCAATCCCAACCCCAGACCCGCCAAGAAAGCGCTCCCCCAATCCGGCGCCCGCAGCCAGCGCCAGAACACATAGCCCGCCAGCGCCCCGAGCGATGCAGCCCCTACATCCGGCGTGATCAACTGTCCGTGCCCGATCACGTTCGGACAGAAACACCAAAGCGTCATCGCGAGCAACCCCGCGCCACTGCCGTACAGGTCCCGGGCCCAACGGAAGCAGACCCACGCGCCCACCAGACTGAACGGTATACAGGCCCAGCGTGCCAGGACGAATGCCTGGTAGGCCCCTTCGGGTCCGCTCGCCCGCACCAGTGCACTGCCCATCGTCCATTCCGCCCGGTCGTGCGGACCGTTGCGATAGGCCGACCAATCACTCCGCGCCCCTCCCAGGACGACCGGGGCCGCCGCGACCGCACGGACCAGCGGCGGATTCACCCGGTACACGTCGAACCGGCCCGCTTCCCAAAGCGCGATCCCGCCGGCCAAGTGCCCGATCTCGTCGATGGTCGCGTTGTGCTGCGCGGCGGACCAGGCGAGAAGAAAGCTGTGCATAATCGCGCACAACAGTGCAAGCCGGTAGACGGACAGGCGGCAACCGGCCGACCGCTGCGCAAGCCCTCCACGGCAACCGGGAACGCCAAACCGTACCACCCTCAGGAGCCGCCGCAATTGGAGCATGTGTAGCTTAAGATCTGAATGACGGTCATCGGGTCGAAGTTGCCGCAGTACTGGCACCAATCGGACTGTGTCGCCCAACGACAGTATCTGTTCCCGTCGACCTCCAACTGGCACGACTGCTGAGCCTGCGGAAGACTCGGCTGACAAGGGACCGAGTAGTAGCAGTCGATCCAGACCGACTGATACGTGTTGCAGGGGCCCGGCGAAAAGAGCGCATACGATGGGTTGTAGATGGCATACAAGTTGTCGCCGGAGCATTCGACGCCGCACTGGCCCCAGCAACTTGGGGGGAACCACTGTTCGCACGCATGGTTCGCCGTACACAGATACGTCGGGTCAGCGACAGCCCTCAAGGCCACCGCCGCGACGACGATTCCACATACCACGAATCCGACGATCGACCAACGAGAACGCATCGCGAATCCTCCTTTCGATCAGGTCCTGCGGTACCGTACCCATTCCGAAACACCATTCTGCGGCACGATGCGGCCGTCCAGGCATTACTCCGGGATTTCGTTGGTGAGTCCCCTCACCCCCTGCCGCTCTCCCGTCCAACGGGAGAGGGGAGTAATCTTGGACGACCGCTATGCCGCCACCCTTCGGCGGCGGAACGCCCGCCTGGCGATCATGGCGCCCACGAAGGCCATCACCAAGACGCTCGCGCCGAGCACGTACATCCCGGTTCGTTTCCTGAGGCCCCCGGCGGTCGCGGGGTCGTATTCGGCCGCCGGGATCAGTTCCCGCCCCTCGTGCACATAGAGCTTCTGCTCGATCCGGTCCACGAAGCGGTCTCCCTTGGCTAGCTCCACGCCCTCAATGGAGAACTGCTCCGCGGGAATGCGCTCGTTCAGCCGGGTCTCGGCGAGGACGAGATGCCGATCCAGAATCAAGGGGGTCCAACGCGAATCGCCCGCCTCGCCGTTCATCGTGAAGTGAAACTCCTTGGGAATCCGAATGCCGTCGACTTCCTGGTAGATCCACGAACGGTAGCTCCTCACCTCTCCTGTCGGTTCATACCAAGTGTGTTCGACGGGCAGGAACCCGGCGCTCTCGCAGAACCGGAAGACCGCGGTGGGCTGCCCCGGAATGCGGGGCGTGAATCCTCGGGCCGTGTACTTGAATCTCACGAGGTACTCCTCGTTCCCCGGAGCGCCGGTCTTTGCGACCGAGAAGTCCCGCCGTGCGATCGCCGTCGCCTCGGCCCCGAATTTCCCGTCGAGTTGGTCCGCGTACCCGGGGAGTTCCTGCCAAAGCAGTCTCGGGCCGACGGCATAGAAGCGTCGAGGGTCGATGATCTCCGTCGAGTCGCTGATCCTCAGGTAGTCCGGGAGCACTTTGCGTTCCGCAAGCCTTCCGCTCTTCCCTCCGAGACGGAGCGGATCTTCGGGGAAGTCGGGCAACGGGCCGAACTTCACGTCGGGAAGCGTTTCAATCGCGCTGTCGGCCGTCACCACGGCCATTCGCGCCAAGGGCGCATATCCTGGCGAGGGTTTCCGCGTCTCCTTGCCGTCCGGCGTCACCAGACGCGCCTTCGATCCATCCTCGCGGTAGCTCACCCAATACCGGTCGGCGGCGGTATCCACCGCAAACTCAATCACGCCCTCGCGGATCAGGAACAATTTCTGGACGTGAGGGTTGGGCGGGGCGCTCCGTTTCGCGTCCGCGGTCTTCTGACGACTCAGCAACTCCGCAGGGATGGCGCGGTGCGGGAAGCGGTCGACGAAGCGATAGCTCCCCTTCCACGTTTCGATCTTGCGGTAGTTCGCCTCATTCCGCGCGGCCAGAAAACGCAGCACCTCGGCCCGCTTCTCGTCCGGCACACGCTCCTCCGCGCCGCCGGACGCCGCCTTGGTGAATCCAACCAGCAAGGCGCCCCAGAGAATCGACGCCACGACGACAGAACTCCCGCCCCGTCGGTAGGGCGGTCGCTCTCGAACGCGGGGCTTCCGGTGCCTGGGTTCTACCTCGACGCCCATGGATGTTTCCTCCGTCTCTCAGTCGGCTGAGATTCTGGGAAGACCGAACTTGCTCTGACCCACCAATTCCCCGCGACCCATCCCACTACTTCGGTCGCAGATACATGTAACACGGCAATTCGATCGTCTCCTCGCCGCCGACCCACCTGGCGCGGATCTTGATGACCCCGCAGTTGCTCGAGGTCAACGCGCGCCGCAGGGAGACGGCCAGGCGAGCGACGGCGCCCGACTCCTCGATCGCGGCCACATAACCCTCAGGCACTTCCACGGCGGACACCTCCAGCGGCCTCTGCGCCCCATGCTGAACGCTTACGACCACCGGAGCGGGGTTGTCGCCCGGCGCAACCGGCCCGAAATCAACGACCGCGGGCCGTGCCTTGATCTCCGAGGCGACCGAGAAGGGTTTGAGGACGCCGAAGTCGTGCGCGAGGCGATCGACCGACACCTTCGCCGGTCCCACTTCCACAATGCGTGTCCCGGTGGGCGCATCCTCCGAGTCATCGTTGGCCAGCGTTCCCGGCCCACGCGCGATGCCCAACGCAGCCACTCCTCCCACGGCCAACCAAGTGATCCCCAATATTCCAAGTGTCCACGCATGAGCGGGTAAGCGAGGTCTCCGCATCTCCGGTTCGGCGCGGAACCGAACCAGCAGGAGGACGACTGCGGCGAAGATGTCCAGCGCGAGAGTCAACCATGGGCTGACCGCCACCTTGCCGAAACACCCGCACGACGCTGCGCCGGAAAGGGCCTTGAAGAGCGAAACGGCGGCAAAAAGGGCGAAGCAGCCGATCGCCAGCGCGCGGGTCTGCCGGGGATAGAGGCCGGCCAGGAGCCAGAGGCCGAAGAACAACTCGAACTCAACGGCGCCGAGAAGGAGCCAGCGGGACGCCAGAAGGGCTGTCAGTCCTGTGGCCCACCAAGGCCCGTCGACGTGCGGAGCAAGCACGGGCTCGGTGGCGAGTTGATACCCCTTGAGCGCTGCGGCCACCAGGAGCAAGAGCCCGAGCGCGATGCGAACCGCGTCGTAGGGCACGCGATACCCGCTACGAAGCCACCCCAGTCTCTTCATACGCGTGCCTCCCGTGAGAACACACGCCCGCGAACCGGGCTGATGCCGGCTCGCCCAGGGAGATCATGGTCAGTCTAGGGAACATGTGAAACATGTCAATACAACCCCCCCGAAAAACAC
>CAYSGY010000237.1:0-8471 GCA_964430315.1 uncultured Planctomycetaceae bacterium
CTCTCCCACTCTCCCACTCTCCCACTCTCCCACTCTCCCACTCTCCCACTCTCCCACTCTCCCTTCTCCCCTCTCCCTTCTCCCTTCTCCCCTCTCCCCTCCTCCTCACTCCCGCTTCGTCGTCCCGGCGACCTCGATCTTCCCTTCGCTGAGCCGCAGCGTATCGAGTTGGACGGTCAGTTCGCCCTTCTTGCCGACGGGCGGGAGCGTGAGGAGCACCACGGGATCGCCGTCCACTTGAGAGGCGCGGGCCGGGCACTTGGCATGGGCCAGGGCCTCGGAGAGCCGTTTGAAGACCACGTCGAGCGGGGCGGGCAGAGACCCGGCCCGGGCCTTCCGGATCCGCAGGGCGATTTCGTTCTCCTCGGTCAGGTAGGCGTCCACCTTCAGCCACAGCACGGTCTGGCCAGCCCCCCCGGTGTCGAACCGGCAGGCGAGCGTGATTCCGTCGGGCTCGATCACCACGCGAGGATCGATCATCGCGTCGGGGATGAGGCCCTGGACCTCCGGCGCGATGCCTTCGGATTTCTGGAACCGGCCGACCGCCAGCCAGCCGTTCACTTGCTCGGCAGTAAACGTCTGGCGCCACCGCCCGGCCACCTGGACGTGGCTCGCCAACTCCGCGGCCCGGAGCTGCATCTCATGGCTGCCCGCCTTCTCCTTCGCCGGATCGCCCCGGACCGCTTCTTGGTAGAACTCCGGCACATGGTGCAACGCACGGAAGAAGAGAAACAGCCCGATCCCGAAAACCACCACCAAAACGGCACCGACCCAAGCCGCGATCTTCAACCATTTTCGCACAGGGACCCATCCTCTCATCCTGCACTTCAGACAGGCTCGGACGACGCACGGCCCATCCTGGCGCGGGTCACCCCAGTCTCGTGATAAGGACGGTGGATGTCAACGGTTGGCACCGAGGTGGGGCCACGGTAGAATGGATGGCAGGAGGATCTCAAAGAAGACGCGGAGATGGGAGATGTCTGTGGAGCCAATCACCATCGAAGTGGATATTGACCACGGCCGACTGACCGCAAGGCAGCCGCACTTGCTGCCGGAGACCGGTACCGGACTCCTCACGGTCCTGGCCGCGGCCGAAGGTAACGACCTGCCGCGGCACCGCGTCCGGTTGCCGATCGTTCGATGTACCCCGGGGACGACGGTGAATCCGACGGCCGAGGATCTCGATGACAGTCTCTGGGACTAGGCTCGTCGACGCCAATGTGTGGCTCGCCATTACGGTCGAGGCCCATATCCATCACGCTGTGGCGGCGTCTTGGTTCGACGAACAATCGCAAGGGACTTGCGCCTTCTGCAGGATCACGCAACTGGCTCTCCTTCGCCATCTGACGAATCCCAAGATCATGGGAGCCACCAATGTTCAGACGCAGGTGGAGGCATGGGGGGCGTTCGAGACGCTTGTTTCGGATCCTCGCGTGGTATACCTTGACGAGCCGCGCGGCCTCACAACTCTCTTCAAGTCACTCACCGGACTTCCGCGGCCGGCCCACAAGCGATGGACCGACGCGTTCCTTGCAGCATTCGCTCTAGGGTTCGGATTGGAGGTTGTGACCTTCGACGCCGACTTCTCCAGCTTCCCAGGACTCTCCGTTCAACTGCTGGCGAACTGAGGCCGAGTCACTGTCTCTCTTTCTCCCTCGTCGCCGGCGGGATGCGGACGACCAGGTCGTCCCAGTCCTCGCCGTCCTTGGCCAAAGCCTCCCAAGTCTTGTTCTTGTTCCGGTCCTCGAAGCTTCTCGCTCCGTCGTCTCTGCCGTTGGTCCCGACGCTGTAGAGGAGGAAGCCCGCTCCTTCGCGGCGGTAGTGCAGGTCGGACCCGTTGAAGAAATCCTCCGGCACCTCCGCAACGTACTTGGGCATGAGGTCCGCAAGCCTCGCCGGGAAGGACCCGTGATCGGCGCGATAGGCGGCCAGGGCGAAGCCCAACTTGTCGAGATTGAGTCGCATGGCGGCATGGTCGTTGATATCGGCCAACACCGTCACCTGGGGCCCGAACATGACCAGGAGGACCTGGCCGAACCGTTCCGAGAACGCCCTGCGCCCGTCGACGAGCATGGCCTTTTCCAAAGAGGCCGTGTCCTCCGCCGCCTTCGGGAGCTTGTGAAGGTCCTCGTCGATCCTCTTCAGGGCCTTCCGTCGCTCCGACCGAATGGGCTCGCGACAGGCTTGGGCGAGGCGGTCGTACCAGGAGTTGCCCATGCGGAGGATCAAGTCCCAGTCGGCGGCCGTCCAGTCGCTGTAGCGGACCAGCAACTTGACCGCTCCCCCAAGCCTCTTCCACTCTTGAACTCCACCCTGCATGGTAATCGTTGACTCAAGCCCGACCAGGCTGTGCTTTGCGCCGTCCTGAGAGCCAAGCGATACCACATTAAGGAACACAAACCGCTCCGCGATGTTGAACGTGTCGGCCAGGTCCGGCATGGGCGGCAACCGGTTGAGGTCTTCCCGGAACCTGGCAATCTGGGCCGCCGTGAGATGGGCATATTGCAGCAATGCCTGATCCCCCGCACACGCACGCTCCTCAAGGCCGCTGGAACCCGTCATGTCCACCGAGGTCGGACCTTGGCCGAGAAGTCGGGCGAGCCGATGGCAGGCAACCAGGTCCTCCCACGCCTCGTTGACCTTGCCTTCGCCCAGCCGCAACATCGCCCTCGCCTTCATGGCCCAGCCGACCTTGAAGGTGTACTGGCCATTGGCCGGCAGCAGAACGGCAATGACGATCGCCTTCTTCCCGCCGATCAGCGGGTCGTAGCGACGCGGACGCCGCGACGCCTCGACCACCAGCGCCAGCGGGTTTTCATTGGCCGCCAGCCACTCGGCCAGGAGCGGGAACTCTCTGGCCGACCACGGCCTCTGCAAAGCCGTCTCCAACTGGCGAGACGTCCAGGCGATCCCCTCCGTCCCTCGCTTCGACGCTTTGCCATCGTGTTTGCTGCCGCCCTTCTGGATCGCGACGAAGTCGTCGAAATCGACGAAGTAGTCCCCCTGTTCCGGAGGCGCGGGGACGCCGAGCTTCTGGAAGTACCCTTCGCGGTCCTCCGCCCAGATCGCCTTCGGACCCATCGCCCACCAGAACGGCACGGCGGCATTGTTCGCCGGGGTAACGCCCTGCCGGAATCTCGCGTCCAGGGCCGCCACGTAGTCGACGTAGCCGTCCTCGGTCAAGGGGCCTGTGAGGAAGGTCGTCTCCTTGGAGATCGTCATGGGAGCCCCGCCCTTCTCGGAGGGCTGCGGCCCGCCGCCACCCGGCACGCCCGCGTCACGGGGCGACTTCGACGTCCCTCCGCCCATCAGCCCCAAGGCCAGCAGGGCCAAGGACACCAGCCCGTAGGGTGCTCTGCGAGCACCGCTCGACGCGCGGCCGACGATGGTGCTCACAGAGCGTCCTACTGCTGGACCAGACTTGCTCACAAGAGGCTCCCTTCCCCGTCCAGGCTATTCAGACTCTCCCATGCCCTCGCGGGCGCCGCTTGCCCGCCTTCCAGACAAGTGAAACGGCTCACCCGTTACGGCCGAAACGGGATGACCCGGAGCCCAGCAACCCGCGAGAACTCCTCGATGTTCTCCGTAAGCAAGGAGTGGTTGTGCTGGAGTGCCGTGGCGGCGATGATCATGTCGTGGGCGCCGATCAATCGGCCCAGTTGTGACAACTCAGCGTGAAGTTGTGCATGGCGCCGTGCCACGGCCATCGTGAAGTCCAACACGGACACGCCTGCCAGGATCGCCTCGACGAACTCGCTGCGGCGCTTTCGCCGGGCCTCGCTCTCCGCTCGATGTACCCCCATCAGCAATTCGGAGACCGTCACCACGCTGAGGAAGACGTCCTCGGAGGGATCCCAAGACGAGAGGTCGATGGCGACACCGCGCCGCTCGAAATGGATGAACACGTTGGCGTCAACCATCAGGGCCATGGGCTGGCCTCCGAGGGGAACTCACGACGAACGGCCCGCACGTCTTCAAGAAACGCCTCAGAGTCTTCTCCGAGCTTGGGCAAGCCCTCCAGGAACGTTTTCAGTTCCCGAACCTTCAGCCGCGATCGTGGCGTAGCCGGCGTCAAATGCGCGACGACCTCGTCGCCGCGTTCCAACTCCACGGGAATGCCCTCCGAGTACACCCGATTCACGAGATTGACAAAATCGCGTTCCGCTTCGGCAACGGTGATCCGGTGCATGGCGAGCCCTTGAGGCTGAGGACTAACACTCGATTCGATCGCCTGGATATGTCCATTATAGTCATGCGCAGGCAACGAAGAGAAGCCGCCCTGGCCTGTCGCACGAGGTGAGCCGCCGAGAATTGTTGCGTCGCGTGTCCTCGGTCGCCAGGGGGCTCTCTGATTGCGGGCTTCTCGCCAGTGCCGGCCCTCACCCCCGACCCCTCTCCCGAAGCGGGCGAGGGGAACCGGGGGGACCGCCGTCGACGCGTTCTCATCGGAACCGCAGCAGGGCGTAGTCCTTCTTTCCGCGGCGGAGGACCATCACGGACTGGCTGGCTAGCGAGTCGAGCGTGAGCCGGGTGTCGAGGCTGGGGATTCGCCGGTTGTTGACGTAGGCCCCGCCCTGGGTGATGGCACGCCTGGCCTCGCTTTTGTTGTTCACGAGGCCCGACTCGACCATCGCGTCGATCAGCGGCAGGCCGTCGCCGGAAAGGCGGTCGCGGGCGAGTTCCTTGCTCGGCACGTCGGCGAAGATCTCGCCGAGTTGGGCGTCGGAAAGCTCGCGGATCTCCGCGCCGAAGAAGACGTCGGTGGCACGCTGGGCCACCTCCAGCCCTTCCTGGCCGTGGACCAGCCGGGTCAGGTCGGCCGCGAGCCGGCGTTGGGCCTCGCGGCGCCCGGGGTCCTGGGCGTGCCGGGCCTCCAGGGCCTCGATCTCGTCACGCTCCATGTCGGTGAACAAGCGGAGGCATTTGCCTACGTCGGCGTCGGCCAGCCGGACCCAGTATTGGTAGAACTGGTAGGGGCTGGTCCGATCGGCCGAGAGCCACAGGGCGCCCGACTCCGTCTTGCCCATCTTCGTGCCGTCGCTCTTGGTTAGCAGCGGGCAGGTGATGCCATAGAGTTGCCCGCCGCCGAAACGCCGGGCCAGGTCGATCCCCGCGGTGATGTTGCCCCACTGATCGCTCCCGCCCGCCTGGATCTCGCATCCATACTGCTTATTCAAGTGGACGAAGTCGTAGGCCTGGAGCAGCATGTAGCTGAACTCGGTGTAACTCAGGCCGGAGTCGGACCGCTCCAGCCGGCTCTTGACCGAGTCCTTGGCGAGCATCACGTTGACGGGAAAATGCTTGCCGACGTCCCGCAGGAACTCGAGGTAGCCGAACTTGCCCATCCAGTCGTAATTGTTGGCCAGCAACGCGGGGTTCGCGGGGCTGTCGAAGTCGAGGAAGCGGCGCAACTGCTTCTCGATCCTCGCGACGTTGGCGCGGAGCACCTCGACGGAGAGCAGGTTCCGCTCCTCGCTCTTGCCGCTCGGGTCGCCGATCATCCCGGTCGCCCCGCCGACCAGCGCAATGGGCCGGTGGCCGGCCTTCTGGAACCGCCGCAGGACCATCAGGGCCACGAGGTGGCCCACATGAAGACTGTCGGCCGTGGGATCGAACCCGACGTAGACCGTGCGCGGCTTCTCCATGAGCCACGCAGGCAGGTTGGCGTCGTCGGTCGTCTGATGAATCATTCCGCGCCAGCGGAGTTCGGTGTGGAGGTCGTGCATGGGGGCAGGGGTTGGGGAACAGTGGTCAGTGGTCAGGGGTCAGGGGTCAGGGGTCAGGGGTCAGGGGTCAGGGGTCAGGGGTTGGTGGTTGGTGGTTGGTGGTTGGTGGTTGGTGGGCGGGGATTCAGGATTCGTGGTCTAGGTCGTCTTGGGGAGTCTTTTGCGGAGGGAGCGGACCAGGCCGTTCTTCAGACGACCGACCTCCGCGGCAAGTGTGATGGCTTCAGACGCCGCATCTTGAGCAAGGTAGCCCAATCGCTTGGCAATCAAGACGTGCGTCTCTGTCTCCTTAAGTGATCCTCCTGCAATCGAAAGGAACTGAAGAAAGTCTCGCGTCGTATGACGGCCCTGGCCCTCGGCGATATTCGCGGGAACAGAAACCGCCGCTCTGCGGAGTTGGGCAACCAGTCCGAACAGTTCTTCCTTCGGGAACGACCGAGTCAGTCTGTAGATCATCTCCACCAAGTCCATCGCCCTTTGCCAGACCACCAAGTCACGATAGTCTTTGATGTCCATATCCGTCCCCTTGAAGGCCGATAGGATTCTGCCTTGCCTCGAATACGGCAAAACGCTGGAGTATCGTCGTCATCATCTTCCCACCTCACGACACCTCACCCGTACCCCCAATTGCTGACCACCGACCACTAACCACCGACCACTGCCCCCCCTCACCGCCACATATCGTCATCCGCGAAGGGGTGCGCGGGGCCGAGGAGCTTGGGTTTGGGGAGGGCTTTGAGGGCTTGTTCGGCGAGCCGGAGGTCCTCGCGCGTGGTGATCTTCAGATTGACCGGGGAGCCGGGAACGATGGTCACGGGCTTGCCGAGACGCTCGACGAGTTGGGCATCGTCGGTGGGCTGGAACGTGCCGCGCTGGGCGTAGGCCTCCTGGAGAATCTCGCGGCGAAAGACCTGGGGAGTCTGGGCCTCCCAGAGGCCCGAACGAGAGACCGTTTCCGCGATCTTCATGTCCTTGCCCAACCGCTTGAGCGTGCCGGACACGGGGATGGCGAAGATGGCCGCGCCGCTCTGTTCGGCGGCCGCGAAGATCTTGTCGATCCAGGGGTCGGCGATGCAGGGCCGGGCCGCGTCGTGGACGCAAATGAACTCGGCCTCGGGCTTCACTCTCTTCAGGGCATTGGCGATCGAATCGTGCCGCTCCGCCCCGCCGTGGAGCACTTCAATCCCCAGGATCGCCGCGTTCGAGGCGAACTTGAACTGGAAGTACTCCTGGTCGTCGGGCGAGATGACCAGGAGGACCTGGACCACGTCGCTGCGATTGATGAACCGTTCGGCCGAGTGCATCCAGACCGCGCGGTTATTGAGCGGGGCGAACGGCTTCTTGTAGTTCTTGTCGGCGAACCGGCTGCTGCGCCCGGCAGCCGGAAGGATGACGGAGAATTTAGGCATGACCTGGTCATTCCATGGGACATACTGCACGAAACGCCGGGGGACCTCCCCCACAGTCTTGGGTTCCAAGAGACTCCGGAAATCCCATTCTCAATTTCGGCCGCGCCGCGTCAAGCCGCACGCACGTAGAAGGGGCGGTGGCAGCGGGCCATTTCCAGCAGCAACGGCGTGGGCTGGAGCCGGGGACCAAGGTCCGACAGCCCGTCGAGCATGGCCACAATCCGCCTCGCCCCGAGCGAATCGGCCCAATGGAGCAATCCCCCACGGGAAACCGGGAAGCCGAGCCCCAGGATGACCGCCAGATCGATCGAGCGTGGGTCGTCGACCCTCCGCTCTTCCAGCAGCCGGGTCGCTTCCAGCACCATGGGCAGGAGCAACCGGACGACGATCGAATCCGGAGGCAACGGGGCCCGCTTCCGGCCCCACGAGGCGATCAAGTCGTTCACGCCGGGCGCCAATTCCGCGGGCCCGTCGGCCGGCGGTTCCGACGGATAAGCGAAGAACCCGGCCCCGGTCTTCCGCCCCAGCCTGCCCGACTTGTACATCGTCACCAACAGCGGCGACGGCGTGACCCGATCGGGAAACGCCTCCCAGAGGACCCGGCCGCCCAACAGCACGGTGTCGATTCCGATCTCGTCGATCAGACGCAGCGGTCCCATCGCCATCCCGAAGCTGGTGGCCGCCCATTCGATTTCGCGGACCGCCACGCCTTCGAGCAACAGTTCCAACGCCTCCGCAAGGTACGGGACGAGAAGCCGGTTGACGAGGAACCCCGGCCCGTCGCGGACCACGACCGGCACCTTCTCAATGGCCTTGGCGTAGGCGACCGCCGCGGCGACCGCGTCTTCTTCCGTTTGCGGGCCGCGGACGATCTCGACCAGGGGACGCCGGCCCACCGGGTGGAAGAAGTGAAGCCCGAGGAAGCGGCGGGCGTCGGTCAGCTTCGTGGCGAGCCGCGCGATGGGGATGGTCGAGGTGTTCGACGCCAAGAGAGTCCCGCCCGCCAGGCAAGGCTCCAACCGGGCGTAGAGATCCTGCTTCGCCCCGGCGGCCTCGACGATCGACTCGATCACGAGGTCGCAGGCCCCCAGTCGGGCGTCGTCGTTGGTCGGAATGACAAGCCGCCGGACTGTGTTGAAGACTTCCCGAGGAGAGAGCCGTCCTTCCTGGGTCAACTCCCCCGCGATGCGGGCCGGGGCCGTGGCGAGCGAAGCGGAGTCCGCGTCGGCAAGCATCACCGGCAAGCCGCAACGGACGTTGGCCGCCGCAATCGCCGTGCCCATCATGCCGGACCCGACGATCGCGACGCTCCGAATCGGGCGAGATCGGAGAAAAC
>CAYSGY010000238.1:0-5517 GCA_964430315.1 uncultured Planctomycetaceae bacterium
AGCATCACGGCATCGACAAGTTCATCTTGCTCGGGCCGAAGGCCCAAGAAGTCTTAACGCGATGGCTCGAACGAGACCCAGACCAGTACCTTTTCAGCCCGAAAGAAGTCTGGGAGGCAAAGGTCGCCAGCCGGCGGCGGGCGGGAAGACCATCTCGACCCCGAAATCGAAGACGGCGGCACGCAGCTCGGCCACCAAGCGATCATTACAACGATGAGGGCTACTGCCAGCCGAGCCTACGATGCCGCCCAACTGAAACGACGGCTGGAGCCCGCGATTCGAGAACTGGAGGCGGAGGGATTCCTGGAGCCGGCAGAACAGGGTGAGCGTTTTCAACAAGTTCGCCGAGGAACATGGCAAGTGGTATTCGTCAAGCGGCGGACGGCCAAGCGGCAGCGGGCGGAAGGGCGGCGTCCGCACATTGAAGAACAGTTGACGGAACGGGGCGTCACGCCCGGGGCGGCAACCCGGTTGGTCCGCGAGTTCGGCGCCGACTTGATTTCTCAGAAAATCGAGGCGTTCGACCGGCTCATGAGTTGCCGCGACAAGCGCGTTTCCCGGAATCCGGCAGGCTATTTGGTGCAATCCATCAGAGAAAACTACCAGTCGTCAGAATATCATCGCCGCGAACCGCGACGGCGGACTGAGACGAGTCCCGAGCAAGGCAGTGCCTTACGGTTGGAGGAGAACCGCGCCGCGTCTGCGGAACAAACCCGGATCGGCCCAATCCATGAGTACCTCAGCCGGTTGTCGCCCATGGAACTTGGCGAACTGGAACAAACCGCACTGGAATCGGCCCCTCGCTTCGTCACTTTGGGCTACCATCGGGCAAAGGCGTCCGGCAACATGAAACTCTTGGACGAGTACCGCGGCATTATCGTCGAACGGCACGTGGAGGGACTTCTGAGTCGCGCGGCCGAAGCCGCGTAAATCCGCGTGCATTCCCCATCAAACTGCGTTATGCTCCGACCTGTAGAACACGGTTCTGCGGTCGTCGATGGCGCTAACGTGCCGCTGCGACCTCTCGATCGGGCAGTACACCCGGCAAACCTGCGTACCAGCAGGCTAAGGGGACGGTCTAACCAGCCGTCGCGTGCTGTGCCGGTAGAGCCGGATGCCATCAGAGTGGCTTGTCCGTGCTCGACGGAGGCTCGCTGAAGTAAAACCTCTGGCTCTGTTTCCCAGAGGACCAATCTCAGCGTTCTATCCGATAGCAATTGCCTTTAGGAGTAAGGGCGATGCGGACAGGCCGCGGTGCGAGAGCACCGAGGCCGTCATGCTTCAAAGTCGGTGCGCAGCCGACAGCGGCTGCAAATCCGCCCACGGGGTTCGGGCCTGCTTGCAAAGGCGGGTCAGGTCTTATCTATGCACAGGTTCCGCTCGTAGAACCGCAGTTCATCGAGCAATTGGTCCACCTGGCTCAACCGCAAGCGGGAGGTGGATGACGCATGGCCATCCGGCCATCCTTCGTCTCTTGCATGAGAACCGCTCCTCGCCAGTTATTCTCTCCGATTACGTAGCCGCCTGTTTTCGAGTTGACATGGATAACAAACGGACCGACCGTGCCGAGTGGCTGCCAGCCTCTTAATCCGCTCACGACGGGTCCGACGACGGGACTATTCGTAAGGTGCTTGAGCGTCACGTTATCGGGGTCGAACATGGGCGGTGCCGGTCCCAATTGGCTCGGATCGCAGAGTCGTACGTCTACTGTGGGCTTGAGCGCATACCCGACGGCGACCCCTACGACAAGGACCACAGCAAACGCCATCACGCGGCTTAAGTTCATCCAACGCATGTACGATTCTCCCAGGCGTTCGGCCACAATGACACCGACACCGAAGTCCTCTCACGTTTCCGTTGGTTCTTTCCGGCGGCTCGAATGCTGATTTTAGCCACTCTTGAGAATGTGCAGGTTCTCGATAACCCCGTGATTTCGGGCCTACGTGTTCGACTCGCAGGAAGTGGCGATGGTCGTGCCCAAAGGGATGGATGCCACCGTACGAGAAAGGTGGATGCGGTACCCTCTGGATAGAGATAGATCTAAAGGGGTAGATCTAAAGGGGACAGTCGCATATACTGGGTAGTTTGGATAATGCGTGAATGGCAGCATTTCCTATCTTATCCAATATATGCGTCTGCCCCCTTTATCCCCCTTGGCCCCTTTATCCCCCTTCCTTTATCCCCCTCCGGATTGAGGCGGGCTTCAACGAACTCGCCCGCAACCTGTTGATCGTCGAGCGCGAGTTGAGAACTCGTGGCATCCAAAACCAGATCCCCCAACATGCATGCCATGACACAAGCTAGCAGTTGGACAGCCTCTAAACGCCTGGGCTAGAGAAACTTGCGACTCGTGATCATCGAAGCTCAGTGCCATTGGGCAACGCCGACCAACTCGTTCTTGTGCCTGGACATTGCGGATTTCGTGGGCGTTGCCCACCCTACACGCTCCCTCCCGGCGCCGTCACTCTTGCGGCGTGCCCGGCTCTCCGTAGGCTTCCCAGAGCAGGCGGACGAGGTCGTCCAACAGCGGATAGCAGGGGTTCGTGCCGACGCACTGGTCGTCGAACGCCACTTCGGCCATGTGCCGCACTTTGGCCTCGAAGGCTGCGCGGGGAACGCCGAACTCGCGGATCGTGGGCGGGATGTCGAGCTTGGCCTTCAGCTCCGCGACGGCCCGAATGAGGCTCTCGCAGCCCTTCTCGGGCGTCGAGGCCTCGAGCTTCAGGGCGGAAGCGATCTCGGCGTAGCGCTCGGCAGCGTGGGGGAACGCGTACTTCGGGTAGGCGGCCACTTTCCCGGGCAGGGCCGCGTTGAACCGGATCACCGGGATCATTACGGCGGCGTTGGCACGGCCGTGGGCGATGTGGAACGTGGCGCCCAGAATGTGGGCCAGGCAGTGGTTGACTCCCAGCATGGCGTTGGTGAACGCCAGGCCGGCAATCGTCGAGGCATTGTGCATCTTCTCCCGCGCCAGGAGGTTGGCGCCGTCCTTATACGCCACGGGCAGGTGCTCGAAGACGAGTTGGATGGCACGAATGGCCAGCGGGTCCGTGTAGTCCGAGGCCATGACCGACACGTAGGACTCCAGGGCATGCGAGAGCACGTCCATCCCGGTGTCGGCGGTCACGGCGGCCGGCACGCTCAACGTGAGGTTGGGATCGATGATGGCCACGTCGGGCGTCAGGGCGTAGTCGGCCAACGGGTACTTCGTTCCTGTCTTCTCGTCGGTAACGACGGTGAAGGCCGTGACTTCCGAGCCGGTGCCGCTGGTGGTGGGAATGGCGATCAACCTCGCCTTCTTCCTCAGCTCGGGGAAGGGGAATACCCGCTTTCGGATGTCCATGAACCGGAGCTTGAGGTGGTCGAAGCGGAGGTCGGGCCGTTCGTAGAAGAGCCACATGGCCTTGGCGGCGTCGATGGGCGAGCCGCCGCCCAGGGCGATGATCAGGTCGGGCCCGAACTTGCGCATGGCCTCGGCCCCTTGCTGGATGGTCTCGACGGTGGGGTCGGGCTTCACGTCGGAGAAGACCGCCGAGACGATGCCGGCCTCGCGGAGATAGGCCTCCAATCGGGCCGTGGTTCCCGACCGGACCGCTGAGCCGGAACAGACGATCATGGCCCGGTGCGCGCCGAGGCCCTTGATCTCTTGCCGGAAGTACTCGTCCAGGGACCCCGGCTCGAAGTAGACGCCGGGGGGAACGCGGAACCATCGCATGTTGACCATACGTCGGGTGACTCGCTTGAGGTTGAGCAGATGGGAAACGGTCACGTTGTCGGTGGTGCTGTTCTGGCCGCCGGCGCCGCATCCCAGGGTTAGCGAGGGATGGATGCGGTTGTAGATCCCTCCGATGGCGCCGTAGGAGGAAGGGGAGTTGACGAGGATCCGCCCGGCGTTGATCGTCTCGCCAAACTCCCGGACGACCGCCGGGTCCTGGGAGAAGATGACGGCGGTGTGGCCCAGGCCACCGAAGTGCATCAAGTCGGTGCAGAGGTTCACGCCCTCCTCCAGCGTGCGGACGGTGTAGAAGCCGAGCAGCGGGCAGAGCTTCTCCCGGGAAAGCGGGAAATCGTCGCCCACGCCCGCGAGGCGTGCCACCAGGACCCGGGTGCGTGGAGGGACTCTGACTGCCGCCAGTTCGCCGATCCGCCGGGGACTCTGGCCGACGACCTGCGCCGACATGCTGCGGCGTGCCGGGTCGATGACCACGTCCTGCACCTTGGCGATTTCCTCGGGGGAGAGGAAGTACGCGCCCTGGGCGACGAGTTGCTCGACCACGGCCTCCTCGACGGCCTGGTCGACCACCAGGGCCTGTTCCGAGGCGCAGATCGTGCCGTTGTCGAACGTCTTGCTCAGGAGCACGTCGTTGACCGCGGAGCGGACGTCCGCGCTGCGGTGGATGTAGACGGGCACGTTGCCGGGCCCGACGCCGATCGCGGGTCGCCCGCTGGAGTAGGCGGCCTGGACCAGGCCCATCCCGCCCGTCGCCAGGATCAGGGAGACCTTGGGATGCGTCATGAGGGCGTGGGTCAGTTCGCGCGAAGGCTGTTCGACCCAGCGGATCACGTAGTCGGGCGCCCCGGCGGCCACCGCGGCGTCGTACATCGTCTTGGCCGCCTCGATCGAGCATTTCAAGGCATTGCGCGAGGGGCAAATGATGATCGAATTCCTCGTCTTCAAGGAGATGAGCGACTTGAACATGGTGGTCGAGGTCGGGTTCGTGATCGGGATGACGCCCAGGATCACTCCCAACGGCTCGGCGAACTCCATGAGCCCCGCCTCGGGACAATCGTTCACCAGCCCCACGGTCCTCACGTGCCGGATGTCGTGGTAGACGTATTCGGTGGCGAAGAGGTTCTTCGTGACCTTGTCCTCGAACACGCCCATTCCCGTTTCCTCGACGGCCATTCGCGCCAGCTCGATGCGCCGGGCCGCGCCTGCCTTGGCGGCGGCGTCGACGATGCGGTCCACGTCCGCCTGGCCGTACTGCGTGAAGACGGCCGCGGCCTCCCGGGCCTGGGAAACAAGCTCCTCCGCCATCTCCGTGACCGAACCTGCCCGGCTATCCGCCTCAGCCGACCCCGCCGTCCTTCCCGCCATGGCTGCTTCCTCCGGACCTGTCTTCTGGAACGAGCAACAAAACAACTCCCGCGCGAGCGCGGCTGCCGTCGTGGCCGCGGACGCGCGGCTCCGTAGGACGGGTTTCCAACCCGTCCGGGATGGCGTGGTAAGCCGTCCCACCTGGATCGCTTCGATGCCGGGCTAGTCCCCGAGGGCCCGGGCCGCGGCCTCCGCGTCGTCGAAAAAGCGGAATTTGTCGCTGATCCCCGCGACCTTGAAGATCTTGTAGACAGCGGGCTGGGCACGGGCAAGGGCGATCGTCTTCCCGGAGCCTCGGGCATCCAGGTCCGCCGCCAACAGCATCCGGACTCCCGAACTGCTGATGAACTCGACGCCGCCCAAGTCGACCACGATCCCCCGGACGCTCTGCTGAAGCGTTTCCTGGAGTTTTGGGGAAT
>CAYSGY010000238.1:5527-8460 GCA_964430315.1 uncultured Planctomycetaceae bacterium
TCCACGGCCTCCATGTCCAGCCTGCCGGAGAGCAAGACGACGCCTACGTCCGGCTTCTCCTGGCTGGGGCGAGCTTCGACAGCCATCGTTTCTCCTCCCTACGTGTGCTTCACAAGAATCAGTCGGTTGCCTTCCCGATCGTCACGCTCGAAGGTAACTTCGTCGGTCAACTGGCGGATCAGCATCAGTCCCAGCCCCCCGGACACCGGATCCCGCAACCGCTTCTGTTCGGCGGTTCGCGCCCCGGCGTCGGGATCGAACGGCTTGCCACGGTCGAGGATCGTTACCTGGAGGCCCTTCTCGACGGGAGAACAGACCACCGTCATCTCCCCGTCGGCCCGGCCGGCGAAGCCGTGACGAATGACGTTGCTGCACGCCTCATCGACCGCCACGTCCAGGTCCCGGCACTTCTCGTCGCTCAGGCCCGCCTGGACGCCGAACCATCGGACGGTCATCCCGATCAAGGCGAGATACACCGGCTGAGCGGGAACGCGGAGCGATGCGCAACCAAGGGCTCGGGTACCACCGGCTTGATTCATCTTCCACCTTCTCCCCGATCTCCGACCTCCAGTCTCCGACTTCCAGTCTCCGGCCTCATTCCCCGCGCCCGAACACGACCAGCGTGATGTCGTCGTTCTGATCGCAGTCGCCCAGGTGGCGGCGCACGTCCTCGATCAACGCTTCCCCGAGGCTGGCCGGATCGGCGTGGGCCATGCCGGCCACTTGGGCATGAATCCGCTCGGCGGAGTAGAGTTCGCCGCGGGAGTCCATCGCTTCGCTGATCCCGTCGCTATAGAGCACGACCGATTCCCCCGGCCCCAGCACCGTGTGGTCCGTCCGGTAACGGTATCCCCGCTCGATGCCCAAAGGGTATCCCCGCACGTTGTCGTCGGCCGGCTCTTCGATCGTCCCGTCGCGGCGGCGGAAGACCGGCGACATGTGGCCTGCGTTGCCCATGGTGATCTCGTGCGTCTGCGGGTCGATCAGGCACAGCACCAGCGTGATGAAGGAGGACCGGACGCTCACGTCGCAGATCTCGTCGTTGATCATGCCCAGGGCATCGGCCAACCGGTCCGGGTGGTTCAGCAAGGCCACCTGGCACACGGTGGAAGCCTTGGCCATCATGAGCGCGGCGGGGACTCCTTTGCCCGCCACGTCGCCCAAGAGCACCGCCAGGCTTCCGTTGGGCAGACGAACGAAGTCGTAGAAGTCGCCGCCGACCTTCCCGGCCGCGAGGTAGTACGCCCAGAAGCCGTACCCCTCGAGCTTCGGCGTCGTCTTCGGGAGGAAGTTGTGCTGCACTTCCCGGGCGATGCCGATCTCTCTCTCGAGCTTGGCCTGCTTCACCATTTCCTTGTGGAGCCGCGCGCACTCCACCGCCACCGACGCCTGACTGGCCACGGCCGCAAAGAGCTGCATATCGTCGGCGTCGAACCTCCGATGGGGGTTCCGGTTGTCGAGCTGGATGACCCCCAAGGCGCCCGACGTTTGCGAAAGGAGGGGCACGCACATCACGGAACGCATCTGACCATCCTCGATGCTCCGCGTCGACGGGAACCGCGCGTCGACGACGACGTCTTCGCTGAGGATCGCTTGCTGCTTGGTCATCGCCTCCCGGACGATCGTCCGGCTGTAGGCGATGCTCTCGGAGTCGCCTCGCCGGTGCTTCACGGCCTTGGGAACCAGTTGCTCGCCCTCGCACAACAACACGAGCCCTCGGTCCGCCTGAGGGAACGACTCGAACAGCCCGTCGAGCACCGTCGGCATCAAGGCGTCGAGATCGAGGGTCCGGCCCAAGGCCTCGGTAATCCGGAGCATGGCACGCAGTTTCGCCTCCGCGTTGGCCTTGCGGACCAGGACGGCGCCGGCCCGGACGTTGAGCGTGCTGAGGACGTTGGCCGACTGGTCGGCCAGCTCGACCGCCTGGGGCAGCGACGACCGGTAGGCCAGCAGGACCTCGCCCACCTTGATCTGATCGCCGTCCCGGAGCGGAACCGTGCCACAGACCTCGTCCCCGTTGACGTAGGTGTGGTTCCTGCTCCCGAGGTCTTCGATGGCGTATCCGAGCCCTTGCCGGGTCAATCGGGCATGCCGGCGGCTCACCCGCGTTCCCGACACGGCGACATGGCACTCCCGGTCCCGACCCACGATGACCTGCTCGCCGGCCAGATCGAATTCCCGGCCGGCGTCCTCGCCCTCGAGAACGTGCAACCTGTTTCCCATCGCCTGCGTCCGGCGTTTGATCGAAGTCTCCCAGAACCCTGTCGACGTCGCGGGCGCTCGATGGTCCCCACGCCCTGACGCGCGGCTATTGTACCGCGTCCGCGGGAACCGGCAAGGGGTCTCAAAAGGGATCTGAAGAAGGGGGGCGTCGCGCCGCCCCGGGTCATTCAGGGGTCTCGTTGATAAGGTACTTCGCCACCACGGCATCGAGCGTGCAGGAAGCGGAGGCCCCGGCCAGCATGGCTCGCAGCGCGTCCAAGTCGGACTTCCAGACGGTGTCGCCCGGCGCCGCCAGGCACTTGCTCCCGGGCTCGAATTCGGTGAGCAGACGGCCGGACTTGAAGTAGTAATGGACGTCGCAGACCTCCGTGGCGTAGGCTCGCATGTACGGCATGATGTCGGTCGGCTGGAACCAGAGCTTGATCTCGCGCTCGGCTTCGGCCGGCGACGCGGAGGCGTGGACAAGGTTGTCCATGCGGTCGCCCACCACCTTGCCCGACTCGTCCTTCACGGGCACCACGGTGCCGAGCGTGCGGATGCTGCCCGGCACCCGCTCGCGGGCCACGTGGGGGTTGGTCGGGCCGGCAATGTCGCGGATCTTCTTGACCGCGTCCGGACCGCAATAGACCAGCGCCACCACGCGGCGCCGGTTCGAGGCCCCCGCATAGTGAATCGCCCCCATGATGTACTCGATGAGCGAAGGATAGAAG
>CAYSGY010000239.1:0-8364 GCA_964430315.1 uncultured Planctomycetaceae bacterium
CGGCCCAAGCCAGTCGGCCTGCGGCTCCGGCGGCTGCCATTCCTTCCGGCGACTCGGGCTGGACGGCCGCCGCCGGCCCGTTGGCCGCCGACGAACCGCTCGTCTCCTTGCAAGCCGCCCCGCCCGACGAGTCGTCTCCCTCCGTGCCCTCGACCCTCTGGAACGACGCCAAGAATTACCTCGCGGCGATCGGCGTAGGCGCCGTGCTCCTCCACGCGATGAAGTTCCTCATGGCCGCCGGGCTCTCCGGCAACCGGCGGCGACGACGCTATTATTGAGGACGTTGCTGCAACCGTAGGGTGGGACAAGCTCGCGTCAGCGAGCGCAGTCCCACCGGAATCTCTTGGCGGTTTCCTGGTGGGACTGCGCTTCGCTTGTCCCACCCTACGGCCTGCGGTAGACTGGGGCCCGGGATGACACCGCTGGGCGGTCTCCGGTAGAATCGACAACGCACGTACTTGGGAAAGGACACAGCACGTCATGAGCGAGGGCAAAATGAGCCGACGAGAAGCTTGCGGGGCATTGGTCGCCGGACCGGCGGCGCTCGGGTTGGCGGCCGCTTCGGCCGCCGGGGAAGCCAGCGGGAAGAAGGTCAAGGTCCTGATGCCCATCGGCGACGCGACCGAGATGATGGATACCCTCTATCCCTTCTTCCGCCTGCCCGAGGAGGGATTCGAGATCGTCGTGGCCGGGCCCGAGGCCCGCATGTACCACGGCGTCATGCACGAGGTCCCGCCCGACGCGAAGATCCCCTGGGACATCACCCGGGAACAACAGTCCTACCACATCCAGGCCACGATCGCCTTCCGCGACGTGAAGCCGGAGGAATACGCGGGCCTGTTCCTCTCAGGGGGCCGGGCGCCGGAGTACCTCCGCTACGACCAGGACCTGATGCGGATCACGCGGCATTTCTTCGAGGCCGGCAAGCCGGTGGCCGTGGTGTGCCACGGGGTGGAGATCGTGGCCGCGGCCGGCGTGCTCAAGGGCCGCACCATGACCACGGTGGCCAAGTGCGCGCTGGACGTGACCCAGTTCGGCGGCACCTACGTCGACAAGCCCTGCGTCATCGACGGCAACCTGGTGAGCGCCCGCACCTGGCACGACTACGACACCCAGTTCATGAAGCAGTTCATCGCCAAGGTGCAAGCCGTCAAGACGACCGCGGTGGCATAGGCGAACTGCGGGGAATCCGATCGGGCGTATTGGGTGGCATGCCGTCACTCGGCGCAGCCGAGGGTCGGCATGCTGGAACGGCTACGTGCTCGCCCTCCCGGAACAACGCAAGCGTGGAAGCGAATCCGGCCATGCAAGGTCTTGTCGACGAAAGGGGGAGTTCCCATGTCCGTGCGAAATGATCGGACCCGGCGGCGGTTCTCGTCGCTAGCAGACACGAAGGGGAGTGTGGATCGCGGCACGTCGCGGCGGCGATTTCTCCAGGCGGCGGCGGTTTCGTTGACGGCGGCCTGCGTCCGTCGCGGCGCCGTCCGAGCGGAGGAGAAAGGGGCGGCGAATCGCGTCATCGTCGGTGCGCACCCCTGGGTCTACGCCGCCACGCAGCCCAAGTACGACATCTATCCCATCCTCGACCGCATCTTCGCCGACATGCGCTACGCGGGCCTCGAGGGGATCGAACTCATGCACACCGCCCTGCGGCCCGACGACGCCATCGAGCGCATCGCCGGGCTTACGAAGAAACACTCCCTCCCGGTCATCGGTTCGTCGTTCGGCGGCGCCATGTGGGACCGGCGGCAGCACGAAGAGATTTTCGAGGACGCGAAGCTCGTTGTTGGCCGTCTGGCGAAGCTGGGCGGGCACACGCTGGGCACCTCGGTCGGCGCGGTCCGAGGGATGAAGACGCCGGAACAGCTCGACGCGCAGGCGGAACTCCTCCGCAAGATCATCGCGCTGGCCAAGGAGCACGGGGTGGTCCTGAACCTGCACAATCACACCTACGAGGTGGAGCACAACCTGCACGATCTCAAAGGCACGCTCGCCCGCATCCCCGACGTGAAACTCGGGCCCGACCTGAACTGGCTGGTCCGTGGTGGCGTGGACCCTGTGGAGTTCCTCCGCGAGCATGGCAGCCGGATCGTCTTTGTCCATCTCCGCGACCAGAAGGCCGACGGGAAATGGTCGGAGGCCATGGGCGAAGGGGCCATGGACTACGCGGCCATCGGCAAGGCCCTGCGCGCGATCGGCTTCTGCGGCCCGGCCGTGATCGAACTGGCCCACGAAGGAGGCTTCCAGCCGACCCGGCCGCTCCGCGAGAGCCTGAAAATGAGCCGCGAGTTCGTCCGCGAGACCATGGGATTCTGACGGGCCGTCGCGGATTGACACCCGGCGACTCCGCGGCCGATAATCACTGCTGGCCCGACGCGCCGCCGAGGGGAGACCTTCGGTCCGATCGCACGGCCCGGCCGGGAGACCGGCCACGACTGCAAGACAAGTCTGCCGCAACCGTCCCCTTTTTTTTCGGGAGTATCGAGGACCATGAAGACCATCGATCGCCGTCGGTTTCTTGAGCAAGCGAACAAGGCCGGGTTGGGGCTGGCCGCGGCTGTGACGGTTCTGCGGGAGCCGAAATCGGTCGGGGCCGCCCCGGCCAACGACAAGATCGTTCTGGCGGCGGTCGGGGCGGGCGGGCGCGGCAGCCACCTGGCCGCCGGCTTCGTCGAACGAGGCGACTGCGAGTATGCCTACGTATGCGATCCCAACCAGCCCCGCGCAGAAGCCCTGGCCAAGAGTATTGCGGCCAAGCAGTCCAAACCGCCCAAGATCGTCCAGGACTTCCGCAAGGCCCTCGACGACAAGTCGGTCCAGGCGATCGTCGCCGCCACGCCCGACCACTGGCACGCCCTGGCCGCCGTCTGGGGCTGCCAGGCCGGCAAGGACGTCTACGTCGAGAAGCCGGCCACCCATAGCTGCTGGGAAGGGCAGAAGATGGTCGAGGCCGCGCGGAAGTACAAGCGGGTCGTCCAGGTCGGCACGCAGAACCGAAGCGCGAAGTACAACATGACCGCCCGGGAGTACATTCAGTCGGGCAAGCTCGGCAAGATCCATCTCTGCCGCGTGTTCAATCAGAAGATTTGGGGCAACTTCCCACAGTCCAAGGACTGTGATCCGCCCAAGGGTTTCGACTGGGACATGTGGAACGGTCCCGCCCCGGCGGCCCACTACAATCCCACGTTCCTGGCCGGCTGGCATCACCTTTGGCGTTACTCGGGCGGCGACATCGCCAACGACGCCAGCCACCAGATCGACCTGGCCCGCTGGCTCATGGGCGTCGAGCACCCGAAGACCGTCTACAGCACGGGCGGGCGCTTCAACACGACCGGCGCCGCCGAAACGCCTGACACGCAGATCGCCGTCTGGGAGTACCCGGGCCTGCTGATGACCTTTGAACTGACGCTGTACACGCCGTACATGCTCAAGATTTCGCCGCAGGTGCGCGAGTCGCTCACCGAGTATCCTTACTGGCCTCAGTGTGCCACGCGGATCGAGATTTACGGCGACCAGGGGGTGATGTACGTGGGCCGGCACGGCGGCGGCTGGCAGGTGTTCGTGCGGCCGAAGTCGGAGAAGCCCGTTCTCAAGGCCGAGGACAACGGCAAGTTCCCCGACCCGGAGCACAAGGAGAACTTTGTCCAGTGCATCCGCTCGCGCCAGCGTCCCAACGCCGACGTCGAGTACGGCCACCGCAGCGCCCTGTTGACCCATTATGCCAACATCAGCTACCGCCTCGGCGGCCAGAAGCTCGTCATCGATCCCAAGACAGAGCATATCTGCGACAACCCGGAGGCGATGAAGCTGTTCAAGCGGGAATACCGCGCCCCGTGGGTCATCCCGGACGAAGTGTAATTGCGGTTCATCCGGTTGGAGCGTGCCTGGGGGCGCTGCCCTTAGACCCCCGGGGTTTTCGGAGGCATAAGTCCGGTGTCCAATGGTACTTGCTTGGGATTGCCCAGAATCCATATACTGGAACTGCTTGGAGAAACGGAGTCGGGCTCTGCTCACGACGCAAGTGAGACGAGGGATATCCAGGCTCCGGTGCGCCCATGGCGCGTCAGGCCCCTGACCGCCAATGCCGTCGGGGGTCGTTTCTTTCCGCCCATTGGACACCGGACGTATGCCTTAGAAAATCCTGCGGCGCAGCCGCACTTTGGCCGACATCGTCGGCCCGGGTACGCTCCAGTCGGAAGAACCATCCCGGTTCTCAGAGGGAATCCAAGTGAGCGATACAACGATTCGTTTCATCGCGCTCCCTCTCACCGAACCCCCGCCCCATTTCGTCCCAGTCATTGGCTACTGAGATCGTAGAGCGGACAAGATCGTAGGGTGGGACAAGTGCAGCGCAGTCCCACCGGGACGCACCAGGTTCTCCTTGGTGGGACTGCGCTGGAGCTTGCCCCATAGGCATCAAGTTAAGGAAGACGGCCGGTGAATCAGGTGTAAGAAAGGGAAAAGGGAGAAGTGGGAAAGAGCAGGTTTCCTGATTGCGGTCGCCAACATCCCCATGAAACCTCCTTTCCCATTTTCCCCCTTTCCCCCTTTCCCTTTCTTACACCCTTAGACATTTCTTAACTTGATGCGTATGGGACTGCGCTGGAGCTTGTCCCACCCTACGATTGCTCCCAAAACGGTGGACACTTCGCCATGGAACCACTCGTGTTTGAACCGTACTGTCGGCCCTTGATTTGGGGTGGGCGTGTTTTGGAGCGCCGGCTGGGCAAGTCGCTCCCGGCCGAAGGGCCTTTTGGCGAGTCGTGGGAAGTGAGCGCCCATCCGCACCACGTGAGCCGCGTGGCGGAGGGACCGTTGCAGGGAACGACGCTTGCCGATCTCTGGCAAGAGCGTCGCGCGGAGGTTGCAGGCGTCGAAGGTCCGGCAGCCCAGCCGTTCCCGTGGCTCGTGAAATTCCTCGACTGCCGCGACCTCCTGTCGGTGCAAGTCCATCCCGACGACGCCGCGGCCCGGGAGTTGCTGCGCGACGAGATGGGGAAGACCGAGGCCTGGGTCGTGATCGATGCGGAGCCGACCGGGCGGATCTACGCCGGGCTCAAGCCGGGCACGCGGCCGGCCGATCTGGAGCGGCATCTCGACGACGGGACCGTGGCCGAGTGCCTGCACAGCTTTGTTCCGCAGCCGGGCGACTGCGTGTTCTTGCCCGCCGGGGTCGTGCATGCGGTCGGCGGCGGGGTGCTGATGGCCGAGGTCCAGCAGTCGAGCGACGCGACGTTTCGCCTGTTCGACTGGAACCGCCCGGGTCCCGACGGCCGTCCCCGGCCGCTCCACCGCAAGGCGGCGATGCGGTCGATCGACTGGTCGGCCGGGCCCGTGCGCCCGGTCGCGCCGCAGCCCCTCGAAGGCCTCGGCCCGGGCGCCGCGGGCGAAACGCTCGTGCGATGCCCCTTCTTCCGCCTCGACCGCTACCGCATCCTGGCCGAACTGCCGATTCCGAATGCGGGACGGATGTCGGTGTGGACGCTCCTGGACGGGCAGGCGGAACTGCGAAGTCCCGCGGGCGACTACTGCCGCGAGTTTCGGTTCGGCGAGACGGTCCTCATCCCGGCCTCGTCCAGCCCGCTCGCCTGGACCGTTGCATCCGGCAGCTCGGCAACGGTGCTGGCCGTAACGGAGGCAGTTCCCTAAATGAGGTTTCACAATCCTGGGAGGGCGAGGCTCCTGCCGAGCCTGCAATCCAGGGAGCCTGCCACCATCGCACGTCTTGGCGGGTGCATGACGGCAGGGCAGGAGCCTCGCCCTCCCAAGACCACGCAAGGTCATTCAGCGATGGGGTTCTCCATGCCGACCCTCGGCTGCGCCGAGGGTCGGCATGCCACACAGAGGCGGGCGTTGTCCCGCATAACTGCCCGCCCGCGCGCACCGACCGCCGGGGTTGTGTCCGCCGGCAAACGGACGTAGGATGGAACGAGAGAAGAAATGCCGACTCATCTTCGTAGGGTATCGTTATGAATCGGACCATCGAAGCCGTGTTCGACGGACAGGTGCTTCATCCGTCCGTGCCGATTCCGCTGGAGCCGAACACCCGGGTGCGTATCACCGTCGAGCCGATTTCAGCGGAGGGATCTCGAACTGCATCTTTCTTGGACACCGCGTGCTCCTTGAGCCTTCAGGGGCCGCCCGATTGGGCTAGTAACTTCGACAAGTATCTCTACGGCGAGGAAGCCGCAGATGCCGAATGACGTCTTCCTTGACTCATCCTATGCGATTGCCTTGGCGGCAGTGTCTGACCGATTGCACACCTCGGCAATTGAGATTGCCGAGCGAATGCGGGCGGAGCAAAGGCATTTGGTGACAACTCACGCAGTCCTGTGCGAGATTGCCAACAGTCTTGCCAAGCCACGTTATCGGGCGGCCGCAGTGCAGTTGCTGCACTCCATTCAAGCGGACGCGAGCATCGAACTCGTTGCTATCTCCGACGACTTGTTGGCCAAGGGCTTCTCGCTCTATAGCCAACGGATGGATAAGCAATGGGGACTGACGGACTGTATCTCGTTCGTCGTCATGCAGGAGCGGGGCATTACCGAGGCGCTCACTGCCGATGGTCATTTCCAGCAGGCGGGGTTCGTCGCGTTGCCCGGGAGCGCGATCTGCTGAGGTTCCTTGGGAAGGCTAGGCGGGAAAGGAATGCCTTGTTCCGTCCCGACACGTCATCGTTCCGGGGTCTTGCGTCTTCTCTCCGTCCTTATCCTTCCGCTTCCCCGCGTGCCACGCACGCCGCGAGCACCAGATCGCCGGTCACGTTGAGCGTGGTGCGGCACATGTCGAGGATGCGGTCGATGCCGAGCACGATGGCGATCGACTCGCCCGGCACGCCGATCGAGTAGAGCACGACGATGATCATGGGGATTGACCCGCCCGGCACGCCCGCCGTCCCCACGCCCCCCAGGACTGCCATGAGGACGACGAGGACCTGCTGCACTACGGTGAGCGAAACGCCGAAAACCTGGGCGAGGAAGAGCACCACCACGCCTTCGTAAAGGGCCGTTCCGTTCTGGTTGCCCGTGGCCCCGACGGTCAGCACGAATCGCGACACGGCGGGCGGCAGAGCGAGCTTCTCGTCGGCCACGCGGAGCGAGGTGGGCAGGGTGGCGTTCGAGCTCGACGTGCCGAAGGCGGTGAGCATGGCGTCGGACACGCCTCGGAAGAATTCCCATGGGCTCCGGCGGGCAACGAGAATCAAGACCAGCGGGTAGATGGCCGCCATTTGCAGGGCGAACCCGGCCAACGCCGTGGCCACAAACCAGCCCAAGGTGGTCAGGAGTCCGCCGCCGAGCCGCGCCGTCATGGCGAACACCAGGCACGCCACGCCGTACGGGGCCAGACGCATCGCCAGGTCGATCACGGCCATGGAGACCGCGAAGAGCCCCTCCAGCACGCGGACCAGCGTGGCCGCGCGCTCGCCCACCAATCCAATCGCCACGCCGATCACAAGCGCGAAGAACATCACGGCTAACATCCCGTTGCCCTTCGACGAACCGTCCAAGGCCCCGACCATTTCCTGGAGCGGGTTCTCGGGAATGATGTCCAACAGGATATCCTTCAGCGGCTTGGCCCGGCGGGCCTGGTCGATCTTCTCCGCAGCACTGGAGGAGTAGTGCGCGGCCAAGGCTTCCTTCTTCTCGGCGGCCAATCGCTCGCCGGGTCGGAGGGCGTTGACCAACAGCACGCCGATCGTCACCGCGATCGACGACAACAAAACGGTCCAGAGCAGCGTGCGCAGCCCCACCCGGCCCAGGTGCCGCATGTCGCCCAGTTCGATCACCGCCAGGGCCAACGCCGAGAACACCAGCGGCACCACGACCATCAACACGAGCCGCAAGAAGACCCGGCCCAGCGGGTCGGCCACATTCGAGGCCACCCAGTCGAGCCGGTCGTCGACGCCGTTGGCATCGGCATCCCGGGCATCGGCAGTGCCCGCGACCGGGCAAGAGAAGTAGACATGCGTCCCGACCCCGAGCACGCCCCCCACGGCCAGTCCGATGAGGATCTTCAAGTAGATCGGCATCGCGCGAGGTTTCCCCACGTCGGTGGGGGCATTCCCGCCGGGAGGGCTTTCTGCGTCGGTTCTGGCGGAGTCACCGGAACTCATGGTAGCATGCCGGGGTTTATTGATGCCGAGGAAAGCAGTGCAACGGCGCCGTGCCTTTTTTCTCCGAGAAACCGGGCTCCCGTTGGTCGCCCTCGCTGCATTGCTCTTCTGAGGCTCAATGGAGTTTGGTCCATGGTACGATCCCTCGCGTGCGGAGGAAAGGTCATGAAATCCTGCGGTCTGTGTCTGGCGCTTGCGACGGTCTTGCTCATTGCCTTGGATAGCCTGGCTTGGGGACAGCCGCCCAAGGG
>CAYSGY010000240.1:0-7252 GCA_964430315.1 uncultured Planctomycetaceae bacterium
CCCGCCGATCGCGGCCAGTTGCGAGAGCGTGCGGACGTACATCACGCCTTCGGCGACGGCAGGCGTGCTGTGGGTCTTCTCGCCGAGGGGAAACCGGGCGAGTGGCTCATAGCGGTCGGAGGCGGCCAGCACCACCATCTCGCCGTTGCGCGTGGGGCAGTAGATCCGATCGGCCACTCGGATCGGCGAGCTGAAGCAGTCGCCGCCGGCCCGCTCGCGCCAATGGACTTTGCCGGTCGGGCCGTCCAGGCACGTCACAATTCCCCGATCCTGCCAAAGGAAGACGAGGTTGCCCTTGGCCACGGGCACCGTGACATAGGGGAAAGGGCTCTCGACGCGATAGGCGACCTTCGCCTCGACGGTGCCGTCCGTATCGCCGGGCCGGACGGCAACCATCTGCCGGCCAACCCCGCCGACCCCGGCGCTGGCATAGATCAACCCCGCCGCGATCGTCGGCGAGCCCACCGCCCGGAACTGAAACACCGGCAACTCCCAGTAGGTCTTCCCGGACCGCGGATCGAGACTCGTGACGCCGTGGGCCCAACTCGAGAGGATTAACTGCGGTTTGCCCCCGTCCGCCTGGAAGATGCACGGAGTGGTAAAGGCGGCCTTCGTGCTCCGCCGGGCGACCTGCCACCGCGTCTTGCCCGTGGCGGCGTCCAGGGCGAAGATCGAGCTTGGCCCGTCCTGGTCGTCGGGCACGATCACCAGGTCCTCCCAGACAATGGGAGAAGCCCCCAACCCATGTTCCGAGCGGAAGGGATCGAACTCGCGCCGCCACACTTCCCGGCCGTCGTCCAGCGAAAGCGCCGCCACCACGTACTGCGTGGGCGTCGCCCAGGTGACGTAGGCGTGCTTGGCATCGAGGGCCGGGGTGGGCGAGGCGAAGCTGTTGAGGTTGCTCTTGGGATAGCGGCCCACCGGCACGGTGCGGTCCCATATCCGGCTCCCGTCAACGGTCCGCAGGCACAGGACGCTCAGACTGGAACCATCCTCGAGGGCCGAAGTGACGACCACGCGGTCGAGCCAAACGACCGGCGACGAGTGCCCCACCCCCGGCAGCTTCACTTTCCAGCGGTAGTCTTCCGGAGTCCACTGGAGGGGGATGGCGGCGGCCTCGCTTTCGCCGGCGCCGTTCGGCCCGCGAAACCGCGGCCAATGCCGCTCCTCGCCCGGGGCGGCCGCCAAGAGCGTCAACGCAAGGACTGTCCAACCGGCACCAAAGGCTGGGAACATAGGCGACCCTTCTCCTCTTCGTGGTCTCGGCTTCGCGAGCCGGGAAACTGGATAGGGCGGATTCTATCTGCCGGCGATGCGGCTTGTCGAGGAACCGGGAGACCAGAATCCCGCCAAGCAAGGTCCCTCGGGCCCAGCGCATCGGCAGGCGTGCCCTTGGGGGTGAAGAGGGCCCCTGCGGCGCGATCGACCTTGCTCGGCTGGTCCGTTCCGTGTAAGATGCCGGTAAGTCACTGTTGTTGAAGGAGTTAGAGTAGCTGTTTTCTTCCCCGAACGTTGGAGAGGGAATTGGATGAGGAATTTGCGCAGTACGGCGGTTGTCGGGCGGCTTGGGATTGCGTTGCTCCTGGGCGTGCTGGTGGCGACGGCGTGTCCGGCGGTTTGGGCCGACCCGGCCGCACCGACCTCCAAGGACCGCAACATCGCCCTCACGTTCGCCGCCCTGTTGCACAGGGAACACCTGACTCGGCACCCGTACGATAAGGAGATCTACCACCGCACCGTCACCCAGTTCGTGAAGATGCTCGACCCGAACAAGGTCTACTTCTACCAGTCGGACATCGACGGCTTCTATGCCCGGCAGGCCGAGGTCGAGAAGGTCTCCAGGAACGGCGACGTGAACTTCGCGCACCAGATGTTCCAGGTCTTCCTGGCGAGGGTCGACGAGCGGGTGAAGACGGTGGATCAGCTCCTGGCCATGCCGTTGGACTTCAACGCCGACGAGCACTACGTGGTCGACCGCGACTCGCTCCAGTTCGCCAGGAATGAGGCGGAAGCCTTCAACCTCTGGCGGCAGCGGATCAAGTACGACCTTTTGGTGCTGAAGGCCGACGGGTTGGAGGAAGAAAAGAAGAAGGCGGCCAAGGGCGAGGCCAAGGGGGACGGCAAGACGCCCGCGGCCGACGAGGCCGTGGCCGACGAGAGCACCAACGATCCCGTCGAGAAGATCCGCCGTCGCTACCACACCTTTGCGAAGCGGATGCACCAGGTCGATAGCGAAGAGCTGCTCGAAATGTACTTGACGGCGATGAGCACCAGCTTCGATCCGCACACCAGCTACATGTCGCCCAGCACGGTGGACAACTTCGACATCCAGATGGGGCTGAAGCTGGAAGGGATCGGCGCGGCCCTGCAACTGGTCGACGGATACACCACGGTCCAGAAGATCATTCCCGGCGGTCCGGCGGAGAAGGACAAGCGGCTGAAGGTGAAGGACCGGATCACCGGCGTCGGGCAGGGAGTCGAGGGGCCGATCGAGGACGTGGTGGACATGAAACTCACCGACGTGGTGAAGAAGATCCGCGGTCCGGAGGGCACCGTGGTCCGCCTGGAAGTGATGCCCCCGCGAAGCAGCCAGCGCAAGATCCTCAAGTTGACCCGGGCCAAGATCGAACTGAAAGACAGCGAGGCCCGCGCCAAGGTCTTTGAAGAGGGCAAGCGGGCCGACGGCCGTCCGTACAGGATCGGGGTGATCGACCTGCCCAGCTTCTACATGGACATGGCCGCCGCACGAGCCGGTCGGCGCGACTACAAGAGCACCACGCGCGACGTGCGCAAGATCCTCGAAGACTTCAATCGCCAGGGCGTCGACGCCCTGGTGCTCGATCTCCGCCGCAACGGCGGCGGCTCCCTGACCGAGGCCATCAACCTGACCGGGCTGTTCATCGGCGACGGGCCGGTGGTCCAGGTGAAGGACGGCGACGGCCAGGTGCGTCCCTACAGCGACCACGACGGCACGATCGTCTGGAAGGGGCCGATGGTGGTCCTCATCAGCAAGTTCAGCGCCAGCGCCAGCGAGATCCTCGCCGGTGCCATCCAGGACTATCGTCGAGGGCTGATCATCGGCGACCACGCCACGCACGGCAAGGGCACGGTGCAGAGTCTCATGGACCTCGGCGAGCAGTTGTTCCGCAATCCGTTCTCCACCAAGCTCGGCGCGCTGAAAGTGACGATGCAGCAGTTCTACCGCCCGAACGGCGACAGCACCCAGCAGCGCGGCGTCCTTGCGGACGTCGAATTGCCGTCGCTCACCACGCATCTCGACGTGGGCGAGGCCGACCTCGATCACCCGATTCCCTTCGACCGTGTGTCGGCCGCCGATTTCCGGCCCTTCGGCTTCGTTTCGCCGGCGATCGTCGACGCTCTCAAGAAGCTCACGGCGGCTCGCTGCGGCAAGTCGGCCGGTTTCGACAAGGTCCGCCGCGACATCGCCCACTACCAGCAGCAGAAGCAGCGGAAGTGGGTCCCGCTTCAGGAGAAGCAATTCCTCGCGGAACGCGCCGAGTTGAACGCCGACAAGGAAGAAGAGAAGAAGATCGAGGAAATGAACGATTCCAGCGGCATCGACATCAAGAAGGACGACTACCTCGCCGAGGCCCTGGCGATCACCGCCGACTACCTCGGGCTGCTCCACGCGGGCCCCGCGCCGCAGGCCGCGCAGGCGGCTGCGCCGGTCCAAGAACCTTGAAACCTGCTATGGCGTGTGCCGACGACCATTCGTCGCGGCCGGAGGGCCGGCGTCCGGAAGACAAACGGCGGCTCGCCGTGACCCTTGCCCTGGCGGCCGGCTACATGGTCGCGGAAGTCGCCGGCGGCCTGTGGACCAATTCCCTGGCCCTGCTGGCCGACGCCGGGCACATGCTCTCCGACGTCGCCGCCCTGGGCCTGAGCCTCTTCGCCCTGTGGCTCGCCGAGCGGCCCCCGAACGCCCGTCGCACCTACGGCTACTACCGCACCGAGATCCTCGCCGCCCTGGCCAACGGGGCGGCCCTGGTGGCCGTGGCGATTCTCATCCTGATCGAGGCGTACCAGCGCGCCCGCCATCCGCCGGAAGTGCTCGGGGCCGCCATGATGGCGATCGCCTTCGGTGGACTGGTGGTCAACCTGCTCAGCCTGGCGATCCTCAGTTCGTCCCGACACTCCAACCTCAACCTCCGCGGGGCCTGGCTGCACGTCCTCTCCGACAGCCTCGGAAGCGTCGGGGCGATCGTCGCCGGCCTGCTCATCTGGGCGTTCGGCTGGCGTTGGGCCGATCCGGCGATCTCCGCGCTCATTGGGCTCTTGATCGTCTACTCCTCCTGGCGATTGCTCTCGGAATCCGTCTCCGTGCTCATGGAAAGCGCCCCGCGGGGGATCGACGTGGACGCGGTCCGCGACACGCTCTCCGGCGTGCCGGGGGTGCTCGAGGTCCACGATCTGCACGTCTGGACGATCACCAGCGGAATGGACTCCCTCTCGGCCCACGTCGTCGTCCCCGACGGCCATCCCGTCTCACCCCTCCTGGTGGAGTTGCGCCACCTCCTGGCCTCTCGCTTCGGGATCCACCACGTGACGATCCAGATCGAGCCGGAGGATTTTGGAGAGCACGCGACCTGCCCAATCCGATAGCTACGTCCCAGCGACACCACAGGGCGGATCAAGTACAGGGTCGTTCACGACCCTTGTTCATTGCAGGCCCGGCGTTCACGCCGGGTCGGGAGACTCCAAGGGGGTACCCATACAGAGGGGCCCGACTATCGGATCGCCTCTTGGTTCGCGCCGGCGCCGGGTTCGACTAGAATGGAGGGAGCAGCCGGGAGGTACGGCTGCGGTGCGGCGCCGTGTTGCTTCCTCCTCACGAGATGACCCTGCAATGAACCGACTCTTGAATTCCGCTCGTCGATTCCGGTTTGCGGCTTATGCGGTTGCGTGTTGGCTGGCCGCGGGTGCGACGGCCCTGGCCCAGGCCGGAGGAGCAGAAGAGAAGACGGAAGCGGCGCCGCCGCCTTACGTCGTCCCCTATGCCTTGGTCATTCTCTCGATCGGCCTGGGGCTGGCGGTTGTGCTCAACTCGTCCAAGCGGCGCGAGCGGGCCAAGCCCGAAGTCTACGGCGAGCCGCAGTAGCCCAGCCATCCTGGCTGCTGGCCGTAGCCCAGCCATCCTGGCTGTTGGCCGTAGCCCAGCCATCCTGGCTGCTGGCTTGACAGGCTGGAAGCCTGTGCTACCCCCAATCCCTAAGACCGAAGACCTGCCCGGTTGTCGGCCGCGTCGCGGCTGGCTTTCGCAGCCGTCGGATGGCTGAGGAATTTCGGCGCCGCCAGCGTGTGGCCTCCCGACACGTTGCGGAAGAACGCCGCCACGCGATCGACGACGTATTGCTGTTCCTCGGCGGTGAGTTCGGGGAAGATCGGCAGGGCGATCACCTCTTGGGCCGCGCGATCGGTTTCAGGCAAGTCGCCGGGCCGGTAGCCGAGGTCGGCGAAGCACTCCTGGGCGTGGAGCCCGAGCGGATAGTAGATCTCCGTCCCGATCTTGGCTTCGCCCAAGAAGGCCCGCAGCGCGTCTCTCTGCCCACCGGAAACACGGATCACATACTGGTTCCAGACGTGCCGCCGCCTGGGTCCGGTCTGCGGGAGCCCGAGCACGCGGTCCAGCCCGGCCGCGGTGAAGAGCTCTTGATATCGCCGGGCGTTGGCCTCGCGCTGGTTGGACCAATCGTCCAAGTGGGCGAACTTCACGTTCAGTACGGCCGCCTGGAGGCTGTCCAGACGGCTGTTGATCCCGACCATCTTGTGATAGTAGCGCGGCTCCATGCCGTGGACCCGGAGGAGGCGGAGCTTGTGGGCCAAGGCGTCGTCGTTGGTGGTGAGCATGCCGCCGTCGCCGGCCCCGCCGAGGTTCTTGGTGGGATAGAAGCTGAAGCAGCCGATCTGGCCCATCGAGCCGGCCCGGCGCCCGTCGCACTCCGCCCCGATCGCCTGCGCGCAGTCTTCGAGGACCGGAATGCCGGCCGATCGGGCGATCGCCTCGATCACGTCCATCTCGGCACACTGCCCGAACAGGTGAACCGGTAAGATCGCCTTGGTGGCGGGCCGCATGAGGCGTCGGACGGCCGCGGGATCCATGTTGAAGGTGGCCGGGTCGATGTCGGCGAAGACCGGCCGCGCCCCGAGCCGCGTCACGGCGCTGGCCGTGGCGAAGAAGGTGAAGCTCGGCACGAGGACCTCGTCGCCCGGCCCGACGTCAAACGCCATGAGGGCCAGCAAGAGGGCGTCGCTCCCCGAGGCACAGCCAATGGCATGCCGCACCCGGCAATACTCGGCCACGTTGGCCTCCAGTTGCTTCACCTCGGGCCCGAGCACAAAAGCCCCGGAGTCGTACACCCGGGCCAAGGCTGCCAGCATTTCCTCCCGCAGCGGGGAGTGTTGACGCCGAAGATCGAGGAGGGAGACTCCCTCAATGGGCTGGGAAATCGGGGCCTTGCGAGGTGATGAGGTGCTCATAGCATGGCTTCCATTCCGAGGTTCTCCCCACCATAGGGTAGGCCGACGCGGCGATCCCCGAGGAGCGGCCTCAAGAGTAGGCCGCCACGCATTTTGCGTCAAGGCCGATCGGTCAGGGCATATCGAGCAGCATCGGCCGGAAGCCTGCCTGCTGGAAGTGCTCGTCCGCGCTCAGGGCATGCATCAATCCCCGATCCTGCATGGCCACGGACGAAATGCAGTCGGTAAGGCTCCAGGCCTTGTCCGAGCGATTGCGATAGAGGTTCCACCCGCGAGCAAAGAGATCGGACGAGAGCGGCACGACGTCCACATCCGGACGTTGGTGAAGATGATCGATCATGGCGACCGCGTGGGTACGCCAGTTCGGCCGCGCCAAGGCGTTAGCGGTCTCCAGGAGCACGGCCGACGTCGTGGTAATCCGCCCCTCAATTTGCAGCGCCCACGCCTGCGCACACGAATGATACTGGTCCTGCTTCACGACCAGCGCGATCCAGAAGGCGGTGCCGGCGAAGGGGTCGTGCAGCATCGGACTTATCGCCTCTGGGTCCCATACAAGTAGTGGTCATGTTGTGCCCCCAAGTCGGCCGGGGCGTCGGGCAGGTCGGCTGCGAAGCGAAGGAGATCCGAGAAGCCCGCACTCGAAGTCCCTGCGATCTCGACTTGAATGCGCAACGGCTGCCCAACCGGCAGTTGCACGGCTTCATCCGGCACGATGACCTTCCCATCAAAGTGCCCGGTGATCGTCTGAGTCATG
>CAYSGY010000240.1:7262-8352 GCA_964430315.1 uncultured Planctomycetaceae bacterium
CGGCGGGGCCAAGGCTATCCGTCGCCGGCCAACCTCCACTCTACCATATCGCCGACGGCCACCGCCACCCGCCGATTCTGAAGAGGCGCAACGTGGCCGATCGTCGTCTTCCCCAGGTGCGTGGGGGCCTCCGAACCCCGGGCCGTGTTGGAACGCTGGAGCGGCGTGCCGCTACTTCTCGACCGTCACCCCGGCCAACACTGGGGCGGCGGGGGTGCCCAGGTCGCGGAAGAGGATCGAGTCGATGGCCACGGGCCGCAGGGTCACGCCGAGGACGTTCAAGTGCCACGGGTCGCCCCGGAGGCCTACGGCCGCCTCGGCGGCGCTGGGCGAGGCGGTCCATTCGTCGGCCGTGCGGCCCGTGATCAGAGGAACGACCTGCTGCTGGCCGTCGGCGTAGCGGATCACGTACTCGGCGACTGCGCCCCAGGGGCCCTTGCCCGGGTCGTCCGACGCCCAACCGTGGACGTTTCCAAGGAAGAACAGCCGCTTGCCTTGGGCGCGGACCGGGATTTCGACCTGCGTGGGCCACGGGCGGTCCTTCGGGGCTCTCGGCGAATGGAGCACGACCAGCCCGCGACCGGAGTTCTTCGCCGGGTCGATGATCTCGAAGGGCACCCCGGCGACGGTCTTCCGGCCCACGGGCATCCCCGTGAACAAGAACTTGCCGGGCTTGGACACGCCGAACGGAGCGGTGAAGGGATCGGTGTTGGCCGCCGGCTTCAGGTCGAGCGGCAGGCACGCATCCGGTGCCGGCGGCACATCGAGCGGGAACTCGACCAGTCCGGGGATGGGCTGGAACAGGGCCGCAGCCTCCGCGCTGTAGAGTTTCACCACGGTCGCGAAGTCCCAGGGCTTCGTCTGCGGCGATCGGATCGCCAGTTCCACGCCAGGGACCGCGCCGACGGGCCGCCGCGATTCGGGCAGGTGCAGCACGATCCGTTTCGGAGGCGTCCGCTTCGGCGGCGTGAACTCGACCTGGAGGCCCGACGCCGTGCCGCGGGTGCACAGTCCCATCGGGCCGAAATGGGTCGGGAGGTTTTCGATGCGGATCTCCGCGCCGTCTGCCGGATCATACGTTGTTTCGGGC
>CAYSGY010000241.1:0-8340 GCA_964430315.1 uncultured Planctomycetaceae bacterium
CGCGTCGAGCCAGTAACGAATGATCTTCTGCTCGCGCTCGGGCATCGCGACGCCCTCGTGATGCTCCTCGATGAGCTTCAGCAGCCGGCTGGAGCCGGTGCCGATCTGGTACGGCTCGAAGTTGCTCTTGCTGTGCTCGGAATACGGGAGGATGATCCGGTTGTCGCCGAAAAGCTGTCGCCACGACATCTGGAGGTAGCCGATCGGGTAGAGCGGGCCCCAGTGGCCGGAGATGTTGAACCCGCCTTCCTCGCGGTCGGGATTGTGGCACGCCAGGCAATGCCGGTCGAGGATCGGCTGGATGTCCCGCGGGAAGTCGAAAATCTCGGGCACGCCGTCGACCGGTTCCGGCGCGGCCGCAGGCCCGCGCATCGCGCGGACCAACTGTCCGTGCTCGTCGGCCCCGGGCGCTTCGGTCCGTCGCTCGTGGCATCCGATGCAGGTCGTGTGCTCGCCCGGCATGACCGACGTGAACGAGTGCATGCGCTTGACGCAATGCCCCTTCTCGTCCATCGCCAGGAAGAGGAAGCTCCGCAGCGGCGGCAATTTGAAGTGGGCGCTTCCCTCCTCGGAGACCGGGACGGAACCGATGAGCCGCTCGACCGAAAAGGTGCCGCCGGCCGACATCTCCGACATCGCCCCGGCGTAGTTGATCGGCTTGGGCAGGACCTCGTAGACGAGCAGGTTCTTGACCGTTCCCCGCTTGACGCCCCGCATCTTGCGCCCGCGATAGACGTCGACGAGCGTCAGCATGCCGTGATCGGCCTTGGGGTCGGTCTGATCGGCGACCACGCGCTGGCGCCTGCGCTTCATTACCGGCCGCGGCTCGCCGATCCAGTAGCCCGCCTTGACCTGTTCCGCGGGCAAACGGTAAAGGACCTCGGTCTCGCCTTGGCCGTCGACCAGTTCGATGGCCGTCTTGTTGGCGGCCAGGAAACGATCTTCGGTGAACGCCCAGGGATCGCAATGGACATTGCCCTTGCTGACATAGCGGACACCCTTCGGATCGTCCGGCCCGAGACGCGGATCGATCAAGGCGATCTTGCCGTAGTGCTCGCGCATGCCGTGGCCGGGCGACCAGGTGACAACGACCTTCGGGCTGTTCGGGACCGGCTTCGGCGCCAGGATCGTGCCGGTGTTGATCTGGTTGCCGTAGAGGACCATCTGGCGGGTGCCGTCGGGGTTCATCGACCAGAGATGATGGTACCCCATGTGGAACCGATCGACGTACTCCCATCGCATGTAGGCGACCTGGCCGTTGGAAAGGACCCATGGCGTGTTGTCCTGCTCGATATTGGCCGACAGGGCGCGGAGGTTGCCCCCGTCGGCGTCGCACTTGTAGAGCGTCGCCACCTGCGTCATCCAGCACTGGACGTAGCGGTTCGCCCGCGTGGAGCAGAAGATGATCTGGCCGTCGGGCAGGTAGGTCGGCTCGATGTCGTCCCAGCCCGGCGGGGAATAGGTGGCGTAGTCCTGCATGCCCGGAACCGCATCCTCGCCTTGGCCGGTAAGCTGCCGGAGGCCCGTGCCGTCGAGGTTGATCTCATAAAGGCTGTAGTGCCGTTTTCCCTTGGGCAGGTAGGAGAAGAGGAGCTTGCGGGCGTCGTAGTGAATCTGCGGGTCGCGGACGTTCCCTTCGCGGTCCTCGAAGATCGTGCGCACCCGCTTCGTCTTGACGTTGTAGATGCAGAGCTTCCCGCCGGAGTTCATCGGGAACGTGGTGCGGCACTGGTCGGTCGAATAGTATGCGAAATTGGCATACCAGTGGCCATCAATGCTTGGCTTGCGCACGGCGAACAGGATTTCCTCGGGCATGCCGGCATCGAGGAAGCTGCGGAGCATCGAGGGCTTTTCCGCGCCTGCACCCGCCTGAGCCGGCGCGAGCAAGACCGCCGATCCGACAAGCACCCGTGCGAGCCATGCCATCGCGATCCTCCCGTTGTTCCAAATGAACTTGCACGCCCGGGATCGTCAAATCTCGCCTAGCGGGATCGTGTCGTGCTCCTGTCCGTCTTCAGCCAGCGGCGCATCTTTTCGAGGTCGGCGGACCAGTTCTTGCCCGCCCGCCGCGCGCAGAAGGTCCGGAAAAGAAGATCGACGGTCTCGTTGAGCGATCGGACGCTGTCGATGCGGTCCTCGAGCATGGCCCGTCCTTCGGAGGTGTCTTCGGTCCGGATCTTGGCCCCGCTGATGGTGAAGGTCTCCGCCTGGAGCACCAACTCGTATTGCTCCCCGTAGCGGGCCAGGATGAGGCCGGCCTTGCGGGGAAGCTTGCCCGACCGGATCGCCTGCGTTGCCTCCGGAAGATGGGTCGGGCCCTCGGCGGTGATCGTTTCCTTGCCCGACTCGTCGCGTGGGCACTGGAGGGTGATGGTCCGCGCGAGCATGCCGGTCACTTCCGAGCCGTCGTCGAGCTTGACCGTATCCGACTGCGTTTCCCATCGCCACCAGAGCCAGAGGAGGAATTCGTTGCCGAGGAAGTCGAAGTTGCCCGACTCGTGGTTCCACCAAGAGATGTCGGCTTGGGGCTCGGCCCGATCGAACGCACACGGGGCGACCTCCTCCAATGCCTTGCGCTGCTTCGCGTCGGCGGCCCACTCCAGGGCCCGCTTTCCCGCGCTGAGCCGCTCCAACTCAAGGTCAAAGGCCCGGGCGAAGAGGTCGGAGGCCGACTCCGTCACCGCGGAGCCCGAACCGCCGACGTACACCATGGCCTTCTTCGCATCCCACAGCACGGGGATCTGCCGCATTCTCCGGTACTTGCCGCTGCGAATCTCTTCCGTGCAACGCGCCTCGACGGCGTCCTTGGCCTCCCGGCGTTGGGCCTTGGTGGGATGCCCGCTGGGGTTGTCGGCCCCAAGCCCCGTCAATTCCATTTGCAGCCACGCCTTGCGCACGGCCGCCGGGATCTGGTTGGTGTCGATGCGGATCGCACAGTGAAGCGCGTCCGCCAGCACGTTCTTCCCAAGGCTGAAGTCAAGGTCGAACAGGTGCTCGCCGGCCAGGAAGCCGACATCGGCCTGCTCGGCCGAAGCCGTTTCGATCTGCCCGATCGCATGGCGCTGGAGGGTCTCGATCTGTTCCCGGCCGAACTGGCGCGGTTTGGCTCCGCCGGCACGGTAGGCCTCGAACGTCATACTGCCTGATAGGAATCCCATGCTGTCGAATCGTCGTGACGATCCCCAAAAGTACTTGCGAAGTATGTGAATGGCCTTGCGTCACCCCGGGGGGAAAATAAGGGGACAGGCGCATATATTGGATAACTTGCACAATGCAGTGGATTTATCCGCGCGCTTTGTGAGGCCGCCCACGACCACGGAGCGTCGATTGCAGCCCCAGTCGATCCGCGGTTCGCTCGGCCCGGGCGGCGTCGCCGTACGGACTGCCGCGACGAACGGCTCGGCGGATGGCCTCAAGTTCCGCTTCCGTCTGGGGCAGATTGACGTACTCCGTCCAGTCGGATGGCTGCGGCAACGGCCAACTGGACAGCAATGGCCCGCCTGCGTTCCGCGTACGCTGGCATAGACTTCCCCACCGCCACTCCACCGCGCGCGGGACCAGTCCGGCCCGCAAGGCGATCCGCTCCACGTACCGAACCACGGAGTAGAAATGCTCGTCGCTTTCAATCGGAAACGACTTAAACCGTCCCTGATACAAATGCCCGTACCCAATGCGGAGCTTTGCCCGCTGCCACCGTTGCGTGTGCATGTTGGCCATCCGCTGCATGAACCGGGAGAGGTCGCCATCGTGCTCGGGCCAAAGGACGAAGTGCCAGTGATTGGGCAGCCAACAGTAGACGCAAATCCGAATTGGTGCGACCTGAAGCGTCTGTTCCACCACGCGATGGAACGCCTCGTAGTCCTTCTCGGCGCGGAAGATCCGCATTCTCCCGACGCCACGATTGAGAACATGAAACAACATTCCGCCCGGGGAGACTCTTGCGATTCGAGGCATGATCGCAGTCCTATCAAATCGTCCCATCCTCGTCAATATATGCGCCTGTCCCCTTTATTTCCTCATATGCGCCTGTCCCCTTTATTTCTCCCTTTCGAGCCGTCACTTCTGCAGCAGCACGCCTTGGTGTCCACAGGGGACGATGATCTTGCCCTTGTGGAAGACGGCGAGGTCCGGATTGCCCGAGACCTTCCAGTGCTTGACGAACTTCGGCTTCTCCGGATTCTTGAAATCCCACAGACCAATTTGGCGGTCTATGCGGCTGGTGAGGACGACGAGGCCCTCCTCAGACGCGCGCGGGATGCCGCTGAAGCCATGGCCGGGGAACTTCTTCGTCGTCCACTGCGAACCGTCCGCCGGATCGCACTGGCCTGGATCGAGGAAGAGATATTCCAGGCCTTTCGTCGCCAGCGCCTTGTTCTCCGAGAACCGGCAGATGCCGTTCGAGAGGGAAATGCGGTTCTTGACGGTGGAATGCACCTTCGGCGGCTTCGCGTCGAGGTCGATCCAACGGACGCACGAATGGGCCGCGTTGAACGCGAGCCAACGTCCGCCGGCCACGGGCGCGTCGATGAGGTACTTGTCCCAGCCGGGACAGCCGCCCACCCTTACGAGCGGTCTTTCCGCGTTCAGGTCCTTCTCGTCGAAGACCGAGACGCCGTCGCGGCGCGTGGAGAGCACGACGAATCCGGGACGCGGCTTCCACACGCAGAGCGCGGGATCCCGCTTGTCGTCGAGCCACTTCCGCCGCGCGACTTCGCGGAAGGAAGCCATGCCGTCCATTTCGTAGACGGCCCAGCCCTCCATCCCTTCCGCCGTGTAGAGGCGGTTGCCCTCCACCTGCACGTCGAAGACGGTCGGGTGCCCGGCGAGCTCGCCGATCTTGTCGAACCCGCCCTCGGGCCGGATCTTCAGCACGTGCAGGCCCGCGTCGCCGCACGCGGCGTAGACGAAGGCGCTCTCGCGGGTTCCGGCCTCCGTGCCGCAGCGCAGCGCCACCGCGCGCGCCTGGCCCGGTTTCGCGGGCTTCCACACATAGAAGTCTCTCTCGTCCGTGGGATACGGCTCGCGGAAGTCAGCGTTCTTCGGCGGTTTGCCCTGCCGGAACGTCTCCTTCGCCGCTCCCTTCGCGGGGATCGCCTGGACGCCGCAGCCCACACCCGCCACGTACACGCAACCGTCGCCCACGGCGATCGAGCCAATGCAGCAGCTCGGCCATTCGGGATGGTCCGCCACGGGGAACGTCCAGCGGTCGAGCATCTTCGGCTTCGCCGGATCGGAGCAGTCCACCGCGAAGATGCCGTTGTGCGTCTGAGCGGCGAAGACGATGTCCGAACTGGCGCTCGTGCGCGGCGTCCACATGTCGAGCCCGCGCGCGTAGAACGGCGGGTAGTCGACGCGTCCGACGCGCTTCGGATCGGCCGGATCGGAAATGTCGAAGATGTCCAGTCCGTGTCCGCACCCGGACCCCGCGTCGACCTTGTCGAACCTGCGGAGCTCCGGCGTGTCGACGGACTTGTAGGGGAGCGTGGAGAGGTCGCGGTTCTTCGCATGGTGGCCCGTGGCCGCGTAGAGGTACCTGCCCTTCAGCCAGACTCCGTCGCCGAAGCCGTAGAGGTTCACACGCGCGACCTGACGGATGTTCCTCATGTCGCGCGCGTCGAGCACGGTGAGCTTGCCCGTGCCCCAGTCGCCGGAATAGACGTAGCCGTCGCGGTACTTGACGCTCTGACTCTCGTCCGTCTTCCGCATCGCGATATGCGCGGGATGGTCCGGATCCGAAACGTCGATGAACTCCACGCCGTTCTGACGCTGGCCAAGCAGCGCAACATTCCCCGCCACGTCCACGCCTGTCGCGAGCTCGCAACAGTCGAAGCGGGACCGGATGCGCGGCTTGTGCGGATCCGTGGCGTCCACGACCCAGAACCCGGACTCGCGGGTCGCCACGTACACCATGCCTTTCTGGGACGCCATCTGGCGGACGGCGCCGAAGCCGGAGACGCTCCCGAGCTTCCTCGGCTTGAGCGGCTCCTTCACGTCGTAGACGACGAGCCGCTGCCCGCAGCCCGCATAGAGCACGTTTCCTTCGAGGCAGAGCGCCATCGCCTCGTCGCCCGCGCCGTCCACCTTCACGGGCGGCCCGAACACGTCGCCGCCGAGTGCAACCGCCCCGAACCCCACCGCCGCCAGAAATACGAGACTCTTCATATTCGCTCCTTTAGGTTGCGCGACGGTCCCCGGCGCACGCGTCCCCGCAGATTCGCTCGATCAGGCCGACGGACTTCGACGCTTCGCGTTCGTCGATCGGGTACGGCGCGCCGCTGCGCACGACGGATAGGAATCCCGATTCCCGCATGCCGTATGGAGTCTAACCGGGGAAGCCTGGTGGAACAAGGTGTTGAGGGGAAGTCTTGGGGTCAGGGAAAGCGTCGATCAAAACCGGCAAGGGCGAAAAAAGGGGGACTGTCCCCCGTTTTCGTCCCCCTTTTTCCAGACGTTCCTCAACGCGTTCATCAAGATACCCTGCCAGATCGTTCGCGGGGGCCGGCAACTGATTTACCGTGTGCTGAGCTACAATCCGCACCTGCCGGTATTCTTCCGGCTGTGCGCCGCGTTGCGTTGCTGACGAAGTCTCCCTTGAAGCCGGAGTCCGGATGCTCCGGTCCCCCCTCACCCCGAACCGCACCGAAGTGCACGCCGAGTCCGACATAAAGCAAACCGCAATTCGAGGCCTCCCGCCGATGCCCGCAGCGTCGGCCCGCTCCCCTACGTCCCGGCCGACGCCAAAGACCGTTCGCAAACCAACGACGGGCGTTCGCTTGTTTGAGGACCAATGTGACGTGACATCTCCGATCTACGGGCCGGGGCCGGTTGGAGTCGGTCCCTGCCAAGGGACCTGGCCACCGCGCTGGAGGTGTTTGCGCATCGCGGCCGACATCTCGAGGAACACCCGGCGCTCCTTGGCCGCCAAGTCGGTGGTTTCCTGCGGATCGCGTTGGAGGTTGTAGAGTTCCTGGGCGGCGAAGGGGCGATCCTGGAGCAGTTTCCAGGGGCCGCGGAGGACGGCCTCGATCGTCTTGCCGCCGAAGACCGGCCCGCCCTCGCGGAGAAGGAAGTAGAGATCGCGCTGGGTCTCGGGCTGGGGCCGGCCGAGGAGCGTAGGCAGGAAGCTCACGCCGTCGATGCCCGCCGGCGGCTTGGTTCCGCCGGCGTCGCAGAGCGTGGGGAAGATGTCCATCGAAAGCGCCACGTGCCGCGTGCTGCTGCCCGGCTTGATTCTGCCCGGCCATCGCGCCGCTCCCGGCACGCGCAGCCCGCCTTCGTACACGTGGGTCTTGCCGCTCCGCCACGGGCCGTTGTTCGCGCCGAACTGGAGGAAGCCGCCGTTGTCGGACGTGAAGACGACCAGCGTGTTCTCGGCGAGTCGCAGGCGGTCGAGCGTCGCAAGCACGCGGCCAATGCCGTCGTCGAGGTGCTCGATGAGGGCCACGAGTTTCGCCCGCTTCTCGTCGAGGCCCGGTTCGCGCCGGTGGACCTTGTCGAGCCAATCGGGCGGCGGCTGGATCGGGTCGTGGGGGGCGTTGTAGGCCAGGTAGAGGAAGAACGGCCCGCCCGCCTTCGCCCGCTCCTCCAGGTATTCGCACGCCCAGGCAGTGAAGAGGTCCGTGGCGTGCCCCTTGGGGTCGATGACCTCCCGGTTGCGCCGCATGAAGTTGTGGCCGCCGCGGAGGTGGGTCCAGTAGTCGTCCATCATGTCGCCGAGGAAGCCGTGGAAGAAATCGAAGCCGCGCTCGTTGGGCGTGTTGGGCGACTCAAGTCCGAGGTGCCACTTGCCCACGATCGCCGTGTGATAGCCGGCCGGCTTCAACACCTTCGGGAGGATCGTGGCCTTGGGCGAAAGGTAGCCCCACGAGTTCTCCGGGGTGTGACGGATCACGCCCGGCACGCCGGCACGATCGGGATAGCGCCCGGTCAGCAGCGCGGCCCGGGTCGGTGAGCAAGCGCACGAGTTGGCGTAGAAGTTGTCGAACGTCATCCCCTCGCGGCAGAGCCGGTCGATGCCGGGCGTGCGGAGGTCCTTGGTGCCGAAGGCGGAGTACTCGCCCCGCCCGAGGTCGTCGGCCAGGATCACCAGCAGGTTCGGCGGCCGCTGGCCCACGTCCAGCGGCTTCGTCCCGCCGGCCTGTGCTCGGACCGATGCCGCAAAGAGCGTCAGCAAGACGAGCGTCGAAAGCGGCTTCACGGGTTGATTCTCCTTTCTTGGAGGCTGTCCAGATTCTCGGAGGCTGTCCAAGGATTACTCCCCTCTCCCGTTGGACGGGAGAGGGGCAGGGGGTGGACTGCTAAAAACTCAGCGAATCCCGACTCCCAGCGGGTTGATATCTT
>CAYSGY010000242.1:0-8339 GCA_964430315.1 uncultured Planctomycetaceae bacterium
AGCCCGTAGTGAGCGAATCCACATGGATCTTCTCTTGCCCACAATCGACGCAAACAAAATGGTGTTCAATCACGGTTGCCTCCTCAGAAGGTGTTGCCATAAGACCAGGAGCGCTACCGATCGGTTGACCGGCAGCGCTCCCAAGTGACGGGGCGACTTGGCGATTACTCCGCGCTTTGCTTGACGCTTTGCTTGACGGGGGAAACCGCGGTGTAGCTTGCCCCGATGAAACCGGCAGCGCGGAGAGAATCGACGCGCTCGATAGCTTCCGATTCCGACGTGTACTCTTCCGTTTCCTGCCCTGCGTCAACGTAGGTCACAACGTAGAGAACCATAAACGGCATAAGCGCGTCCAAGTCGATACCCTCGACAATCTTGTCAAGGCGGATATACATATCCGGCCCGTAGCCCTCATTAAACCAGTATTCGTTAGCCTTCTCTGCCCTCTTCTCGAAGAAGGGGCGCAAGTCCGAATCAGAGGGCCACTCAAAGTCAACCCCGTCAAACTTCTTCTCAAGGGCGCGCCGGAAGTCCCCCGCAACCCAAGATTCCCATGCCTCATCTGCCCCTTCCATTTCCAGGGTCGAAAGCGCCTCATCGTCGATAAGGGGATAGTTCTCCAGCCCCTCGACAATGCCGAGAATCGCGTCAAAGGTATCGTCGGGACACTCCAGAAGCCCCGTCAACCCGAGTACAACGGCATAGGTGTTGTGGCCCCCGTGCGCTTCCCAAACAAAGCCCTCCTCCCCGTAGGATTCCAGGAACTCCCGGCAGTTCGCCTTTTCTACCGTGGAACCCGAGTAGTCGGAACCGCTAGCGTAGGGCAAGAAGAAGTAGAGTTCCCCTTCTTCGGTTGCATCGGTCGAAAGCGCCTCCAGATACTTGACCGCGCTTTCCGGGCAATCGGCCGGTTTCATCAAGTCCCCGTAGGACACACTGCTATCGGGGTCGATACGGCGCGTGTAGCCCCACTCCTGAAGCCCCGAGTAGCGCGAAGAGGGGCCTTGCGGGCAGTAATCCTGATAGTGGAGAAAATCGACGTTGGCAAGCTTTTTGACGCGCGCCAAGCGCTCTTCTTCCCGGCAATTCCACTTGATGCCGACGTGGAAGAAGGGGGTTTCGTCCAAACCCACCCCCTCCTCTTCCACCCCCAGCGCTTCCAGCGCGGTTTCCGAATCATCGGCGGGGCCATACTCCGCGCGGATACGCTCTTCCGTTTCCCCGTCAACGTCGAAACCCTGTTGCGCCACCATTTCCAGACAATCGGCAAGCGCCTCCTCCTCAGTGTCCCCGATGCCGTACGCGCAGTAATGGAACGTTGACCGGGGGCCTAGCCCGTAGCCTTGGAAGTAATCGGGCCACTCCACCCCGAGTGACTCGACTTGGAATTCCCCCACGCGCAGAGTGACCGGCCGTTGTGTTGCGGTATTCATAGGTGTTGCTCCTGTTGCTTGTGTTGCCGTTGCTTGTGTTGACCGTTGCCCGTCAGTTGACCCCCGCCAGCGCGGCAACCCGCGCTATCTCTTCCCATGCCACCTCATGGCAACCCGCCTTGACGTTGCCTTGCGAGTCAACCGAATCAAGCGCGAAGTGTCCAAGGTGGATAGTGTGGCCGTTGCGCTGATAGGTTTGCCCCTTATCGTGCAAGCGCTTGAGAACCCGATACGCTTTGACGGCATGGGCAAGGGGGACCCGCGCGCCGCGCGAAGTCTGCAATTCATCCCCCGCAACCCGCAACCGGATAGGGCCGTAGTACGGGCAGTAATCCGATTCCCCGTCAACCCACTTTTGCACGCGCTCCAGCGCTTCCCGCTGGCGTTTGCGCTCTTCCCGTTGCTTCCGTTCCCGTTCCCTCTTCTCGATTGCCTGACACTCGGCAATCATGGCGGTCAAGTCATCGGGCAGGGTCAAGCGCGCCCGCAAACCGAAGAACTCGGCAAACCGGTTTGCCTCCTCCACAAGCCGGCGCAGCCCGTCAAGGTGTTCGGGCTTGCGCCCGCGCGCTTTGGCATACTTGCCGACAAGGGCCATGTACTCCGCGCGGTACTCGGCAAACTGCTTCCGAGTGTCGGAACCCGTCACGTCGGCAACGTGAAACACGGTCAAGTGTCGGCAAGCCCCTTCCACCATACACTTGTGACCGGCCGTAGTTGCCGAGTAGCTACGGGTAGTGAAGAGAACCGCGCTACGACCCTTGCGGGCAACGTGGCGCGCCACGGGGAAATGGGAACCGTAGCTGTAGATTGTGTCCCCGTGGAAGTAGAAGTTATGCCCGGGGTTCCGGGCATAGTCTTGCGACTTGTGCGCCCAAAGGTGGGCCACCATATCGGCAGGGTAAACGGTACGTGTTCTCATGGTGCAAGCTCCAAGGTGTTTGCTAAGAAGGAGTGTAAGTCAACGCGCAGCAGCTAGCGCTGCGTGTTTCTTCCGAAGGGTTGCCAAGTTAGCGGCAAGCCCCTTGCGCATTGCGGGATTCTCGCAACGCTCCACCATGCGCCGGACAACGGCGATAGCATCGTCAAGCGTAACCCCGGACAAGTCGAGTTCGGGGCCGCCCATTCCCGGCGGGAACTTGTGGGGCGACTCTTCCGAGAGAACCCTTGCCGCAAGGGCGATTGCCTTGTGTTCCGGCGTAAGGGGATTGTCCCAAGGGTTGGACTTCCGGCGTTTGGAGGGCCGTTTGGACTGTTTCGACGGTTTCATCAGTGTTGCTCCTCAAAGGTGTTGCTTGACTCTACTTACACATTACACTGCTTAAGGGCAAATTGCTGCTTGCCAACCCCGAAAATAGCAGACAGTTAAGCAGAAGTAGCGTAAGTGAGTGGGGCTGTAACGGTTGGCCCGTTGGCGCGATGCGGAGCGTGAATGCTAGCGCCGGAATCGCGCCGGGAAAGCGCCGCATATAGAGGAGTTGACCGGCAGCACCACGGGCGGGAGCGTGGGGGGGGGGCCGGGAGCGCGGCACGTGGCCCCCTAACCTGCTCGATTCACTGTTGCCGTGCGCGCTTCGGTCAGAGAATCGAGAATCCAGAATCGAGCAGGTTTCGGCCCCTTGAACGTGGCGCGCCCCACGCGCGGTTAGGGCGCACGGTTAGCGTTGTAACCTTACAACACTCCGAAATTTAGCGCACAACACCGGACAACAGACGCGGCCGACAAATCGGCAGCCGTCACGACCGGTGCAATCGCTCCAATCCAGCCCCGACGTGCCGACTTATCATGTCTGTTGACGTGGAACGACTGGCATGATAACCGGCAGTCAGTGTTGGAGTTGTGACGATTGCATCGAAGTATCGAGCAGGTTGACCGGGCAAGGTGGCAACCAGGTGGGGCGGGTGGGGTCAAAATCGTCACGACCGATCCAACCGGCGAAAAAGGCACAGTCGGCTGCCCCTTCGTCCGTCGGCGTCCGTGGCCGCACCGGTTCGACGCGGCGTTTCCCAAAACTTATGCCACCCAAAGGATGCGGAGGCCGAGGGCCAGGAGGAGCAATGACGAAGAGGATACTGGCCTACGGCCTGACGCGGCTGCCCATTCTCAGGAGGGGAGAAATCGGTAACCAATGCCGCATCGCGCAGAATCGCCGCAAGTCCAGAAGGAAAGGGCAGTTATGCCGATTCTGGCTGACCAATGGTTACCGATGTTACCGATTTCACATTACCAGCTATAGGCCGGAAGAAAATCGAGACCTGAAAACACACAGCGCGCATAGCGCTGGTAATGTGGGATCGGTAAGATCGGTAACCATTCGGCCCGGTTCTCATCGTAACCTTCTCGACGCCCGATACTTAGATCGAAGGTCGTGGGAAACCAATCAGTAACCGGGCTGCGAGGCAGTCGAAACCAAAGGAGGGGAGTCAACGAATCGGCAGCGACTCGTCGTCCGGGATCGTGCTTGGCAGTTCCTCGCACCAATCCTCGGGCAGGTTGCGGTAGAAACGCAGCAGGCGCTCGTAGGGACCAAAGCCCGCCTGGACCGCGATCTGGGCCAGGGCCTCGGTCGCCGGCCCGTTGGTTCCGACCCGGAGGCCAGGGGCGTAGAATTGCTCGCCGCCGTCGAACAGCACGAGCACGCCGGTGGGCCGGACCAGGATTTTCCAGATCACCGGCCCGGCCGCCGTGATTCGTTGAAGGTTCTTCAACGAAACCTGCGGATCGCCGGTTTCTGGCTCCAGGTCCTTCATCTCGGGCTGATACGACTGGGCTCCATCGCGGAAGAGCCGCAGCATCGGACTAATCATCTGAGTCATACGTCGATTCTACCTCCCGGCTGCGAGAAAACCAGACTGGACAGTTGCCCAAACGTAGTGTAAGATAAACTGTAGTGGCACCGCGGCACGCACTCGACCTCGTTTGGTCCTAACGAAGGAATCGGAAATACCGTGAAGAAGTACGTCATCTACTACCGGCGGTGGTTGAAGGAGAACCGTTCCCGCGTTGAAGTTGCGGAGCAAGAAGCCAATGCGAAGCGCTTTGTCGCTTTCAACGCGGGCAAGATTCTCGGCACGTATACGGAAATGGAGGACCAGCCAACACGCCGTCCCATCGAGCGGGTCGAATTGGCCAAAGCCATCGAAGCAGCGGTTGGCTCAAGTGCTACGCTGGTCATTCCAAACCTGGGGCGCATGGTGAAGAACGCCGCGTTCACGCGGGCCTTGCAGAGCAGCTACGTTGATTTCGTTTGCTTGGATCAGCGCGCCATGACGCCGCAGACGATCAACATGTTCACAACGGCCGCCGACGAGTCGTCCGCAAAGATCAGCGAGCGCTCCAAGAAAGCGATGGCGGCCTGCGTGGCACGGGGCATGAAGCTCGGTTCCGCCCGCCCCGACCACTGGAAGGGCCGAGAGCACTTGCGGGGGACGAAGCTGGCGATCGCCGCTGCCGCGAAGAAGAAACGTGAAAGGGTCCAGAACGTCTACGCCTGGATGATGCCGGAGATCAAGGCCCGGCGGGAACGGGGCGACACCCTGCCGGAGATCGTCGAGTGGCTGAACCAGCAGGGGAAGCTCACGACGGCCGGCAAGCCGTTTACGCAAACCGCGGTCTGGCGGTTGATCGACCGCTACCTGGGAAAAGAGTACCTGGGCAGCAGCCGCAAGAAGACCACGGGCCGCAAGGTTGGCATCGCTGCTACGGGCACCGGCTGAACCAATCATACCGCCGTTCCTGAGAGGCGGGATGGGTAGCCATGCAGCTCTGTTCCGACCTTCTCGACGCTGGAACCATCATACCGTCTTGACCGAGGAATGCAATCCGCGGAGCAAAAGATACGAAAGTCATGGCCAAACCGAAGACCAAAGCCAAAGAAGCCAGAGACGCGAAAGCCACCAAAGACGCGAAAGTGGACTGGCGAAGGCTGCCCCGGAACCGGGAGCACCCCAAGAGCCGCGACATCATGGCGGCGAAGTATCCGCCGCCGCTCCGGTTCCGTTGGCGGGCTGGTCCCTACCGACCTCCGGCATACTGCGTCGGCACCGTGCTCCACGACGAGTACCGGGGCGACACGAAGGTGGAGGGCACGACTGACGCACCCATTCCCTGGCCGGGGGCGACTTACAAGAAGGGGCGGCGCGACGTGTTGCTGCCGATCCTCTGTGGCGACCTGGTTCGCGCGGTCTGCGAGGAGGACGAACAGACCGTGGCCCACTACTGGGGAGTGAGCTTCTACATGGTCGAGGCGTGGAAGCGGGCGATCTCTGGGGCTGAGGACGCCAACGACGTGTTTGCCGGGTTGGTGGTGAAGCGGAACGATCCGAAGTTCCGCAAGAAGTTCGGCTATCCGTCGTGACGGCTTCGACGAGGTTGCCCTGAATCCGACAGCCCCGGCTGTTTCTAAGAGTGTCGAGCAGGTGGTTCTGCTGGCCTCCGCGCGACTTTCGCGTCTGTCGCGCCATCCTGTAAGTCGGGCCGCGCCGACACGGCCGATCGGGCTGTTGCCCCTCGCCGAGGGCCTGCGCCCAAGACAGCTAAACCGGCGATGGTACACTCCGTTGGTCACCCGAGCCCCGTCAATAAAAGAGGGCGTCGATCCGACTGCTCACCGAGCGCCGGCGAAGGCGCGAGTGGAACAGCACGGCCGACGCCCCGTATCGGGGCGCGGTCAATGCTGCTTCCACTCACTTCAAGAGCCTTTCGGCTCAGGTTCGCCGTTTTCGGTGAAGCAGGTTGACGCTGCGCGTCAAGTCAAGTTGTTCTAACACCATAATCTTACCCCATAAGCACTTCCGTGCAAACACCCGCTTATCGGCGCAATTCTCGGCGCTGCGGGAGTGGCAAGCGGCGATGGAAACACGCATTCCTCGTCCGCGACGGGGACCTGGCGGTCCATGCGGGGCCGGCACGGGCGTCGTCGGCGCGAATCCTGGCAAAATGGGCTGAGTTCCCATTTGACTTTCACTGCTTCTGTGTTATACTCCAGATAGAGTTGGCAATGCAACTGGAGACAGCAACCGTGACCGTCAACATCGTGAAGATCGTCGCCTACTACCGTGTAAGCACCAAACGTCAAGGCAGGAGCGGCCTGGGACTCGAAGCCCAGAGGGAGATGGTCCGACAACTGGTGCTCACCCACGGCGCGGTGGTCGTGGCCGAGCATGTCGAGGTGGAAACGGGCAAGAAGTCTGCCCGGCCGAAGCTGCAAGAAGCCATCCATCACGCCCAGTTGACCAACGCGACCCTGGTGGTCGCCAAGCTGGACCGGCTCGCCCGCAATTCGTACTTCCTCAACTGCCTCTTGCACTCGAAGCTGGACTTCGTGTGCTGCGACAACCCCTACGCCGACAAGTTCAACATCCAGGTGCTCGCCGCCGTGGCAGAGCACGAGGCCGACCAGATCGCGGCCCGCACCAAGGCGGCCCTGGCAGCGGCGAAGACCAAAGGCAGGCTGTTGGGCTCGTCACGGCCCGGTCACTGGGATGGCCGCCAAGACCTGCGGGACGCAGGCATCAGGAAGGCTCAGCCGATGGGCTCGGCGGCCAACGCCCAGAGCGCAAGGGACCGCTACGAAAAGGTCCTTGTGCCGGAGATCAAGCGCCGCCGCGAATCCGGCGAATCGCTGGTGGCGATCACAGTCTGGCTCAACGATCAGGGCTTCAAGACGCGACCGACGAAGCGATGCCGCGACGGCGGCATCTTCACGCCAATGATGGTCTGGCGGCTGATCGACCGCTACCTGGGCAAGGAACTACTCGGTAACAGAGCGATGGTGGCCGCCTGCAACTGAGAGAGACGCCATGAACCGGGAGCAATGGCTCAACGAGTGCATCCAGAAGATCCGCCCAGATTTCGAGCGGCTGGGACATCCGCTGCCCGAGAGGATTCGGGCCTCGTGCTCGTGGCCGAGCAAGAGTGGGCTTGCGAATAAGAAGCGGCGAATCGGTGAGGCGTGGTCAGCGAAGAACAGTGCCGACCAGTCGTGTGAGGTCTTCATCAGCCCTGTGCTGAAGGACCCGGTGGAAGTGTCGGCCACCCTGGTCCATGAATTGGTCCACTGCGCGGTGGGCGTGGAAGCGGGCCACAAAGGCAGGTTCACTCGGCTGGCCAAGGCCGTTGGATTGGAAGGGAAGATGACCGCCACGCACGCGGGCGAGAGCTTGAAGACACGGCTGCGGGAAGTGACGGACGCCATCGGCCCGTACCCGCACGCCGAGTTGACGCACTCCAACGTGCCGAAGAAACAGGGTTGCCGCCTGCTGAAGGTCGTCTGTGAGTGCGGCTGTGTGGTCCGCATGACCCGCAAGTGGCTCGATGAAGTGGGGCCGCCGACGTGCGGTTGCGGCACGCTGATGGTGGAGGAAGAGGGTGATGGCGACGACAAGTGAGACCTTGGAGAAGGCCCAGCAGCTTGCGATGGAGGCACGCATCCGCGCTGGCGTGATGGTCTCGGACTACCGGCGCAGCAACATTGCCCGGCTTCGGCGGGCGAAACCCGACATCTGGTATTGCAGACGGCGTGGCGCGGCGGAATGAGTGCGAGTTGAACGCTGATCGACAACCTTGAGAGGTCCATTCCATGTATCTGCTGGTTCAGAACCCCGGTGTCGCTCCTGTGGAGGGCTATACGCTGTTGGGCGTCAGCACGACCCGTAACTGCGGTGTGGCAGGCACCATCGGCCAGTTCGGCAGCGGGGCCAAGCACGCCATAAACACGTTGCTCCGCGCGGGGCTAAAGCTGTTGATCTACTGCGGCAAGACCCGCTTGGAGTTCGCCACCCGTGAGGAGACGGTCAACGACGGCCTGGTCGCAAAGCCGATCAAGCGCGTCGTGTGCAAGCTTGGCGGCACCAGCAGCAAGACGCTCGACATGGGCTGGTGCCTGGACTTCGGCGCGATCGACT
>CAYSGY010000243.1:0-527 GCA_964430315.1 uncultured Planctomycetaceae bacterium
CGATCGCGACCCGGCAATCGGGATCGCCGGGCTTCGCCGCCCGCCGGACGAGCATCGCCGCCGCGAAGCACGAAATCCCCGCCAGGGCCCCATACCGCAGCCCTTCGGCAATCCACTCGCGCCGGCCGACCGTCGCCGCCCTATCGATGTCCTTTCCCATTTTTCCCTTTTCCCCGTTTCCCAATTTCTTACACGTCGTCAATCGGTCTTCTCGCCCTTCGCCTCGAAGATCCGCACCTTGACGGCCAGTGGATCGAGGACCAGCACGCGCCCGCGGCTGTCGGCGGCGACGTCGAAGACCGGGAGCTTGTGGTCGGATCGGGTCTCCTTGAGAATCGTCTCGGTGGGGGCCAACGTCTCAGGCCCCGCGACCACGCCGACGAACTTGCCGTCCGCGCTGTAGACCTTCACCCGCGGAATTCCCTTCTCCGAAGTCACCACGCGGCCATCGGGCAGGATGGCAAGGTTCGTCGGGTTGCAGCACCCGCAGAATCGATCGATGGCTTCGCCCTGGCGACCCCAGAAGA
>CAYSGY010000243.1:537-6993 GCA_964430315.1 uncultured Planctomycetaceae bacterium
TTCCTGGTCCCCGTCCAGCGTGAAGGCCTCGATGCGATGGGCCCCGGGATTCACCACCCGCACCAATCCGTCGGGGGCTATGGCCACGTCGAAATACGGGCTGGGGATGACGAACCCGAGGATGTGTTTGGCCGGGTCGCGCTTCCCGATCCGCGTGACGAGTTTTCCGGTCGGGTCGTAGCGCAAGACGATCCGGTTCCCGGCGTCGGCCACGAGGACGTCCTGCTCGCCGACCGCGATCGACGTGAGCACGGCCTTGGGCCCAAGGTCTTCCCACGCGGCCACGCGATTGCCCGACGGATCGAGCGCCTCGACCCTCGTCTTCATGCCCACATACACGCGGCCCGGAAAGGCATGGTGCGGACCGGTCACCGCGAGGCAACGGGGCTCGTCGCTGGCGGCCAGTTCCGCCAGCTTCTTCCCGTCCGGCTCAAACACCTGGATCGTCCGGTCGCCGGCCACGTAGACCCGATCCTCAGGCCCCACGGCCACCGCGCGGGCCTGCTTCAAGGTCAGGGCGATCCCGCCGGTCTGGCGGAAGAGGACGAGCGCGGGGTCGATCTTCGTGAGATTGTCGAGGCGGTACTCGAACGCCTCGGAAAGGCCGCTTCCCTGCCGGCCCGACATGTCGCGCCGCAACACCACGATCGCCGCGACGACCACGGCCGCAAGGACGACGACGGTCATCGCCACCGACGCCCCCGTAACGGCGCCTCGGCGGACGTCATGGCGGATCGGGTGGCATGCTCTCACGACGCGGATCGGGTGGCATGCTCTCACGACGCGAAGCGTCGGGTGAGCATGGGCGCCGTCATGGCGGTGTCCATGCCGACCCTCGGCTTCGCCGAGTGACGGCATGCCACCCGGTTTGAGTGACGGCATGTCGCCCGGCTGCCTACGGTCTACTGCGTACTGCCTACTGCCTACTCTCCTCATTTCCCACCCACGTCGAGGCAAACCATGCGGGTCACGTCGCGGACGAGGAGCCGGGCGCCGACCATGGCCATGGGGCCCCAGGCGTCGTGGCCGTCGAGCACTTGGGCCCGGCCGAGCTGCTTGTAGGCCGCGGGGGTTGCTTCGGCCATGGTGAGCACGCCGTCGTCGTTCATCACGTAGATCAGGCCGTCGGCGATCAGGTACGGCCCGATGCCGAAGCGGTGCTCGGAGCCGCTGTGCCAGAGTTCTTTGCCCTTGGGATCGAGGCACACGAGTTCCTTGTCCTTCTCCCGCACGCCGTAGATATGGCCGCCGAAGAGGATCGGCGTCTGCTGGGTCGAGCCGAACTGGCTCGGCTTCAAACGCTCCAGCGTCTTCGCCGCAAAGGCCCCCTGCTTCTCCTCAAGCTGCATGAAGAGCGCGCCGGAATTGTACCCGCCGCTGAAGAAGATCTTCCCTTCGGGCAGGCAGAGCGGCGAGGGGACGGTCGCGATGCTGATCTTCCATTCGCCGGTCTCCCAGAGCAGCGAGCCGTCCTCGGCCGACACGCCCACCACCCCCTTGCTCGCGCAATAGACGAACATCTTCCGGCCGCGGTACTCCATGGGCACGATCGAGGCGTGGGTCATCTTCCAGCCGTGCGGATTCGGCGTCTTCCAAATCTCCTTGCCGGTGGCGAGATCGACGGCCAACAGCAGCGCCCGGTCGCCGCCCGGGGCGAGGATGACCCGGTCGCGGTCCACCAGCGGACACTGCCCCGCATACCACGGCGGCTCCGTGGCCCCGTACTGCCGCACCAGGTCGATGCGCCATTGGCACTGGCCCGTTGCGGCGTCGAGGCACGTGACGTGGCACTTGGGCCCGATGGCCACCACGTACTTCCCGGCCAGGGCCGGCACCGTGCGCGACATGCCGTGATTCCGCTTGATGACCACCGGGTAGCTGAACCGCCAGATCTCCTTGCCGTCGGCCAGGGAGAGGCAGCGGAAGGCGTCGGCCGAGTTCTGCCGGTCGTAGTCGAGCAGATAGATCCGGCCGCCGGCAACGATCGGCCCGGCGTGTCCCTCGCCCAATTCGACCGACCAGAGTTGCCTCGGGCCGCCGGCCGGCCACTTGCGTGCCAGGGGGATGCCGGGGACGGCGATGTTGTCGAGCTTCTCGCCGCGGAAACGGGGCCACGCGCCGGGCAGATCGGCGGGCTTGCCGTCGCCCTGGGCCAGAATCCCCGAGCCCGGGATCGACGACTGCTCCACGCCCTCGACCGATTGCGCCCGGTCCAGCCCCGGCACCCGCTCGTGCAGCGGAAGCCGCGTCCCGGCGCTGAGCCACGCCGCCAGCGCAGCCAGCCCGCCGAAGGCCGCCAGGCCGGGCACGAGCCAGGAGGAAAGAGGGGAAAGGGCTTTCATTTTCGTCTGTTCATTGTGTCACAAACGCCGTATCATCCTAGTGTATCAGGAGCGGATCGGTATGCAAACGCAACGGCGAAGGCACGCGGGCCCATCGGATCGGTTCTCTGGGGGAATTGCTCCCCCAGATCGAAGGCGAATGCCGGGACGCGGAGCGTCCCGGGGGTGCGTTCCCACGCGGAGCGTGGGAACGAGGGCGGATGCCCGCTCAAGCGTGGGCTTCGTTGAGGAGCAAGCCATGAGAACGTCTGTTCTGTTGGGAGCCGTGTGTGGGCTGTTGCTTTCGGCGTGTTCCTCGCCGGGCGCGGAGGCGAAGCCGGCGGAGGGCAAGGGCCGGCACCACGTGCTCTGCTTCAGCCGCAGCGTGCTGTTCGAGCATCCCGTGATTCGCCGGGAAGGGGACCGGCTGTCGCTGGCTGAATCCGTCCTCGTCGAACTGGGGAAGCGGCACGGGTTCGACATCGAGTGCACCAAGGACGGCGCCGTGCTCGCCGGCGACCTCGGAGATTACGACGCCATCGTCTCCTGCACGTGCGGCAGCCCGGCCGACCTGGCGAAACCCAAAGGCCTCGACCAAGGTTCGCCGCTCACGCCCGAGGCGCGGCAACGCGTGCTCAAGGCCGTCCTGGAGGGCAAGGGATTTGTGGCGATCCATCCGGGAATCTGGATGCTCCCGGAGGCCGTCGGCGGCGACTGCATTGCCCACGGCACCCAGCAGGTGGCGACGATGCGGGTCGCATCGCCGGCGTTTCCCGGGCTGAAGGGGGTAGGCGAGTCGTTCTCATTCCATGAAGAGTGGTTCTCGCTCCACCGGTTTGCCAAGGACATTCACGTCATTCTGGTCCAAGATTGCCGCGGGATGAGCCTCCAGAATCCGGCCGACCAACGCTGCTACGACCGGCCCCCGTTTCCCGCCACGTGGTGCCGCATGCACGGGAAAGGACGGGTGTTCTACACGTCGATGGGCCATCGCGAGGACGTCTGGACCCATCCGATCTTCCAGCAGATCCTCTTGGGCGGCCTGCGTTGGGCGTGCAAGGAGGTCGAGGCAGCCATCCCCCCGAACCTCGACAAGGCCGCCCCGGAAGCCGAGAACGTGCAACGACCTCCCCAAGCCGCGTCGAAGAAGTGAAGACCTGAACCGACCGGCGATCCCCAAGAAACAGGACCAGGCAGCGATCCCTGCCCGAGTGGGACAGCGAGCGCCGCCTGGTGACGGTTTCGTGATGGCAGGCGTTCCGCCACCGCGTGGGGGATCGCCGGATCGTTGCGGCTTACCGGGACTGGAGGCCCGGCCGGACCCGCTTCTGAATGTCCGTCTCCAACACGCCGAAGGTCGCTTCATACCGCTGGACGGTCAATTGAAGGGCATGGAGCATCCGCTTGGCGGTGTAGAAATTCGTGATGATCCGCTGGGTGATGATGATCGGCTGAGTCGGAACCCCCACTGGCTGGGGATTCAGCCCAAAGTCCACGATCAATTCCTCGGGGGTGCTGGTGACGCGGCAGAAGTTGGCGTAGCTCGCCACTGCCTTGCCGTCGTCGATCTGCACCTGGACCCGCTGGGGCTGAGCCGGCTGACCTTGCGCTTCCGCGGCAGGAGCGGGGGCCTCAGCTGCACCGCTTTGCTCGGGGGCGGGCACTTCGTTCTCAGGCTTCTCTGATTTGGCCACGAAACACATCCTTTCCGAAAAAGTGTACGACGGACCCCGGCACAAACCAACACAAACGGCCGAGGGACTCTCCCCAAGGATGAGTCGCTCGCTTGACACCGGGGTAGTCCACCCCCGGTGGCGCGAGCCTCATTCCAGATTATATAGAGATATACCCCAAAAAGAGCAAGGATGCGGCTCGAACCGACAGATACCTCGCCGAATCCACCCAGTTGGGGAGTCACACCTGGAGGAGATCCACGTGAGAGAACCCCTCTCCTAGTATGGCACGGCTGTCGATGTGCAGCCAGCGGTCCAGAATCGTCGCGTAGACCCGGCGAAAGTCGGTATGGGCCCGAAGGCCGACGCCGTCGAGGTCATCCAGCGGGGGGTGACGACCAACCAGCCCACCGCGTGCCTTCCCGCCGACGACGAACAGCGGTTGGGCTGCGCCGTGATCCGTCCCGCGGCGCCCGTTTTCCAGCACGGTACGTCCGAACTCGGAGAAGGTCATCAGCAGCACCCGATCGAGGGAGTTGTCCCGTTTGAGATCCTTGACGAAGGCGGCGATCGACTCGGACAACTGCTCCAGCAGGGCCCCGTGATTGAGGGCCTGGCCGGCGTGGGTATCGAATCCGCCCGGCTCGTTTCCCCCAAGCTCCGTGTAGAAGATCCGGATGCCGACCTGTGCTCGGATGAGTTGCGCGATCGTTCGCAGCAAGGCGGCGAACTGGAAGTTGGGATAATCGGCAGACGCAGCCCCGGCACGTGCGGCCGCCTCCACGTGCTTGCTCGATGCGTAGGCCGTCACGGAGGTCTTTTCGACGAACTGGAGCAAGGCGTTTCCTCGGTCGGGCTGCGTTTTCCGGCTGTCGGCACCGGGTGTTGCGGCGTCGGCCCGGGCACGAGCCGGCGCATCGCCGCGCCAGGCATACTGGTCGAGCGACCGGACCCACGGGACGATGGCCTTCTCGGCGTTCACCGCAAACGGTGGCGGAATGTGGCCGATGTAGGCCGCCGGCACGCGGCCCGACGTGGGCCGATAGAGTTGATCCGCGGCGCGGCCCAGCCAGCCCGTCTGCGCTTCCGCGGTCTTTGTCTCGGCCGTTTGCCAGGCCCGCATTGCCTCGGGATGGTTCTGATTGGGGTTCGGATAGCCCACACCTTGAACGACACTGAGCAGCCCCTCTTGATACAGACGATGGAAGGCCCGCATCTGGGGATGGAATCCGAGGTGCGAGTCGATCTTGTGCAACGCGCCGGCGGGAAGACGCAACGTGGGCCGGTTCTTGGCATAGAGCGCGTCGGCGTAGGGAACCACGGTGTTCAGGCCGTCGTTGCCCCCGGCGAGTTGAACGACCACGAGGATCGTATCCTCCTCCTTAGGAGGCTCCGCATGGGCAGAGACAGCCGTGCCGGCGAGAAACGCCGGGACGCCCGCCCCGGTGGCCACCAGGGCCGAAGCGCCCAGCGACTGCTTCAAGAAAGCGCGACGGGAAACGGACATGGCAAGATCTGCTCCTGCCAGGCGTAAACGCCTGGGCTCAACGAGGTCGCCTGCTGCCTACTGCCTACTGCCTACTGCCTACTGCGTACTGCCTACTGCGTACTGCCTACTGCCTACTGCCCCTCACGCCAACTGGAATTCGGGGAGCGTCACGACGGCGTGGGCCAGTTGACGGCTGAACTTGACGGGATCACCCCGCCCGGATTCTCCGTCGGAAAGCAATCCTGTCAGTCGCTGCCGTGCGGCCGGCCCCAGATCGTCCTGCAGATACAGTTCCCGGAAGAACCGGCTGGTCTTCTCCGTACTCGAATGGCCGTGCTTTCTGGCCACGCCCCGGGGATCCAGTTGGCCGCCATAGGGTTCGGAGCCGGAGAGCAAGGCCCAGGCCAGGTTGTTGCGGCGAATGAGGGTCGAGTCGGTGATCCAGGTCCGTCCGCCGGCCCAGCCCTTGATGGTCGGCGGGTGGCAGAGTTCCTGCCCCATGTTGGCCAGGTCGTTGCCCAAGGCCTCCGTGTTCACCACACCTTCCATCGGCCGAACGATGCCCAGGGCGTACTCCACCGGACTCTTCACCCGCTGGCGGTACGCTGCGGCCGAGAAGAACTGATTGGAGCGGAGCACCGTGCCAACGAGCTTGGCGATATCGTAGTCCTTGGCAAAGGACGCGGCCAGCGGGGCGATCAACGCCTCGCTCGGCGGTTCCGTCTCCGACACCAGCCACCGGTAGAGCTTGCCGACCAGAAGGCGCGCCGCGGCCGGCTGGGCCAGCACAATCTTGACCGCGTCGTGCCCGGTCCAAGGGCCTTCGCGGCCGAAGATCCGCTTCGGGCCGTCGTCGTGCTCGCGATCCACAAGGCGCAGTCGGCTCCGCAGCACAAAGACGCCGGTAAACGCCCGGGCCACGTCGCGCACGTCCCCCTCGGAGAACTGCTCCGGGCCCACGGTCAGTTCCTCC
>CAYSGY010000243.1:7003-7696 GCA_964430315.1 uncultured Planctomycetaceae bacterium
CTGATGCCCCTCCCGGAACTGCCCGCCGGCAAAGGAATCGACTCAACCGTGGGGATGAGTCCCCTCCGCCTCGTGGCCGACTGGAGCGACGCGGACGCGCCGGCCACCGTCATCGCGCCGGCCCGTCATAGACGGCCTTCTCCGTGACGACCTTGTCCATGCGGGCCGGATCGTAGGCCACTCCATCGAGCATCTCGGAGAAACTGCCCAGCGCATGCGCGCGAAGCAACTGCACGTGCTGTCCGAATGCCGCTCCGTTGGTGGGTCGGGCAGGGCTGATGGCGAAGTGGTCGTGCCAGAACAGGGTCATCTTCTCCAGCAGCGGGTGCGGCGTCTCGATCATGCGCCGAAGCCACCACCGTCGGACCCCCTCGGTCGACTCGGAACCAGGATCGATCGCCCCTTCGTATTCGTCATAGGTGCGGTTGAACCCGGCAACGTCGCCCTGCGGACGGAGGAGTCTTTCGACCGTGCGTGCCGGACCGTCGCGGAGGGCCTGTTGGAGCTGGTCCCAGGTCGCCCCAAAGCCCGCCCGACGATAGAGGTGTCCCGCGAGCCGGAGGTCCCACGGGCGCTCGGTGTCCGGATGGTAGGCAGCCCAGGCCCAATCGGGGCCAGGGGGCGGCGTAGGGCGGCCAGAGGGCCGTTGCACTTCCGTATCTGAGAACATGGGGTTCTCCTGCGATTGGCGGG
>CAYSGY010000243.1:7706-8336 GCA_964430315.1 uncultured Planctomycetaceae bacterium
TATTTCTCCGGCCCAGGCGTTCACGCCTGGGCCAGGGAAGACCGTGCCCCCTCCGTCTAAGGGTTCGGTTTCACGGTCAGCCGGGCCTGGACCTTGTCGGCCTGCTCACCGAGCGAGAGGGTCACGTTGCCCACCAGTTTCACGACTCCCAGGAGGACGTCGATGGTGGTCTCCGCCTCACGCTTCGACGTGCCCTTCTCCGTCATATTTTGCCGGACCAAGGCGTTGCGGTTGGCGGCCAGCACCGAGGACAACTGGGTCCCATCGACCTCCACGAGGCTGTTGACTTCGGACTTCGGCTTGGGCGACGTGGCGACTTCCTTCTTCAGGGCGTCGATGAGGTCGCACACCAGGCCGTCGGTGGAACTGATCGCCACGTAGTCGCCCACTTTGGCCAGCGAAGGCCGGAAGTTGTAGCGCATGCTTACCGGGCCCTTGGCTTCCCCGCGGATCCTGCCCGAGTAAGCGACCGTGTAGCGAACGTCGGCATGGGTCGGCCGGTCGACGATCAGTCCGGGAACCCCTTTCTGCCCGCTCGTGAAGCTGACCAGCCCGATCGCCTTCTGAAACGCCTCTTCCATCAGCTCCGCGGCTTCCTTGGGATGAAAGACCTTGAAGATCACCGCGAAG
>CAYSGY010000244.1:0-8308 GCA_964430315.1 uncultured Planctomycetaceae bacterium
GGGTCGTTTGCCTTGACGGTGTCGGAGAGGGTGAGAAACGAGCGACTCGGTATCCTGGAGAAGCAGTTGGCCGATCCAATCACGGCGTCCAGTGCGGCCCTCCAACTGGAGGCGATGGGGAAGATGGGCGTCGAGATCCTGAAGAAGGCAGCCCAATCCGAAGATCCCGAGGTCTGCTTCTATGCCGCGGAGGCACTGGCCTACCTGGACGAGACCTCTTCTGCGGCGCCCCTGGGGACAGCGGCCCGCAACACGCCGGCCTTCCGCGTGTACGCCCTCACGGCCCTCAGCGCGATGAACGACTACGCTTCCGTCGAGCAACTCCGCGAGTTGCTCAAAGTGCCCAGCGCGGAGACGCGCTACGGGGCGTTCCGCGCCCTGTGGTCGATGAATCCGAACGATCCGGGGATCCGCGGCGAGAACCTCGGCGGCCAGTTCAGCTACCACCTGGTCGACACCGACGAGACGCCGATGATTCACGTGACCCGCAGCCGCCGGCCGGAGATTGTCCTGTTCGGCCGCGACCAGGTCCTCTCCACGCCGCTGGCTGTCGAGGCAGGCAACCGCATCATGGTCACCGGGCGACGGCCCGGCGAGATCGTGCTCAGCAAGTTCGCGCCGAGGGAACCCGATCAGAAACGCGTGGTCTCCCATCGGGTCGATGAGGTGATCCGCGCGATCGTGGACCTGGGGGGAACCTATCCCGATGTCGTTCAAGCGCTCCAACAAGCCAAGGCCGCTGGCGCACTCGCCAGTCGCCTGGAGGTCGACGCCCTTCCTGAAGGGGGACGCGCTTTTGACCGGACCGCGATCGACAACGAGGCTTCTCCCCCGGTGGGTGCATCGAAACCCGCCCCGAGTAGCCCGCTCCCGAATCTCTTCCACTATCAGGGGGAGAAACGTGGCAAGGGCGACGAGGCCCAACGTCGGAAGTCGAGCGAGCCCGACGAAGTGACCGAAGACGCGGACTCCGCCGAGAAGCCCCACTCCGTCAAGACATTTTTTGCTAAAATGTTTGGTCGCAAGGAGAAGTAGCGATGGCAGCCGCGAAGCCGTCGAGATCCTGACCGGTGTAAGGAAGGGAAAGTGGAAAAAGGGCGAAAGTGGGAAAGAAGAGAGTGAACGACTACGCCCCTGCTCCTTTTTCGGTTTCCCCTATTCCCACTTTCCACTTTCCCTTTTCTTACACGCATTTCGTTCGCTGAACACTCCCTTCGCTGCTCGTGGGCCTTCGCGGCCGCGTGCAGCGTTTCGTTTGACTGTGGTTGACTAGGGTTCCATGCTCAAAGCCCTCGAACTCGTCGGTTTCAAGAGCTTCGCCGACAAGACGCGGTTCGAGTTCCCCTCGGGGATTACGGCGGTGGTGGGACCGAACGGGTCGGGCAAGTCGAACGTGGTCGACGCGATCAAGTGGATCCTCGGGGAGCAAAGCGTCAAGAGCCTTCGGGGCAAGGAGATGGCCGATGTCATCTTCAACGGCTCCGGGGCCCGGCGGCCGATGAATGCCGCGGAAGCGACGCTCACCTTCGACAACTCCCGCGGACTGTTGGCGATCGACACGCCCGAGGTCCACATCACCCGCCGCGTCTACCGTAGCGGAGAGGGCGAGTACCTCATCAACCGCCAGCCCACCCGGCTGCGCGATATCCGCGACCTGCTGGCCGGCACGGGGATGGGCACGCAGGCCTACAGCGTGATCGAGCAGGGGAAGGTCGACGTCCTCCTCCAGTCCTCGGCCTCGGACCGCCGCGTGATCTTCGAGGAGGCGGCCGGCATCAGCCGCTTCAAGGCCCGGAAGATCGAAGCGCTGCGTCGCCTGGAGCGGGTCGAGCAGAATGTGCTCCGACTGTCCGACATCGTCGACGAGGTCGATAACCGCTTGCGGAGCGTGAAGCTTCAGGCCAACAAGGCCCGACGCTACAAGGAGTACGTCGATCGCCTGCAGGAGCTTCGGACCCAAGTCGCCCTGGTCGACTGGGCCCGCCTGACCGAGCGACTTGATGCGTGTGAGTCGGAATTGGCCGCCCTGGGCGAACAGCGGGACACGTCGGTGGCCGAGGCCGAGGCCCTGGAGGCTCGGCTCCTGGAGGCGGAGGCCGAGGTGGCCCGCATCACCGACGCCATCCGCGACTCCGAGGCCCAAACCGCCGCGGATCGCGAGCGGATCGCCGCCGCCGAGTCGACGGTGGACCACGAGCGGGCCCGCGGCAACGACCTGGAGCAGGAGATTACCCGGCATCGGCGGCAACTCGTGGCGCTTCGGGTTCGGGCCGGAGGACTCGAACAGCAACTCCAGCAGACCCGCGACGACGTCGGACAGGCTGAAGAGCAGCAGCGGCAGATGGCCCGCCAGTTGGGCGAGCGCGAACGGGCCATGACCGACCTGATCGGCCGGCTCGACCGGCTCCGCACCGAGAGCCACGAGCGCCGGGCCGCCCACATGGAACAGATGCGTGCGACGGCCGGGTTGGGCAACCAGATCAGCGGGCTGGAGAGCCAGTCGGAGGCGGCGACGGCCGCACGCGACCGTTGCCGGGCAAGGCTCGGCGAGTTGAACGAGCAACTCGCGGCAACGGAGCAACAGTACGGCAGCCTCCAGCAGGAGCGGAAATCGCTCGCTGCCCACGCCGCGCAACAAGGGGATCGCGCGGAGGCCCTGCGAGGACGATTGGAGCAGCGCCGCACCGAGCGGGACCAACGTCAGGCCGATCTGGCCCAGCTCCAGAAGCGACAGGGCGCCGTCGCCGAGCGGATCGCCGTGCTGGAGGAGCTCGAACGGCGCCACGAGGGCCTCAGCCCGGGCGTCAAGGAGGTCCTTGCCCTGGCGCGGGATGGCCGGGAGGCCGCGTTTCGCCAGGTGTGCGGACTGGTGGCCGATCTGCTCCGGGTGAGCGTCGAGGCGGCTTCGCTGATCGAGGTGGCCTTGGGCGACACGGCCCAGCACGTCGTGGTCCGTCCCGACCGCGAGCTGCTCGATTTCCTCCAGCACGAGCCCTACCGGTTTAGCGGGCGGGTGGGCTTCCTCTGGTTAGGGACCCCCGCCGATCGCGAGAACCCCGACCGCGTGAACTTCGACGGGTGGCCCGGCGTGCTCGGACGCGCCGACCGCTTCGTGGAAACCGAGCCCGAGTACGAGCCGCTTGCACGGCGCCTCCTGGCCGACACCTGGATCGTCGAGAAGCTGAGCCAGGCCGTCACGCTGGCCCAAACGCCCCAGCGGACCTGCCACTTCGTCACCCTGGCCGGCGAGATGCTCTCGGCCGACGGGACGCTCTCGGTCGGTCCGCGCCACGCCTCGACGGGGCTCATCTCCCGGCGGAGCGAGCTCCGGGCGCTCGGCTCCCAACTGGCGGAGCTGGAATCACGGATCGAACAGGCCGAGGCCGCCCTGGCGCGGTTGCAGCAGCAGATCGTCCAGGACCAGGAGCAGCTCCAGCAAGCCACGGCCGACCATCAACAGGCCGTCGAGACGCTCGCCTTGCACGACCAGAAGCTTGCAGCCGCCGCAGAGCGCAAGTCCCAACTGGTCGCGCAGCAAGCGGGGATGGAAGGGGAGTTACGGGCCGCCGAGGTCCAGGTCGACGCCGTCGCCGTCGCCCTGGCCGACGCCCGGCAGCGGCAGCGCGAACTCGAAGCCGGACTGGCCGACCTGGAACGCGAGCTTGCGGCGGTTGCGAGCGAGATGGAGCGATGGGAGGCCCAGCGGGCCGGCTGCGGCCGGGAGGCCACGGAGGCCAAGGTCGAACTGGCCAAGGGCGAGGAACGACTCGAGAACCTCCGCTCGCGGATGCGGCAGTTCGAGGAGAGCCAACTCGAACGCCAGCGGGCCCTGGCCGACGGCGGCGAACACCTCGCCGAGTGCCTGCGCCGCGCGGAGGAGTCGCGGTGGAAAGTCCTCCGGGCCGAATCGGAGATCGCCGAGTTGTATCTCCGCAAGGAGGCTTCGACCGGCTGCTCCGTGGCCCTGATCCAGCAGCGCGAGGCGATTCAGGCCGAGCGGTCCCAGTGGAACGCCGCCGCCGGGCGGATCCGCACCAAGCTCCGCAAGCTGGAGGAGAAGATCCACGCCAAGGAATTGGCCTCCAACGAGGTCCGGCTCGAGCGAAACGCCCTGGCCGAACGCTTCCGCGAAGACTACGGCGTCGCACTGGGCGAGATCGACCGCGACCCGACCGCCGAAGAGCAGCAGCAGCGGGAGGAAGTGCAGCAGGAGATCGAGGAGCTTCGCCAGAAGATCAACAACCTGGGCAACGTCAACCTCGAAGCCCTGGAGGAACTTGAGCAGTTGGAAAGCAGGCACGGCACGCTCGCCGCGCAATACAAGGACCTGGTCGACGCCAAGGACTCGCTCCAGCGCATCATCGAACGGATCAACGCCGACAGCCGCCGCCTCTTCCAGGAGACGCTCGAGGCGGTCCGGGGCCATTTCATCTCGCTCTTCCGGGACCTCTTTGGCGGCGGACAGGCCGACATCGTGCTGGAAGAGGGCGTCGATATGCTCGAGAGCGGCATCGAGATCGTGGCCCGGCCCCCCGGCAAGGAGCCGCGGAGCATCTCGCTCTTAAGCGGCGGCGAGAAGACGCTTACCTGCGTGGCCCTGCTGCTGGCGATCTTCCGGAACCGGCCCAGCCCCTTCTGCGTGCTCGACGAAGTCGACGCGGCCCTCGACGAAGCCAACATCGACCGCTTCACCAAGGTGCTCCGCGACTTTCTCGCCTGGACCCAATTCATCATCGTCACCCACTCCAAGAAGACGATGACCTGCGCCACAACGATCTACGGCGTGACGATGCAGGAATCGGGCATCTCGAAGCAGGTCTCCGTCCGCTTCGAGGACGTCAGCGAGGACGGCGAGATCCGGGTCGCCCCGTCGCGGTCGGACAGTGGGCCGCCGGCCCCGCCGGCCGACGAAGAGACCCAGGCGGCGTGAGCGGGCATCACCGCGCCTCGTGGGGCAGGTCGCCGACCTGCCTGCACCTCGGCAGGTCAGCGACCTGCCCCACGTCAATCCGACGCAGCGGGGTTCACGCGAGGTTCACGGCCACGGTCTTGAGTTCCGTGCACGCCAGGATGCCCTCTTCGCCGAGTTCCCGCCCGACGCCCGACATCTTGTAGCCGCCGAACGGGGCCGCCAAGTCCAAGCCGTAGTAGCAGTTGACCCAAATCGAGCCGGCCTTGATCCGGTTGGCCACGAGGTGGGCCTTCTTCATGTCCCGGGTCCAAACCGCGGCGGCCAGGCCAAAGGTCGTGTCGTTGGCCCGCGCGATCACCTCCTCCACGTCGGAGAACCGCAGGGCGCAGAGCACGGGGCCGAAGATCTCCTCACGGGCGATGGTCATGTGGTCCTTCACGTTGGCGAAGAGCGTGGGCTGGACGAAGTAGCCGCGGTCGCCGTGCCGGTTGCCGCCAGTGACGCATTCCGCCCCTTCTTGCTTGCCGAGTTGGATGTAGTGCAGGACCTTGTCGAACTGGGCGCGGTCGACCTGCGGCCCCTGCTCGGCCCCGGCCTCGGAGACCTCGGCGAGCACTTCCTCCGTGGCCGGGTTGATCGTCGGGAACGTCTTGCCGCTGGCCGCGGCCGTGAAACGCCCGTCGATGAACAACCGGGTCTCCGTGATCTCGGCGGTTCCGGCCCGCTGGGGGTCCGCAGCCATGGGCGGCCTCCGCGTTCTCTTGGGTGACAGGAATGACTCCGGGATATGGTAGCGGATCGGGACGCCCGAACAAGTCCCTGCCGCAAGCCGTCCCGGGGTGCGGGGGCCTCAGAGCGGCTCGGCATCCGGGCGAGGGTCTATCCGCGGCACCAGCGGCAGTTCCACGCGGACGGTCGTGCCCCGGCTCGGGGCCGATTCGATCTCGGCGAGGCCTTCCAGCAGGCGGGCCCGCTGCTGGATCCCACGAATCCCGACGCGCTGCGGATCGACGGCCTTCAGATCGAAGCCGACGCCGAAATCACGGATCAGCACGCGGACCCGGTCGCCCTCCAAGGAGACCTCCAGACGCACGCGGTCCGATCGGCTGTGCCGGCGGATGTTGGCGAACGACTCCTCCACAATGCGATACAGCGCGCTCTCCACGGGCCACGCCAGGCGCATGAGTTCGTCCGGCGCGACGTACTCCACTTCCGGTCCCCCTCGGTTCGCGTTCTCTTCGATCAGGTGCTCGATCGCCGCGAGGACCCCGAACTCGTCCAGGACGGGAGGACGCAAGCCGCTCACAAGCCGGCGTGAATGCCGGATGCTCTCGCGCACGAGCCGCATCGCTTCGAGGAACGCCTCGTGAGCCTCTGCCGGCGCGACGGCCTGCAACTGCTCGGAGGATTCCAGCAGCAACTGGCTTCCGGTGAGCCGTTGGGCAAGGCCGTCGTGGATCTCCAAGGCGATCCATTCGCGTTCCCGCTCCAGGAGGTCGAGCATGTGGCGCAGGAACTGCTGTTCCCGCTTGAGTGATTCCTCAGCCGCCCGCTGCCGGGTGACGTCGGTGCAGATCACCATGACGCGCTCCACGAGGCCCCCTTCGACCAGCGGAACAAGCCGGCACGTCCACCAGAGATCAAACCTGTCGCGCACGTCGCACGTCACCACACTGCGGGTCTGAAAGGCCTCGGCGAGTGCACGGCGGGCCGTTTCCCGGTGCTCCGGGGCGAGGAACTCGAACCCCGGCGTGCCCAGCAACTCCTTCGCCGTCGCTCCAGGCACATCATGGTTGGCGAAACGGATCGTGGACCCGGAATCCACCACGAGGACCAGGTCGGGGATGTTGTTCATCAGCCCACGGAGGGTCGCCTCCGATTCCCGCAGGGCGTTCTCGTGGGCCCGACGCTCGCTGACCTCGCGGAAGAACCCGGCCAGGCACCGCCGCCCGCGGAACAGCAGCTTGCGCGCCGTCACATCGGCGTAGAAGACGCCGCCGTCTTTCCGGAGGCAAGGGAGGTCCGGCCGCGACGTCACCTCGTCCCGGACCATGGAGTCAAAATGCTCCAGCACGAGCGGCAAGGTGGCCGGCGGATGGATGTCGTCGACGGCGAGCCGCAGGAGTTCCTCTTCCGAATAGCCGAGCATGCGGCCTGCCGCCGCATTGGCCCGAACGAATCGCCGGGACTCGATGTCGGCAATCAGAAGGCCGTCGACCATCCCGTCGAAGATGACGTGAAGTTCGTCGCTGCCTGGCCCCCCGTCGACATGAACATCAGAACGGGGAGAACACTGCGCGGGGTCTTCCATCCTTCATCCTTCCCCAGCCCCCTCCCGAAAAGATATGCAATTGTACACACCCTCGGATGCGGACGCAACTGACACCGAAGAGTCCGACGTGACTGAGGACGCCCGAGAAGACCGCTTGTGCAACCGTTCGCGTCGTCTACCATGGTAGGGAAAGTCGCTGAACCCCCGCACGATGCCATGACCCTGGACACGAGCCGCCTGATCCGAGAGACGCTTGTTAGACGGGTCGAGCACTACCCGATCTTGGGGTCAACCAACGATCGGGCGAAGCAGTACGCGGCCGAAGGAGTCGGGCTGCTGCCGCTGTTGATTGTGGCCGACCAGCAGACCGCGGGCCGAGGCCGAGGGGCGAACCGTTGGTGGACCGGCCGCGGCGCCTTGGCGTTCAGTCTCCTGTTGGACGGCCGGTCGTGGGGCATCGACTTGTCGCGCGGCCCGCTGGTCTCGCTCGCGGCGGCGGTGGCCGGGACCGAGGCGGTTCGGCCGCTGCTGCCGGGCCAGACGGTCGGGATCCACTGGCCCAACGACGTCTTCGCTGCCGGACGCAAACTCGCGGGCATCCTTGTCGAGATGCTCACGGGCGGGCTCTGCGTGGTGGGAATCGGACTGAATCTCAACAACCCCATGGTCGATGCGCCTGCCGAGATGCGCACCAGTGCCACCAGCATCCTGGATCTGACCGGGGTACGCCACGCTCGCACGTCGCTGCTCCTCGTCTTCTTGAAGCACCTGGCGGCCCTCTTGGATCAGCTCCCGGTCACGCCCGATGTGATCAGCCGGCTTGCCGACGAGCGGTGCCTCCAACGCGGCCAACCGCTCGGAGTTGAATCGGGGGGAAGCGTCGTTCGCGGCGTCTGCGCGGGGATCGCCTCGGATGGGGCCCTGCTGCTCGACACCCCGTCGGGCAGGGAGAGAATCGTCAGCGGCGTCCTCACCAAGAACCTGTCCCAGATGCCGTAGTCCAGGCTTCCAGCCTGTCACGCAAACCGCCAAAATGGCTGTGCTACGCCGTTCCGAGTTAGGCTCTAAGGAGTTTCTGTTGCGAAAAGGGTGTTTTGGGTGTTGCTCGTTGGGGCGAACGGGTC
>CAYSGY010000245.1:0-1891 GCA_964430315.1 uncultured Planctomycetaceae bacterium
CTGGCCCCGCTAACCGCGAAAAATGTGGGGCAGGACGAGGCGTTTACGCCTGGGATGCCGAGGCAACGAGGGCCGGCATCAGCCCCTTCAGGGGCTTCCGTCGCAAGAAGCCCCTGAAGGGGCTGAAGATGCACACCTTGGCACGGACAACCCAGGCGTAAACGCCTGGGCTACAGAAAGGGCTGGAGAGTCTCGGATGCACGGGACTGCTGTTTTGGAGCACAGGATGCCGGATCGCGTGTCGCCTGTTGTCGTTCCGTTGACTCCGCCGGGGCGCGGCGCAATCGCCACGTTGCTGGTGGAAGGGGCCGGGGCGTTGGCCGCTGTGCACGCGTCTTTCCGTTCCGCCCGCGGCCGGCCGATTGACTCATCCGCCGCCGACCGGCTTCGCTTCGGGCATCTCGGCCCGGGGCCGGGCGAAGAGGTCGTGGTTCGGGTCCGATCGGAGCGGTCCGTGGAGTTGCACTGCCACGGGGGCCGGGCCGCGGTCGCGATGGTCGAGCAGACGCTCGTCGAGCAAGGGTGCCGGCCGGTCTCGTGGCAGGAATGGACTCGTCGCAGCTCCGAAGATCCCATTCGTGCCGCCGCGCGGCTCGCGCTGGCCGAGGCACGGACCGAGCGGACCGCCTCGGTCCTCCTGGACCAATATCAAGGGGCCCTGCGACGGGCGATCGGGGAGGCGGCGGAGTGCCTCGACCGCCGCGACTTGGCCGGGGCTCAACGGAAGCTGGAAGAGCTGATCTCGCGCGCCGCCCTGGGGCTCCGTCTGATTCGGCCGTGGCGCGTCGTCCTGGCGGGCCTTCCGAACGCCGGCAAGAGCACGCTCTTGAACGCCATGGTCGGCTATGCCCGGGCGATTGTCGATCCGCAGGCCGGCACCACGCGGGACCTGGTCACGGCCGTCACGGCCCTGGACGGCTGGCCGGTGGAACTCTGCGACACGGCGGGCTTGCGGGAAGCGAACCATCCGGTGGAACAGGCGGGCGTGGACGCGGCCCGCCGAAGCCTCGCAACGGCCGACCTGGTGCTCCTGGTCTTCGACCTCAGCCAGCCGTGGTCGCCCGCGGCCGACGCGCTCCTCGCGTCCCATCCCGGGGTAATGACGGTCCACAACAAGAACGATCTCGCTTCGCCGGCCGATCCGGCCCGGCCGGCCGGGCATCGCGTCAGCGCGCTGCGAGGTGAGGGGATCGAAAGGCTGCTCGACGCCATCGCCGCCCGGCTCGTCCCGGCCCCGCCGGCTCCCGGGGCCGCCGTGCCGTTCACTCAAGACCAGGCCGAGGCCCTTGCTCGATCTTTGGAGGCCCTTGCCGCCGGGGACGTTGCCCGCGGCCGGCAGGCGTTACACAACCTCGCTCCCGGATGAACGACACCTCCGTATCATTCCAGCACTTTCTTGGCCTTCTTCACGTCGTCGACGGCGATGGCCAGCTCGATCATGTCGTCGGCCAGGCCGATGACGTAGAGGGCCTCCAGGTTCAGGCCGGCGTCGGATAGCCTGCCGGCGACTCCCGTGAGTTCGCCGGCGCGGTTCTCCAGCAGCACGCTGACCAGTTCCTTCTCCTCGAAGCGGATGTTGGCGCTGCGCAGCGCGCTGCGTCCGGCCTCGACGTCGTCGGGGAGGATCCGGACCATGGCCTGGTTGCCGAACGACATGGCCGTCAGCGACCGGATGTTCACGCCCTCCAGCGACAGGGCGTTGGTGACCGTCGCCAATTCGCCGGGACGGTGCGTTAGAGGAATCACGAAGTCTCTCATGGCGTTCTCCTGGGCTCAACCGCGAGGAACTCGATCGACCAAGGCGTAGCCCAGCCATCCTGGCCGCTGGCGACAGGCTGGAAGCCTGTGCTACCTGCTTCGTAACAGGCTGGAAGCCTGTGCTACCTGCTTC
>CAYSGY010000245.1:1991-8307 GCA_964430315.1 uncultured Planctomycetaceae bacterium
GTGACAGGCTGGAAGCCTGTGCTACCTGCTTCGTGACAGGCTGGAAGCCTGTGCTACCTGCTTCGTGACAGGCTGGAAGCCTGTGCTCCCGAGGCTCTCAGACGCTCCAGGGGCTACGGTAGTTGCGGGTCAGCCAGGCGGGATCGCCCGTCCCGCCGGCGAACGTGAGCTTCTTCGGGTCCCACCGGATCTTCTGCCCGTGGAAGTAGACCTGGTTCAGCAAGTGGCAGCAGATCGCCGAGCGGGCGCCGACCTGTTCGCTGGTGATCGGCTTCTTGCGCGACTTGACACACTCCATGAAATCGGTCAGGTGGTTCTTGCTCTCGTAGAGCCGGATCTTCGGGTCCTTGAGGAACGCCTTCTCGGCCTTCTGCACCTCGGCTGCGCAGGAAGTCTTCCGGTCGTCGCGATTGGCGTAGGAGGCGATCACCTCCGCGCCTCGCTTGAACGTGAAGAGGCCGCGGTTCACCTGGATTTCCCCTTCCGTGCCGAAGAAATCCACGCCGAAGCCGGGCTTATGGAGGACCCGGACGCCGTTGGGAAAGACCAGCACCGCGCCGGACGTGGCGCCGGGCTTCTCCGGCGGCAGCACTTCGACCGGGCCGCTGTCGTCCATGCCCAGGCCCCATTGGGCGATGTCGAGGTGGTGGGCGCCCCAGTCGCCCACGCCGCCGCTGCCGAACTCGATGTAGTTGCGCCAGGCGGGGAAATGCTTGTGGATGCCGCGCGGGCTGAGCACGGAGTTGTAGGGCCGCATCGGCGCGGGCCCGACCCAGAAGTTCCAGTCGAGGCCCGGCTCCATCGGCTCCTCGGGAAGGTCGCACGGGACCGGCGGACCGCCGAAGCTGCACTCGACGCGCTCGACCTTGCCGATGGCGCCGTTGCGCACCAGTTCGCACGCCACGCGGAACTCCTTCGACGAACGCTGCATGGAGCCCGTTTGCAGCACGCGATGGTTCGCGTCGACCTCGCGGAGCAGCACGATCGACTCGTGGATATTATAGGTCAGCGGCTTCTCGCAGTAGACGTCCTTCCCGTTGCGAAGCGCCGCCAGGGCCACGATGGTGTGCCAGTGGTCGGGCGTCGCGATGGAGACGGCGTCGATGTCCTTGCGCCCGGTGATCTCACGGAAGTCGTTGCAGGCCGCGCAGTTGCCGCCTCCCGGCTTCCGGGAGTAGAACTCCTCGACGCGCTTCTTGGCGTCTTCGCGGCGCGTGGTGTCGACGTCGCAGACCGCGACGACCTGGGTGTCCTGGCCGAGGAACCCGCCCAGGAGTCCCCGGTTCTGCATTCCCATGCCGACGAAGCCCATCGTGACCCGGGAGTTCGGCTTGGTCTCAGCCGCCCAGATGTGCGACGGGAGGATGAACGGGGCTGCTGCCGCCGAGGCGACGGCCCGTTGGAGAAGCCAGCGTCGAGAAACGTGCATGTCTAGTCCCTTTCCCGTGAACCTCGCTGCCGCTTGGCATCCGGCCCCCGCCGGCCCAAGCGGAGTCTCTCTCAGAACGGAGGTCATTGTGGGCACCGGGAGAGGGCGAAGTCAAGCGACACGCGACACGCCGCTTTCCGGGGGATGCGGGGCGACATGGGAATCGAGTTGTACGTCGAGCGCGGGAGGATCTTGCAGGGTGTCCCGGACGGGTTGGAAACCCGTCCTATCGTTGACGGTGTCTCCGGCCCCTGACAGTATTCCTAGTAGCGGCCAACCACAGGGAGTGCTTCGTCCATGTCGCGTGTTTTTCCCGCAGAACTTCAACAGCTCATCCAGAATGAGCTTGCGAAGGGAATCTATGCCAGCGAGGAGGAAGTGCTTCTGCACGCGATGAGGGCCCTCAGGGAGCGCGAAGAGGCTCTTCAGCAGTGGAGGGCCGAGATTCGGAGCCGGATCGAGTCGCTGGATCATGGCGAAGGGGTCGAGTTGGAGGATGAGCGGGCGCTCCGCGAGTTCGCCGAGGGGATCAAGGCCGAAGGTCGACGGACCTGCGAGGCGGACAGGAACAGCCCGTGAGCCGCTTCACACTCGCACGCGGCGTTCCGCCGCCACGGACGATCCTAGTGTGCCGACACATCCTCGACAGCGTTTCGAAGCGGTGACAGTCTCCCTCCGTGTCATCCGCCCCGCAAGTCGCAACTCCCAAGAAAACGCTTGACAATCCGGGGAGGATCGTCTAGGGTGTTGCCCCGGGGTTCTCATTCTTCCTCACCGGCTGGGCGAGCGGTTGGACGCGGCCCGGGACCGGCGGGAAGCAAGACTTCTTTCGCCACCAGCGGCAGCGAGGTACCCGTGAATCTGAGCGTGTCCCTGGAAGTGTACGTGGCCTTGAGTGCGGTGATGTTCCTGGAGTACGCGGTGTGGGGCGCGTGGGCGCCGGTGCTGGCCGCGCGGCTCTTGGGACCGCTGAAGATGTCGGGCAAGCAGACCGGCTGGGTCTATTCCACGCTGCCGATCGCGTGCATCGTCTCGCCGCTGGTGGCCGGGCAGTTGGCCGACAAGTGGGTCAACACCGAATGGATCCTGGCGGCCTGCCACCTGGTCGGCGCGGTGCTCCTGTTCCTGGCCGTGAAGCAGCGGACGTTCGGCGGGACCTTCCTGGTGATGTTGCTCTACTCGCTCTGCTACGGGGCGACATTGCCGCTGGTCAACGCGGTGCTGTTCGCCCACGTGGCGGACCCCGCCACGCAGAGTTGGGTCTTCATCTGGGCGCCGGTGGCCTGGGCCCTGGTCGGGTACGCCTTGACCGGCTGGCGCGTCGTGCGCAAAGGGGAGGGAGAAGGGGGCGATTGCCTGGTGTTCGCGGCGGTCCTCTCCGTGCTGATGGGCGTGGCGTGCCTGCTCCTGCCGACGACTCCGCCCGCAGGAAAGGGCGGGGTCCCGATCGTCGACGCCTTGGCCATGCTCGGCCAGTCCGACTTCCTGGTGTTCATCGTCGCCTCCCTGGTGATCTCCGGCTTGATGCAGTTCTACTTCCTCGGCTCGGCCCGGTTCATGATCGACATGGGCATCTCGGCCAAGGCGGTCCCGGCCGCGATGGGCATTGCCCAGGCCGCCCAGGCGGTCGCCACGGTCGTCGCCCTCGGGGCCGTGCTCGGGGCCCTCGGGTTCAAGATGACCCTGACCTTGGGCGCGGCCTGCTGGCTCGGGCTCTACGTCATCTACATTCTCGGCCGGCCCAAGGGGTTGATCGTGGGGGCGCAGGTCTTGCACGGCCTGGCGTATGTGATGTTCATGATCGTGGGCCAGATCTTCGCGGCAAAGGTCGCTCCGGAGGCCATCCGCAGCTCGATGCAGGCGTTGATCTTCGCGGCCACGACCGGCGTCGGCTTGTTCCTCGGCTCGCAGTTGGCCGGGGTCGTCATGGATCGGTTCACGGTCGAGGGCAAGTTCCAGTGGCCGAAGATCTGGGCCGTGCCGCTGGTTATCATGCTCGCCGGCACGCTCGTGCTGGCCACGGTCTTCAAGGGTGATGTCCCCAAGGAAGAGAAAAAGCCCGCCGCGAAGGCGTCGATAACCCGACTCCTTTCCGCCCACACGGCATAACCGCTACCACCGTCACGCCATCGGGCCGTTTTCGCCTCGTGCGTCTGTTTCGCGTTGAGCCCGCAGGCCGATTCTGCGCGGGCTTGCGGCATCTGCCCGACGCTGTGGCCTAGAGTATTTGGGGGTAGAATCGTGGACTGTCACGGCAAGAGGGCAAGCCTTATGGAGGCCATGGCATTCGAGAAGGGAACCAGCGCGGTCGGGGCCAGTCTCCCGATCGTTCCCGGCCCGGCGACTTACTTCGCCCCTGCCGAGCGAGACACCGCCGCTGAGATCCGGCGAAAGGCCGGCCTCTTGCAGGGCGTTTCGATGCTCGGCGAAGTCCTCGACGCCATGCCGGGCCCGGTCATGGTCCTGAACGCCAACCGGCAGATCGTAAGGGCCAACCAACCCCTCCTGGACTTGCTCGGCGCGGCCCTCGCCGAGGTCGTCGAAAAGCGGCCGGGCGAAGCCTTGGGGTGCATTCGGGCCCACGAGGGTCCCAACGGCTGCGGCACCGACCCGCACTGCGTCACCTGCGGGGCGGTCAACGCCATCCTGGAGTCCCAGAAGGCGGACGGGACCAAGGTGGTCCGCGAGTGTCGCATCCTGGCCCAAAGTCCTTCGGGGATGGTCGCGTTGGATTTGAGCGTCACGACCTCGTCGTTTCGGATCGGAGACGATCTGTTTGTCCTGGCTGCGGTGGAAGACATCAGCCAGGCCAAGCGACTGGCCGTCCTCCAACGGACGTTCTTCCACGACGTGCTGAACACGGCCGGTTGCATCCGGGGTTATGCCGAGTTCCTGGAGGACGAAGGGGCCGGCGACCGGGAAGTCTGCGGGCGGCTCGTCCCCTTGTCGGAGCAGTTGATCGAATCGATCCAGGCCCACCGCGACCTCGTCTTCGCCGAATCGGGCGATCTCCGGGTCGAGCCGGCGCCCCTTCGGACCCAGCGGGTCCTGGAAGACTTGCGAGTCCAGTATGCCAGGCACGCCGTGGCGGAAGGACGCACCATCACCGTGATGCAGAACGCTTGGGACGGCGCCGTCGTGGCCGACCGGCAGATTCTCCTCCGGGTCCTCGGCAACATGGTGAAGAACGCCTTGGAGGCGACGGGGCACGGCGGAACGGCAACCTTGAATTGCCTCGACCTGGGCCATGAAGTCGCGTTCTCCGTCCATAATGCGGGGGTCATGCCCGAGGAAGTGCAACTCCAGGTGTTCCAGCGGTCCTTCAGCACCAAGAGTCCCAAGGACCGCGGAATCGGAACCTACAGCATGAAGCTGTTCGGTGAGCGATACCTGGGCGGCAAGGTCGCGTTCACCAGCGCCGAGCCGGAGGGCACGACCTTCACCCTCACGATTCCTAAGAAGGCCCGCCAGGACCTGAAATAGGGACGAACTTGTAGACCTCCAGGCAATCGGGCTCCTGGGGTGGGCGGCCTTTGCGGTCTTCGCGTGCGAACAGGAACCGCTCGCGTCCGACCAGGGTGTAGCGCTTCTGCATCCCTGCGAGCCACCGGTCGTGGGCGGCTTGGTTGTAGGGCCGCCACATCGAACGATACTCCACGCAGCGCAGCGGCCACTTCTCGCTGACGCGGTCCCATTGCGGCGGGTCGCCCCGGGCGATGCGCGGACAGTAGATCCGCTGGTTGCAGCGGTACATCGACGACAACCCCCGCTGGTAATCGTTCGGCGCAAAGCAGAGGCCGAGATCGGTCTTCAGACACGCCACCTCGCCGTCGAACTGGGCCGTCACCCAGAACCACCGGGCGAAATCCCTCGACCGCATCACCCACGCCGACTTCGACGGAAACCAGAAGTCCCGAGCCATCGTCCCCACGGCGAACAGCGCCAGCACACCCAACAAGAAAACGAGAGGCCTGAATCGTCCGAATGCGTTCAAGACCAACGTCGCCGCTCCCGCGCCGGCGAGTAGGCAGAACGCCGGGGCCAGGTAGATCTGGAACTTCACCATCTGGCCGTAGGGATAGCGGTGGAGCGCGGCGGCCACCAGCGTCAGGCCGAGCGGCGCCAACAGGAACCCCAGCAACGAAACCTGCCGGCGCCGGCAGATCGCCACCACGCCGGCCACACAGCAGATCAGCGTGAGCGTGCTCCCCCCGCGCCGCCCGCCGAACGGGTAGGCCAGCAAGTCGCCGCTGTGCGTCACCGCGAGCCACTTGACGAGCTTCAGCGGTTGGGTCAGCGGGGGAAAACCCTCTTGCCAGTAGTCCTGCATCCACTGGAGCGTCGCCTGTGATTGGTTCGACGCCGAGAGAACGAACAGCAGCGCGAAACTCCCCACCAGGGCCGCGTTGAAGACGACCCACGGGACCCAGCCGCCCCGGTCGCGGCGTTTCCAGAGGAGCCAGGCCGCAAAGAGGCTGATTCCCCCGGCGACGAACACCGACGTAAACGAGATGCCGACGGCCACCGGTGTCAGCGCGGCGATCCCCCAAAGCCAGCGGCGCTGCGCAGGCCGGCGCCACCACGCGACCGCCATCGCGGAGAGCGCCAGCGAGAAGAAAAGGTCGGGGCCATAGGGCTTGGCCTCCGCCGCGTAGCGCACGCCCGGATACGCCACGGCGAAGATCGCCATGGCCACGACCAGCGGCGAGCCTTTCAAGAACCGGCCCGCCACGTACCGGAACAGAAAGAGCCCCCCCAACCCGCCGAGATAAGAGAACAACCGCAGCGAAAGCTCGTGGAACCCGAGCAACTGGACCAGGCTCAACTGGACCCAAAGAAAGCCGAGCGGGCAGACCTGGTCGTAGTCCAACGGACCCATCAACGCCG
>CAYSGY010000246.1:0-8298 GCA_964430315.1 uncultured Planctomycetaceae bacterium
ATACGTTCGGACCGCCCTCGCAGGTCTGCACCATGATCCCCTGCGAGGATGCGTGCTACCAGGGAACGTGGCAAGTGTTCGCCGACTTCCTCTACATCCGCCCCGGCCAGGACAGGGTGTCGTATGCCGTTCCCATCAACGGCGCCATCGCGCCCCAGCCGGATGTTGCACCGGTCCAGGTGGGCCGCATCGCCACGGCCGACGTCGGTTTCGATCCCGGCTTCCGTGCCGGCGTGTCCTACAGTCTCGACGAGTGCTCGCGTCTGGGCCTCTCGTACACCCACCTGGACGCCGACATTGAAAACCACGTGAGCGTCGACGCCCCGGTCGTCCTGCGGTCCATGGTCTCCCATCCCGGCACGCAAGCCGCGCCCACCGATTTCCTCGAAGGGCTTGCCGAGGCCGCGGTCCGCTTCAAACTGGCCGACGCCGAGTTCCGGCACACCTGGCTCTGCAACGACCGGATGTCGCTGAACTACCTCGTCGGTGCCCGTTACGCGCACTTGGAACAGGACTTCGGGTCGATCCTGACCAACACCACCACGGTGGAGACGGTCGACACGCGGCTCCGGTTCGACGGCGGCGGGATCCGGTTCGGCCTGGAGGCCCAACGCCGGGCCCTGTGCTCCGGCATGACGGTCTACGCCTCCGCCATGGCCAGCTTCGTCGGCGGCCAGTTCGTCGGCGACTTCACCCAGGCCGACAACTTCTCCGGAACGGTCGTCTCGACCGGCTGGGCCGACGACCGGGTCGTCCCGATCCTCGATCTCGAGTTGGGCGTGGCCTGGGTGGGGTGCTGCGGCCACCTCCGCCTCTCCGGCGGGTATATGTTCAGTTCGTGGTTCAACGTCCCAAGGACCGAGGACTTCATCCACGCGGTCCACACGAACGACCTCACGCAGTTCAACAACGCCCTCACCTTCGACGGCCTCGCCGCCCGGGCCGAACTGCGGTTCTAGTAAGGGCTCAGTTGGACTGGCACCGTCAAGTCACAACGCGGGCGGCACTTCGATGACATAATAGCGTTCGATGGGCTTCCGTCCCGAGGTGAGTCGAGGGGGAAGACCTCGGCGAATTGGTCAAGCGACGCGGTCCGCTCCCGGTGGCTGAGGCGTGCGAGATCGTGCGTCAGGCGGCGGTCGGGCTGGACTACATTCATCGGCAGGGTCTGGTCCACCGCGATATCAAACCCTCCAACTTGATGCTCCGCGCCGACGGGACGGTCAAAGTGCTCGACTTGGGCCTGGCCCTGCTCGGCGAACGGCAACGCGACGAGTTGAGCGGTTGCGGGCGGTTGATGGGCACGCTGGACTTCATGGCGCCCGAACAGGCCAGGGATAGCCACGAGGTCGATCCGCGGGCCGATGTCTACTCGCTGGGTTGCACTCTGTATCTTCTGCTGACGGGCAAAGCGCCCTACGCCGGCGGGACGGTGAGGGACGCCGGACTGGCGAAGGCGAAGGCGGCGATTCCTCAGTGTGACTTCACGCTGGAACGCCACCCCCCATTGCTGTGAGGCCGCGTCAGGACCACCGAAGAGAGAACGGCCGGGGCCGAAGGCAGCCTACGCGACGGGGCCACCATGCCACCATTTCAGGTGGCTTCTCCAGCAAAGTCTCTCCAATCGGTTCAACCGGACCTTCGATCCTGCGCCGGAGGCGCGGCGGCATTCCGCGGTTATAGGGTTTGCCCGGGTTCTGTCGAAGTTACTGACTGAGCGAGTATTGGCGGAATTGCCGGGTGGGGGATTCCGGGAGGCATTCCCGGAGGACCTCGCTGCAGGCCAGGACGCGCATCCCCATGGACTTGATTCGCCCCGGTCACCGGATGGGACGGTACACACTCGTAGTTCTCGCGCTGTTGGCCGCTAGCGGCTGCGGGACCGCGCCGCGTCCTCGCGGCCCGACAATCGTCGCCCAGCCGCAATCGGCGATGTACCCGATGCAGCCCGGAGGTCAGGCGGCGCCCCGGCTACTGGGATGTCCCGCAGTGGAGTCGCCCTGCGCACTGCAGGCGGCCTGCGCGCCGCAGGCGCCCCGCGAACTGTCCAAGGCGGTGCTGCCTCCCTACCGGATCGAGCCGCCGGACATCCTCTTGATCGACGCGGTCCGCGCCGTTCCCCGGGGTCCCTATACTCTGCGGACCCTCGATGCCTTGCACATCCAGGTGCGCGGGTCCCTCCCCGACGCGCCGATCGACGGTGTGTACCGCATCGAGCCGGGTGGGGCGATCCGGCTCGGACACCACTACGGCTCCGTTCCGGTGTCGGGCCTCACCGTGAACGACGCGGAGCGTGCTATCGCGATGCACCTCCGCGCTTACCTCCGCGAGCCGATCGTGTCGGCGACGCTTGCCGACATCTCCGTGAAGCAGCAGATCGCCGGCCAGCACCTGGTGGCGCCCGACGGCACGGTGACCTTGGGGGCTTACGGGAACGTTCCGGTCGTCGGGATGACGGTCCCCGAGGCCCGGCAGGTCATTGAGCAACACCTCTCGCGATTCCTCGACCAGCCCGAGATCTCGCTCCAGGTTTACGCCTACAACAGCAAGGTCTACTACGTCATCACGCAAGGGGCCGGCCTGGGCGACGGCGTCTATCGCTTCCCGGTCACGGGGAACGAGACGGTGCTGGACGCCATCTCGCAGATCAACGGGTTGCAGCAGGTCTCCTCCAAGAAGATCTGGATCGCCCGTCCGACGGAGGACCCGTGCGTGATGCAGGTCCTGCCCGTCAACTGGGAGCAGATTACGGCCGGGGGGATGGCCGCCACGAACTACCAGATCTTCCCCGGCGACCGCATCTTCGTCGCCGAGGACCGGCTGGTCGCCCTCGACACGGCGATTGCGAAGATCACCGCCCCGCTGGAGCGGATCATGGGCTTCTCGCTCCTGGGCGTCGGCACCACGACGCGGTTCTCCGGCCCGGTCCTCCGAGGCGGCGGGAACCCGAACTCCACGTTCTAGACGGCTTGACGCGATACACTCGTTACAGACCGAAGCGGCCCGCAAAGCGCGGAGTTCCGGTTGTAACGTCGCGTGGACGCTCGGAACCCTCTGTTCCGGCGAGACTCGGCGGTTTTCCTTTGGGCACGTGAAGACCGTCTGACTATAGTCCAGAGTATCGCACGCTGGCGCGGTGAGTCGCCGGGTCGCCCCCTCCGGACGGCCCGGACCGAACCTTATCCGATACCGCCCAGAATCACAACGCGAGGTCTCCTGGCAAGGAACCGATCGTGATGCCTTCGTCGAATCCCCGCGTCTCCCGAACCCCGCAGCGATCTTCGAGCAACGGCGCGTCGGAACAGGGGATCACGCCGCGATGGGTTTTCGGCGCCGCGCTGGCGTGGTGGAAGGTCGCCCTGCCCACCGGCCTGTTGCTTGCGGCCGCAGGGGTCGCGGCGGCGTGGACGCAGCTCCAGCCGAAGTACGAAGCCTCGGCGTGGCTCCGGATCGACGAGAGGCCTTCGTTCGTGGCCTTCGAGTCGCCGTATCAAGGCCGCTCGGCGAGCTTCATGAGTACGCAAGTGGAGCTGCTCCGCAGTCCGCTGGTACTCGGTGCGGTGGTCCGCGAGCCGGAGATTGCTCAGCTCGGGCCGATCCGCGAACAGACCGACGCCGTCCGGTGGCTGGCGACGCGGCTTCGCATTGAGCCGGTCGGGCAATCCGAACTGCTGAAGATCTCCTTGACGACGTCCCGGGCGGAGGACTCGGCCCGAATCGTCAATGCGGTCGTCGACGCCTACTTCGAGCTGAGAAGCCAGGACGAGAGCGAGCGGGCTGAACGGGTCATCAAGGCGTTGGAAGAAGAGCGCGACCGTCGGGCGGGCGAACTGGCCGCGCTTCGTGGGGACCTTCAACGAAGGATCGGGGAGGCCGGCGCGAATGGCGCCGCCGTCTCGGATCCCACGTCCGATCCTGCGGCGGGCCAGGCGATCGTCGACTTGCAGGGGCGCCTGATCAACGCCGAGGTGGAGCAGGAGATGCTCAAGGCCAGGCTGAAGGTGGCCGAACAGTCGTCCGACGCGGAGCCGGTCCGGATTTCGGAGACGGCGATCGACCGCGCCGTCGAGACCAGCCCGCGATTCCAGAAACTCAGCGCCGCCCTGGTCGAGAAGCGGGAAAGGCTCTGCCAGATCGAGGCCCGTTCGGCCCAAGGGCAACAAGACCCCCTGTACCGCCAGTTGCGTGAAGAGATCGCCGTGGACGAGGAGTCGCTCCGTCGGCTGCGGAACGACGAGCGACGGGGACTGAAGGACGACGCGGCCGCGGCCGCGGGCAAGAAGGCCGCCGAGGAGCGGTCAAGCCTGCGGTCGGAGCTGGAAGGGCAGCGGGTCGCCGTCGAGTTGCTCCGCCGGCGCTACCAGTCCCAACTCAAAGAACTCAAGCAGGCCGGCCCCGGCCAATCCGGGGTGGCCGCGAAGCATGCCGAGTTGGAGCGTGCCGAGAAGGTCTTCGAGTTGATCGCCGAGCGGGTGGCGAGGCTGCGGACCGAGCAGCGTGCGCCCGGACGGGTAACACTTCTGCAACGGGCGGAGCCGCCCGCCGCGCCCGTCGAGGCCTCTCGGCTTCCGATCCTCGGCTTGGTCTGGCTGGCGGGGCTTTGCCTTCCCTTTGCGGCGGCCGTGGCCTGGGAACGTCTGGCAGGAAGGGTGCGGGATGCCGGACTCCTGGAAGGTCAAACGGATCGGACGCTCCTGGCCGAGGTCCCTTGCCTGCCGGCCGGCGGCCTGGGCCCGAATGCTCGACGCTCGCAACGTGCCGAGCGGCAGTTGCACGCTTTCGAGGAAAGCATCGACGGACTGAGGGCCGCTTTGCTCTGCTCCGAGGAGTCCGGCGGCGCCAAGGTGCTGGCGGTGCTAAGCGCGGCCCGCGGCGAGGGCAAGACCAGCGTGGCCGCCCAACTTGCCATGAACCTCGCACAGCACACCGGGAAACCGACGCTTCTGATCGACGGCGACCTGAGATCGCCCGCCGTTCACGGCCTGTTCGACGTTTGTCCCGGGCCCGGACTGGCCGAGGTGCTGGCCGGGAAGGCGCCGCTCGAAGACGCCATCGTGCCCGACGCGACCGGTCAGCTCGACGTCCTCCCGGCAGGGGCCTGCGGGGAGAATGCGCACCGCCGGATCGGATCGGAGGCGTGGCGCGCGGTGCTCCAAGACGCCTCGGCGCGGTACGAGCATATCGTTCTCGACACGCCGCCCTTGCTCTCCGCCGGCGAATCGCTCGCCATGGCGAAGGCGGCGGGCGCGTGCGTCCTGTGCGTGATGCGAGGCGACAGCCGAATGCCGCAGGTGCTGAAGGCCCGCAACCGGCTCCAGGCCGCCGGTGTCCGGCTGGCAGGCATCGTCCTGAACGGGGGCTCCGCCAGGCGAGCCGACGCCCGCTGCGGCCGCTCCGCCTCCACGCGACCGATGGCCGACGTGACGGCGCCGAACAGCAAGGCCCAAGAGAACACGCATCGCGAACGGACCGGCCGCGCGACGTGCCGGACCTAAGTGAGGTTGCAGATTCTGGGAGCCCATGTTGGTCGTGTGGCACTGCTTGACCGCTGCCGCCAGCAGGGTTTCTCCGATCGGATAACGTTTTCCCGGCAGCGGTCAAGCAGTGGCACGCTCCCAAGATCGCGCAATTTCATTCAGCGATGGAGTGGAGTGACCCGGAGAACGGGAGGGGACTTCATGGCGATGACCGAGACGACGAGGCAACGTTGCGGTTGCCGCGTGGGAGAGTGGCAGGCGGCGGACGTCGAACGGGCGATCCGGATCGCTCCCTCGTCCTACTTCCGCTGGAAACGCGCCGTGGACGGCATCCTCGCCGCGATTGCCCTGATCCCAGCCCTCCCGCTCATCGGTTTGCTGGTGTTGTTGGTGCGGCTCACGTCGCGCGGACCCGGGATCTATCGCCAGGTCCGCGTCGGCAAACAGGGCCGGCTCTTCACGATGTACAAGATCCGCAGCATGGCGGCCAACGCCGAGGCTGGAACCGGCGCCGTGTGGGCCAAGAAGCGCGATCCCCGCGTGACTTTGATCGGCCGCATCCTCCGCGCCCTCCATCTCGACGAGCTTCCCCAGTTGTTCAACGTCCTCCAGGGCGACATGTCGCTGGTGGGGCCGCGGCCCGAGCGTCCGGAATTCGTGCGGATGCTCTCCGCGAAAATCCCAGGCTACTGCGACCGCCTGTCCGTTCCTCCGGGGATCACGGGCCTCGCCCAACTGAACCTTCCCCCGGACACCGATCTGAACAGCGTCCGCCGCAAGCTGTTCCTCGATTTAGAGTACGTTGCCCACGGCGGTCTGTTCCTGGAACTGCGTCTCCTGGCGTGTACGTTCCTCCGCGCGATGAAGGTCCATGGGCCGCTGGTTCTCCGGTTGTTCTGCCTCTACCGCGAGGTGCCCGACTCCGTGTGCGAGGTGACGGAGGCAACGCCCTCGTCGGCCTTGCCTTCCGTCGTGTGGACGGGCCTGCCCGGGCAAAGCAACCGATCGGAAGACCGGGCCGGCGCGATCGGCCTCATGGCCGGCGCCATGACGGCCGGCGGCCGGACGTGAAGGGAGTTTCATAGCGGCCAACCAAGGACCACTCCCCTCTCCCGTTGGACGGGAGAGGGGCAGGGGGTGAGGGAACTTGCCAACGAAATCCCGGTTTGATTTCTGGAGGACCGCATTGTCCTGGGTGAGCGAGTCCAACCAGCCAAAGTGACATAGAGTTCAGAGGAGACGGCCTGGAAGTGATTACAGGAACCAGAGAGCCGGCCATCGCGTTCGGCAGCGGCGATACCGCGTTGTCATCGTGCCAGACCCTCGACGCCCCGGCGGAGAGAGCCCCGCGGCGGTCGGTCTCGGACCGGGAAATGCTCCACGCCCTCACCGTCGACGTGGAGGACTACTTCCAGGTCTCGGGCTTCGAGAAGCAGATCGGCCGGAACCAATGGGACCACTTCGAGAGCCGCGTCGTGGCCAACACGCGGCGGATCCTCAGGCTGCTGGAGCGGCATGACGTGCGCGGCACGTTCTTCGTCCTGGGCTGGGTGGCCGACCGCCATCCGTGGCTCGTGCAGGAGATCCACCGCGCCGGACACGAGCTCGGCTCCCATTCCTTCTGGCACCGGCTGATCTACGAGCAGACCCCGCAGGAGTTCCGCGACGATCTGCGCCGATCGCGCGACGTGCTGGAGAACGCGATCGGCCAGCCGGTCACGGCGTTCCGCGCCCCCAGCTTCTCGATCACGGCCCGCTCGCTTTGGGCCTTGGAGATCCTGGCGGAAGAAGGATTTCGGGTCGATTCGAGCGTTTTTCCCGTTTATCACGATCGTTACGGAATTCCGCAGGCCGAGCCCCGCCTGCACCGCCTGGAGGTCTCGTGCGGCTCGCTGTGGGAGTTCCCCCCTTCGGTCGCGCGGATTGCGGGAGTCAATGTGCCGATCGGCGGCGGGTACTTCCGGCTGTACCCCCTCTGGTGGACGCGGTTCTGCCTCCAAAGGATCCACCGAGCTCGCCAGCCCGCAATCCTCTACGTCCATCCCTGGGAGTTCGATCCGAGGCAACCGCGCCTCGCCATGGGCAGCCGGCTCTCGCGGTTCCGGCACTGCGTCAACCTGGCCACCACCGAGCGAAAACTCGATACCCTCCTGAGAGAACTCCGGTTCGGACGGATCTGCGACGTGATCCGGCGGGCCGAGGGCGACTGGAGTGACGTATAGTTTCGGCGGAGGCGTCATGACGTCTTTGTCGAATCCCCTACCGATCACGACCCCGTTGGGCGCCGCGGACCGCGTGCCCGTCCTTGCGCCCGCTGCGCCGGCGAACGAGCCGACGCCGGCGTCCCTTCCGCTGGTCAGCGTGATCGTCCCGGTGCGCAACGAGGCGGCGTGCATCGAGCGGACGCTTGCGCATCTCGTGGCGCAGCACTACGATCCAGAACGCTTCGAGATCCTGGTCATCGACGGCCGGTCGACGGACGGGACGCAAGGGCTCGTTGCCGACTTCGCCCGGCGCCACCCCAATGTCCGGCTGCTGGACAACCCGCGGCGGCTTTCCAGCGCGGCCCGCAACCTCGGCGTGCAGCAGGCCCGCGGGGAGATCCTCGTCGTGGTCGACGGCCACTGCGAATTGGACAACCGGGACCTCCTGGGCGATCTGGTCGATGCCTTCCGGCGGAGTGGGGCCGACTGCGTCGGGCGTCCGCAGCCGCTCGACGTCACCGATGCCAGCCCGTGGCAGCGGGCGATCGCCGCGGCACGCTCGTCGCCCCTTGGGCATCATCCCGACTCGCACATCTACTCGTCGCAGGAAGGTTTCG
>CAYSGY010000247.1:0-8276 GCA_964430315.1 uncultured Planctomycetaceae bacterium
CTCAGCCGCCCCCCCCCATAAGCGTGACCAAGAACTCACCTCCGCCGAATCGCGACTCGCGATGCTGGAACTGGCGATCGCCGGGCACGAACCGTTCACGGTGAGCCGTTGCGAGGTCGATCGCGCGGGAGTGAATTACACCGTCGACACGCTGCGCCACTTCCGTGCGGAGCATCCGGAGGCGGAGCTGTTCTTCGTCCTCGGGGCCGACATGCTCCTCGACCTTCCCACCTGGCGGGAGGTCGGCCAGGTCTGCGAGCTGGCCACGATCGTGGCTGTGCGCAGGGCGGGGGTTGCCGAGCCCGATTTCGACGGTTTGAATGGTGCTGTCCGTCCCGAGAGGATCCAGCGGTTCCGCGAACACCAGGTCGAGATGCCCGCTTTGGGCTTGAGCAGCACGGAGATACGGCGACGGATCGCCGCGGGCCGGAGCATCCGCTACATGACTCCGCGCGCGGTCGAGAAGTACATCGAGACCCATGGCCTCTATCGGCTCTGAAGCTCCTTGACCAGGGCGGCCAGGAGCGAGGGATTGTCGCTGCCGACGATGTGCCCTATGCGGTCCTCCGGGACCTTCATCTGACGCATCGCTGTTTCCACCCGCTGCCAAAGCCGCGACCGCGACTTCCCCTCCGCCAGGTACAAGTCGCCCACCAGATCACTGAGACGCTGGAGCATGATGGCGTCTTGATTCTGGTAGTAGTTCCGGATGATTCTCTCTTGATAGGGAGTTCGGCCCGCCATAGAAGGTCTCGAAGCCTCGTGGAAAGTCGGGTTTCTATCGATGCGGTAACACTTCCGTGGTGTGAAGTTGTAGGAAGAGGAGAAGGGAAAAGGAAAAATGAGGAAAAAGGGGAAAGGAAGAAGAGAGGGTTCCCATTCAGAATTGTGCGATCAGGGCACGGTTTCTTGTCTCTTCCATTGTTCCAAGGCTTTCCCTTTCCCCTTCCCCTATTCGCCCTTCATTCCACGGAACACTTGCCAGATCAGAAGATCGGCTGGTCGGGGCACACCAACGGTTCCGGCTCGCCGGTTTGCATCCGGTAGACGCGCCGGATGCTGTTTCCCAAGAAGTGTCCGGGCCGGTCGGGGCGATCCAGGATGGGCATCTGGTCAATCTCCTCGTCCGTCAGTCCGACTTCACAGGGCGACGCGGGACACACGGCGACCCGCGGACCGCGGGCACAGCCGACACTCAACACCAGCCCCATCCCGGCAAGGGCCAGGCCTGCGGCGAACAAGCGATGCGACACGGGGTCTCCTCCGCTGGTTTGACGTGGGATTCCCGTCTCATATCGCAAGGCTTGTGGCCCGGCCGTTAGCACGAAGTCGATCCTCGGCGCAATCGTCCCCGTCCGAACGTTCGCTAACCTCCGTAAGCCGCTCAAAATGAAGTTTCACAATTCCCGGGAGGGCGAGGCTCGTGCCGAGCCGGCAGTGACCACACGTCTTAGCGGTCGTCCAATAATAACATGTGGCACAGCCGCCCTCGGCTGTGCGGAATCACGGACAGCCGAGGGCGGCTGACCCACCTATGCCTACGTTGTTTTTCAACGCCGACTTAGCGGGTACCCAGCGGCACGGCGGGAGCCTCGCCCTCCCGGGATTACGCTGGGCCGTTTATAGCAGGCTTTCCAGCAGCAGCCGCATCTTGCGCATTTCCGCATTCTGATCGACGTCCGGGAGGGGCATCATGTCGACGCACAGCGCGCGGTTGTAGTTGAACTTGTGGAGCTGAGTCACGAGCCGCCCGTATTCGACATAGCCCTGCCCCACACGGACCTGGAATTTCTCCTTGGTGGTGTCGCGGAGCCTCACGTGGCAGGTGTAGCGCATGACCTGCTCGTAGGACCCTCCCTTGTGGGGCCCCCAGATATAGTGGGACGGGTCGAGGGTGAGGTGGAGCCCCTTGACGTTGTCGCAAAGGACCACAGCCGTGTCGGGATCCTGTGTCATACGGCCTGCCTCCGTCACAAGACCGACGACGGCACTCTCTGCGGAGGCGATTGCCACGAGCCGACGGAGTCGCTCGATCTCCGCATTGAAGGGGGTTCCTAGCTCACTCGCACGGACGGCAATGGCCACGACCTTGGTGGCCTTCGCGAGCTTGCAGCAAGCCGCAAACTGGGCATAGTAATCCTCCTCGGTGGGGGCGTCGATCTCCACGCTGTAGGCAACGACCGTCAAACGACGGGTCTGGCGACAAATCCGGACGGCCCGTTCCAGGTCGGCAATGATCTCCGAGGGTTTGAGGTTCCCCCCCGATTCGTGTAGGGTGAGCTCCACGTTCGTGTCTTCCAGGTCCGCCAACCGTTCCAGGGCGTTTTCCAGGGGCATATCCGGGTAGCAGGCGGTGGAGGCGGCGACGAACACAGGTTCACTCCTTTTGTAGCAAGCGCGCAAGCATTGCAGCGCCAATGACTTACTCTAGAATGGAGACTCCGAATTCTCTTGGGTCAGGACTTAAGCATACGCATTCACTGGAACCGGTCAACTGACGTTGTGGAGAAGAATCAGCTATGGAGCCCACCTACAGGCCCTCGGAAGCGACCTATGTGCCCGCCGAAAGCGTCCCGCCGACGCCGAGGCGGCGTTCGGCCCTGGGAGGACTGCTGGTCTTTCTTCTCGTGGGGTTCCTGGGGTTCTCGCTGTTGGTGAACTTGGTCCTCCTTGGCGGCAGTTCGGCCATGACAAGTTCGGGCCGAGTGGAAGAGCGGTACTTCTCGCACAACGCGAAGGGCAAGGACAAGGTGGCCATCATCGCCGTCGAGGGGACCATTCTCGATGGCCGGGGATTCGTCAAGCGGCAGATCGAGCGGGTCGAGAAGGACCCAAGCGTCAAGGCCGTGGTCTTGCGAGTCAACTCGCCGGGCGGGACCGTCAGCGGCAGCGACTTCCTCTACCATCACTTGAAGAAGATGCTCGGCGACAGGCAAATCCCGATGGTCGTGAGCATGGGGAGCATGGCCGCCAGCGGAGGATACTACGTTTCGATGGCCGTCGGCTCCCGGCCCGATACGATCTTCGCCGAACCGACGACCTGGACCGGCTCGATCGGCGTGATGATCCCCCACTTCAACGCCGCCAAATTCCTGGAGGACTGGGGGATTCAGCAAGACTCGGTGGTCAGTCATCGTCTCAAAGGGATGGGCAGCGTCACCCGCGCCATGACCGAAGAGGAGCGGGCGATCTTCCAAGCCTTGGTTGACGACAGTTTCGCCGGCTTCAAAGACATTGTGAAGCAGGGCCGCCCGAGGTTCCAGAAGGACCCTGCGGCCCTGGACAAGGTCGCCACAGGCCAGGTGTTCACCTCCCACCAGGCCCTCCAGAACGGCCTGATCGACAAGATCGGCTTCGTCGAAGACGCCGTCGAGCAGGCGATCAAGCTGGCCGGGCTGTCGAGCGACGAGGTCCGCGTCGTCGACTACCGGCCCGAGTTTTCCTTGATCGACCTTGCCCTCGGGCAAGCGAAGGCGCAGCGTGCCGGGTTCGATCTCGACGTGTTGCTCGACCTGGCTGCGCCGAAGGCGTATTACCTTTGCACGTGGCTGCCGCCGCTGCTGTCCAGCAGGCCTTGATCCAACGGGAGCACCTCGGCCGCGTCGAACAACTCGTCGTGCTGGGTCTGGGCGAGCCGCAGGACCAGGAGTTTTTGTTCGGGCTGGCCGTCGGCGGTTTGGCTGAAGAAGCGGTGTCCGAGGCTCCCAGGCCGGTCCAACTGCGTGGTCAACAGCAGCATCTGGCCGGGGGCGAGGACCGCCTCGACGGCCAGGTCGTCGAAGGCCCGTTTGGTCCGCCCCGGCTCGATGCGCAACGCCCCGTGGGTTCCTACGAAGCGGAGCCGGCTCTCGCCGTGCTGGATCTCAGGGACGACCTTGACCCGCACCCGGCCGTCACGCTCCGGATAGGCCCGGACGACCAACACCGGCTGCGCCGAACCGAAGGTCTCTCCTTCCAGGCCCGCGTCGCTGCACCGCAGCACCGACAGTTCGTCTTGGATGTCGGAGGCCACCACGTCGGTCCGGGTGCCGGGCCGGAGTTCCATGTGCCGGCGCACCACGCGGGGCTCCTGCTCCATGTCGACGACCCGGTTCTCCATCGCCCGCCCCTGGGGCGCAGGCTTGTTCTTGATCTCCAGAAGGCTCACCAGGCCGGCCGGCACCTGGCCGCCCACCAGCCCAACGCGAAGCCCATTGCGGGCGAGGCGTTGGCGGACCTCGGCCGGCAGGTGCATTTCATCCACGTCGGCCCAAAGCGACCCGTTCGGCCCGGCCTCTCCGAGCGGAAAACGAACGAAGAAGACGTCCATGGCCACGCTATCGGGCGACATGCACGCCGGCTTCAACAGCGACCTCCCGATCGGTTCGGCCACGTTCCGGCAGCCCGGCAACGCCGCCGCGCACCCCAAGGCAAGCCGTACCATGCTTCGCCACGAAAGCATTGGTCTTGCGCAATCCAGAAGGAAGATGTCTTGAATGGATCGAAGAGGAGCACCGGCCGCCGACAACCACACGAGAAGGCGAGAGGGTAAAGAAACCGTCCGCAGTTGTCAAGGCAAACTGGGGGGACAGGGAGGTCTGGGAGGCAATCTCGTGCGGTTCGGGAATTCGTCCAACGGGGCGAGCCTACGCACCACCCCCGCTCGTAGCTCCGCAGGAGCGGAAGACCGTAGCCCACGGCGCAAGCCGTGGGGCCAAGGCCCGCACGAATCGTTCAAGCCCCGGTAGGGGCGGAAGAAGGCAGGCCCCGACCGACGTCCCCAAGACCGCGGCGAGCAAATCCTCTTTCGCCCCTTTCGGGGCTTCCGCGTGCCTTGCAGACCGAAAGCCCATGGCTTGCGCCATGGGCTACGGTCTGCCGCCGCTAGCGCGGCTCCGAAAAGCGTCCCAGAAGGAATTATCAGGTGATAGTACGGCCACCATGTGGGACAACCCGAGCCCAGAGGGAAAGGGGACGGATGCTGCGAACTCCCCGGATAGCCTCTCCGCGCCGGCTTGCCAAACCTCGTCGGTTAGCCCAGCTTCTCGGGGACTTCGTTCATGGGGCCCATCCACCGCAACTCGCGCTGGATCGAGTCGCTCATCCTGTACTTCCGGGCCACCTCCGCGAGCTTCGGCCCGCGGATTTCGATGTTCGCCAGATCGTTCTGGCCGAGGCCTGCCTGGGCGCAGAAATCCAAGTACCCGACCCACGATGCATCGATTCCCATGGCCTCAATCCCCACGCGGTCGGCGGCCACGTAGTCGGTCGAGGCGATGGCGATCCGCGACGGCACCGCGGCCCCCTCGGTCGGCCCATTGCCTTCCATCCCCTCGAAGCCATCGATCACCGTCGCGCCCCAGAACGGGTGCAGCTTCTGGGCCGTCAGGGCGATGTCGACGTGGGTCTGGCGCACGCCGCCGTGGTAGACCCGTTTGTCGCTCCACCGCTTCTTCTCCCCGCGAGGACTGTGCAGCGGCGCGCCGAGGGCCATGTTCTTGATCGAAAGCGTGGCCACCACGACGTTGTGCGTCTTCAAGATCGCCGAGGAGATGATGAAGGCATCCGGGTCCAGGAGCCGGGCCGCCAGGCGCACCGGGGTGAAGTGCAGGTCGCCGTTGAGGATCGGATGGGTCACATACTTCCCTTCCTCGTCCAGGTCGACCAGGCTGACGGGCAGCGACTTGTGCTCCGCGAAAAGCTCGCGGTAGCGGAAGTTGTCAAAGCCCTCCGTGGTGAAGCCCGCCGACGACTCGGCAATCACCACCGGGCCTTTGAAACGCGGCCCGAGGAAGTCGAGGATGCCGTGCAGCGCATCGACATGGGTGGAGGCGAGCTGCTTGCGCGTGCTGACCAAGTTCGGCTTGATCACCACGTACTTCTTGGACGCAAGCAGCGGCCGGATCCGGTCCTCGATCGCCGAAAGCGACTCACAGACGTTCTTGCGACGGCTCTCGCCGCGGGCAAGCCCGACCACGGACCGCCGATCGGGCCGGCAGGAAGCGGGCACGACGGCAACCGGCGGCGGCGCGGGAGCAACCCTCGGCTCCTGGCCGTAGAGAAGCCTGCCCGACGCGGCCATGGCGGCGGCCGTCCCAAGAAAACCCCTTCGCGAAATCGTGCATCCCATGATTACTTCCTACCGTCCCGGAGCCGTCGTCGTTAGGGCCGGGCCCACGCGGACCGGCCGATTCTCGACGCAATAGAGAGCGCTCTTCGTGCGGAGAAACAAAGCGTTGCCGGAGACGGCGGGCGACGCCATGAACCCGTCGTCCAGGCGGTTCACGCCGATCACCTGGTATTCGCGCGAGGCCTTGATAACCGTCGCCTTGCCGTCCTGATCGAAGAAGTAGACCTTCCCGCCCGCGTCGATGGGCGAGGCGGAGTAGTTGCCGCCCAGCCGTTCCTTCCACACCCCGTTGCCGGTCTTCGCCTCCAGACAACTCGCCACTCCCGCGTCGTCGACCATGAACAAGAGATCGCCGACAAGCAGGACCGACGGCCGCCGCGAGACGTTGCCCTTGTGCTTCCACACCACGTGCGTGTCGGTCACGACGCCGTGTCCGTCGGGCCGGACGGCCCAGAGTTCCAGCCCGGAGCCCATCGGCGAGAACACCAGGCCGTGGCCGAGCACGGGCCGGCACGCGCCGGAGTGGCTGCCGATGGCTTCGGCCCGCCACCGCTCCGCGCCGGTCCGCGGATCGTAACCGTAAAGTGCCATGGAGCCGAGGCTCACCAGCAGGGGCTTGCCTTCAACGTCGGCGATCACGGGCGTGGAGAACGCTTTGCGGAGATCGCCCTCGCGGCTCGGCTGGCCTGTGCCGGCCTCCAGGTCGTGGAAGTCCACGCTGCGATCCGTCTTCCACACGGTCTTTCCGGTCTGCTTGTCCATGGCAACGACGTACTGGCGATCGCTGCCGTCGAAGTGGAGGACGAGCAGATTCTCGTAGATCATCGGCGACGATCCCGCGCCGCGGAAGTGATTGCAGACGAAGTCGGTGCGTTGCCAGAGCACCTCGCCGGTCGACGAGTCGAGACACGCGGTGCAGGGGGAGCCGAAGCTCACGTAGACGCGTCCCTCCTCGATCACCGGAGACGGCGACGCATAGGAGTTGAACGGATGACAGTATTGCGGGGCGGCCAGGAGGCGCAGTTGCTTCTTGAGGAGGACCTTCCCCGAACTCTTGGCCACGCAGATCACCGACAGTTGCGTGCCGTCTTCCGTTGCGGTGGTCAGCCAGACTCGGTCGCCCCAAATCACCGGAGAAGACCAGGCCTTGCCGGGAAGCGGCGTCTTCCAGGCCACGTTCTCCGTCTCGCTCCAACGGACCGGCAACTCGGCCGATTCGCAGTGTCCCTGGTCGGTGGAACCGCGATAGCTCGTCCAGTTTTCTCCGGCCTCAGCCCCCTGGACTGCGGCGATAAACCAGAAGGCCGCTGCCACGGATTTCAGCAACACGTTCAATGCTTCTCTCCTTGGGATCCCCATCCCAAGATAGTGACGCCCCTGTTGAAACGCAAGCAGGGCGATGGAAGCCTCATCCATCCGGCCGGTGAGGTTCTCGGCCACTCCGCCGGAGTCCTGGCGGTGCAGCTTCGCCCCGCCCTCATCATCAGGGTGCCGCGGCCGGGAGCCGACAGTACCGTGGCGCGGACCGAACGCCGGGTGGCACCGAAAGCTCCGCTTTCAGTGTCGCGCAGCGACAAGAGGGTTTGCCGGAATGCCCCGGCACGGCACGTTTGGTCAGAGCCAGCCTCTTGTGCCTTCGGCACCCCGCGTCCGGCTCGCTGCTACAATTCGATCACCGCAGCGACAAGCTTGTAACAACGTTCCGGCTGAGAACCGTCCGGCGGAGTCCAAGGTTTGGTCAAGCTGATCGTGAGGACAGTCTGCTTGCTGATTACCTCGCCAGCCTCCAATCGTCTGGTTGCGATAGCGTCCGTGATTCTGAGGCTGTACTCGTTGCCCTCAGAGTCCAGAAATCTGGCACGCCACCGATGCTGATCCCAACGATCACGCTCAAAACTCAGTCTTCGTGGCTTGACAAGCTGCAACGACACCCATTGCTCACACGGGAGACCTTCGAGAAGTCTCGGCGATACACGGTCGCCGACGCTGTGCAGAATCGGCGTTGTGTTGTCGCAGTAATCAAGGAGGTCAGCCTTGGAGAACCGCCGGACGAGGAACCAGTTCCAGCTCTTGATGATCCGGTTCTCACGCTGAAACCGTGTGGGTTCCCTCGGCGTAACCGTTCACACGTTGGGGAGCAACGAGGGGGCTGGTTGATGGGCCAGGT
>CAYSGY010000248.1:0-3502 GCA_964430315.1 uncultured Planctomycetaceae bacterium
GATTGCTCGAAAACACGATCCGTTCCGCCCGCTGGGACGCCGGACCCGACACGGCTTCGCCCCCTTGCCCCCAAGCGGCCAGCCCCAAGACGATCCCTGCAACGGCGCAGGCCGTTCGACCTTGCATCGTACCATCCTCCTCAGTGTTCCTCCGTCCCATCTCGACGACCCAGATTAGCACGCCCGGGGGGCAAACGCCATAAGGCCCCGCGATGCCAGCCGGCACCCTCGGGTGGTGGCTCTCCATCCGGCAGGCGGGCGATTCTGGCGTTGTGAAAAATCCGCATCCTCCCTAAAATCGCGATTTCATCGTTGCGGAGGACGGATCCTTGGCGAAGAACTTCGCGATCACGGGGGTCGGTGGGTACATCGCCCCGCGGCATCTTCGGGCGATCCGCGACACGGGCAACCGGCTCTGCGCGGCCCTGGACCCGAACGATTCGGTGGGCATCCTCGACCAGTTCAACTTCGACGTGAGCTTCTTCACCGAGTTCGAGCGATTCGACCGGCACATCGAGAAGCTCCGCCGCGGCGACCCGGGCGAACGGATCGACTATGTCACGATCTGCGCCCCCAACCACCTCCACGACGCCCACATCCGCTTCGCCCTGCGCGTAGGCGCCGACGCGATCTGCGAGAAGCCGCTGGTGTTGAATCCCTGGAACTGCGACGCCCTTCAGGAGCTCGAGAGGGAATTCGGCCGGCGGATCTTCACGATTCTCCAGCTTCGGGTCCATCCGTCGTTGCTCGCCCTGAAACAGGAACTCCAGCAGAGGCCGGCGGGACGGAAACGGGAAATCTGCCTCACCTACATCACTTCCCGCGGCAGGTGGTACTTCATCTCGTGGAAGGGCAACGTCGAGCGGTCGGGCGGACTGGCCACCAACATCGGAATCCACTTCTTCGATCTGTTGATCTGGCTCTTCGGCCCGGTCCAGGAGAGCGACGTTCATTTCGCCACGCCGAAGTGCACCGGCGGGCATCTTGAGTTGGAACGGGCACGGGTCCGGTGGTTTCTTTCCGTCGACCGCGACGACTTGCCGCAGCAGGCCGTCGCGGCCGGCAAGACGACCTTCCGTTCCATCACCGTCGATGGAAAGGAGATCGAGTTCTCCGACGGGTTCACCGACCTGCACACTCGGGTGTACGAGGAGATCCTCGCAGGACGAGGATTCGGCGTGGACGACGTCCGCCCCTCGATCCAACTGGCCCACGACATCCGCCACGCCACTCCCAGCGGAGTGCGCGAGGAGTCGCATCCCTTCCTGCACCGCTACGCAGCGAACCCGATCCGCCGGGCGGCGTAGGCGCGCGTCACTTGGCCGCGCTCTGAAGGTATTGCACGGCCTTGGCGAGTTGAGGGTCCATTTCCAGCGGCGTCTTCGTCTCCGTGCCCTCGGGAGGCGTCTTGGGGCCGGCCGAGCGCGACATGTCGCGCTGGCGGCGCCAGCGGACGAATTGGAGGAGTCGATCCCCGTCGAACTTGACTTCGCAGCCCGGGTCAGGTTGGACGCCCCACTCCTGGTCTTCCTTCGCGCCTTTGGAGCGATTGATGTTCCTTCCGCTCGGGCGCCAGTAGCCGGCGGTGGTCACTTTCAGCAGCCCCTCCTTGCCCGGCAGGTCGATCATCTCCTGCACGGTCCCCTTGCCGAACGTCCGCTGGCCGACGACCACGGCCCGGCCATGGTCCTGGAGCGCGGCGGCCACGATCTCGCTGGCACTGGCACTGTAGCCGTTGACGAGCACAGCCATGGGAAAGTTGGGGAACGTCCCCTCCTCCTGGGCCTCATAGCTGCTACGCACGGTGCCATCGCGGGTGCGCGTGGTGACAATCAGGCCGGAAGGCAGGAAGAAGTCGCACGCGCGCACGGCCACCTGGAGAATGCCGCCCGGGTCGTCGCGGAGATCGAGGACGAGTGCCCGCATGTTCTGGGCCACCAGGTCGCGGAGGACGGCCTCCAACTCGTCGGCGGTCTTCTCGGCGAAGCTATCGATCCGGACGTACCCGATCCGGTCGGTCCCTTCCAGGAGGTAGTTCCAGGAGCCGTCGGCGTTGCGGGTATCGCCGAGCACGGTCGTGACGCGGATCTCGGCGCGGACGACGCGGATCTCGACCGGCGCGGTCTCCCCTTCGTGCTGCACGGTGAGCACGACCGTGGTGCCGGGCTTGCCCTTCATCAGATGTGCGGCGTCTTCGAGCGAGAGGCCCTGGGTGCTCCGGCCGTCCACGCGGAGGATCTTGTCGCGGGGGCGCACGCCCGCTTCGTAGGCCGGGGCCCCGAACAGCGGTGAGGCCACGGTGAGCTGCTTGGTGGCCGGGTCCAGGACGATCTCGACCCCCACGCCGGCAAACCTCGGATCGATCGCCTGCTTCAGGTTCTCGACCTTCTTGGGAGGGAAGTAGACCGAGTGCGGGTCCTGCAACTCGTTCATCATCCCGTCCAAAGCCCCTTCCAACAGCTTCTTCTCGGTGATCGGCTCCAACGAACGCCGATGGACCTGATCGATGGCAAACGAGAAGATCTGCCCGTAGCGATGCGCCCTGACGTGGCATGCCAGGCATACGGCCAGGAGAGTCGTGAGCAGCCAGAAATTGCGGCGCGGCATGAACGGGCTCGAAGTTGCGTGAGGGGGCCGAAGCCATCGCCCTCATCCTAACGTCCCCCTCCTTCCGGCGGCAAGGGGAAGGGGACGCGTGCGTGTAAGGGAAAGACCCAGACTTGGGCGGATGCCGGTTTTGTCCCGAACCAAATCGCTTGACGCCGATACTATACTGTGAGTAGACTCTTGGGACGGTGGGCCGAAGGCCCGAGGAGTGTTGGAAATGATGCGGCCGAACCTGGTAGGCTTGGTGCGATTGCCCCTTCTTGGGGGTGGGCCTTAGGGTTCGCGCGGGTGCGGTGATCCACAGAAGCACGGCAATCCAATCGAACCCCAAGGCAGACGGTGCCTGGGGTTTTTTTATTCAACCACCCGCCACGATGTTAGACGACGCGGTAGGTCAGGCTTTCCAGCCCGACCATCGGCCGGAGTCAGGCTGGAAAGCCAGCCCTACTCCAGTGTTCTGGCGGGCCGTTGTTTTTGTTGGTAGGGAGTCGACAGCGATGGGGTGTGGTGAGAACGGGCGCAGGAGCGGCCCGACGAGGGCATGGTTGGTGTTGCCCGGGCCGACCAAGGGTCGGCTCCCGGATGCAACGTAGCGCCGATCGAACTCCTCTCGCCAGCGTGCGGGAGAGGGTGAGTTGAGATCGCCTCTTCTGCCCTTTGCTTCGCTTCAACCACACCTTAGGACATACTGATGACGACTGAAAAGACCGGTTCACGACGTATTGTGATTTTCGATACCACGCTCCGCGACGGCGAGCAGTCGCCCGGGGCGAGCATGAATCTCACCGAAAAAATGGAGATTGCCGAGGCCCTCGCTGATCTGGGAGTCGACGTGATCGAGGCCGGCTTCCCGATCGCTTCGCCCGGCGACTTCGAGGCGGTCCGCGAGATCGCC
>CAYSGY010000248.1:3512-8197 GCA_964430315.1 uncultured Planctomycetaceae bacterium
ATCTGCGGCCTGGCCCGTTGCCGGGAGGCCGATATCGACCGGGCTTGGGAGGCGGTCCAATACGCCAGGCGGCCACGGATCCACGTCTTTCTGGCCACCAGCGCGATCCATCGCGAGTTCAAGCTGAAGATGACCAAGGAGGACATCGTGCAGCGGGCGGTGGCGGGTGTCCAGCGGGCGAAGGGCTATTGTGCCGACGTCGAGTTCTCACCCGAGGATGCCGCCCGCACCGAGACCGATTTCCTCTGCGAGGTCGTCGAGGCCGCGATCGCCGCGGGCGCGACCACGGTGAACATCCCCGACACGGTCGGCTACGCCACGCCCGCCCACTTCGGCAACGTGATCCGCATCCTCCGCGAGCGGGTGCCGAACATCGACCGCGCCGTGATCAGCGTTCACTGCCACAACGACCTGGGCCTGGCCGTCGCCAACAGCCTGGCCGCCGTGGAGAACGGGGCGGGCCAGGTGGAGTGTACGATCAACGGGATCGGCGAGCGGGCCGGCAACTGCTCGCTCGAAGAGATCGTCATGATGCTCCGCGTGCGTAACGATTTCTACCATGCCGACACCGGCGTGGTCAGCCAGCGGATCGTACCCACCAGCCGCCTGGTGGCCGGGATCACCGGGATCCACGTGCAGCGCAACAAGGCGATCGTCGGCCAGAATGCCTTCGCCCACGAGGCCGGCATCCACCAGGACGGGATCCTCAAGGAGCCCCGCACCTATGAGATCATGCGGCCGGAGGACGTCGGGCTCACCAAGAGCGACCTGGTGCTCGGCAAGCACAGCGGCCGGGCGGCGCTGGCCGATCGGGCCAAGGTCATGGGCTATCGGCTCACGGGCGAGCAGCTCGACGCCGTGTTCGAGCAGTTCAAGGTCCTCGCCGACAAGAAGAAGGAGATCTACGACGCCGACGTGGCGGCCCTCATCGAGCAGCAACTCCACGTCTCGTCCGAGACCTTCGCACTGGAGTCGTATCAACTCAGCTCGGGCACGGGCAGGACGCCGGAGGTGACGATCACGATCCGCCGTGGACAGGAGGTGCTCCGCACTTGCGTGGCCGCCGGCGACGGGCCCATCGACGCGGTGTTCCTGGCGATCGAGGACCTCACCGGGATCTCGGCGGCGTGCAACGACTTCCGCGTCCACAGCGTGACCGTGGGCAAGGACGCTCAGGGCGAGGTGACGGTTCAATTGGAGCATGGGGGCCAGCTCTACCGCGGCCGCGGCGTCTCGACCGACAGCGTCGAGGCCAGTGCCAGGGCGTTCCTCAACGCGATCAACCGGATCGCCGCGGCCGCCGCAACGACCTGACCGGGCCCGCCCGCCCCGCGGCGGCTTAGGGCCTGTAAAACAATAAGTTGGGCAAATATGAAAAGCCAAGGACGCGATAGCGTCCTTGGCTTTTCACCGGTGGGCCAATGCGGCTGGTGCAAACATCCTACGAACAGACCGGTTTCTTCAGTGCGATAGGAGATGCACGCTGGCGGAGTTGAGGTCCATGCGGTTATTGAAGCCAAGGCGGAAACCGCCTTGGCTTCAATAAGTTTACCCAACTTGTTGTTTTGCAGGCCCTTAGTACGAATCGTCCCCTATCAGAACCGAGGAAGTGCCTATGAACGCAAGATTCCTTCTCTCGTGGGCGGTGCTTCTTGGGCTCAGCGACGGGGCCCTCCCCGGTGCGGAGCCGCAATCGCCGCCGCTCGTGTATGAGCTGACGGTCGACGGCCAGACCGTCGATCTCAAGGAGTCGGAGGCGGTCGAGATCTCGGTCGGCGAGAAGACCGTGCGGGCCACGGTCCGCTTGAAGCCGATCCAGCACTACGCGACCGAGGCGATCGCTTTCGACTACGACAAGTCGTTCTCCCTGCGCGACGACTTCGACAAGGAAGGCCGGACCTTGACGTTGATGCACGGCAGCACGGCGTCGCTGGTCGTCATGGAACTCGGCGAGGCGGGCACCGGGGGGCCGCGGCCCGCGCTCGCCCGGCTGGCGGAACACATGGAGACCAGCTTCAAGCGCGGCGTGTGCCGCGACCTGAAGAAGTCGCCCGAAGTGCCCGCCCCGTTCAAGAACGCCGCCGGCGTCACCACGACACTGACCTACCAAGACGAGGACGATGAGGAGCGGATCTGCCGCATCTACGTCTTGGAGAGCAAGGGCCGGCGGTTCTCGGTCGTCGTCCAGTTCGGCGTCGAGGAGAAGGACCTCGCCGATTCACTTGCCAAGATCACCCTTGGCTCGATCGGGGCGAAGTAGGCGGACCGGCCCGGTCACGGAATCGGGAGTCGGCGCTGGAAGCACCGATACCAAGATCGCCGTGTCAGGAGCCTTGCCGGAGTAGTAAGCGACGTAGTGTGTGTTCCTGATCGCCGTGGCGTTCGCGTTGCCCGCATCAATCGTGAACTGACTGCCCGTGGCGACTATCTCGGAAGCAGGCCAGTTGAGTGGATTGCTGAACACGCTGCCTGGATCGACGACCCGGCGTCGAAGGACCCCCTTGCCGCGCTGATAGTAGTAGTGGCTGAGCAAACCGGTTTCGGCGTCGAGGATCAGGCTCGGCGTGGAGAGAAGGACATCGCCGATGTTTGTCTGCTTGCGCGCCCAAGTCGTACCGTAGTCGGAGGAAACCATCTGGAACTGAAAGCGGCCTCCCTGCTCTGTCCGTGCGACGACGAGTATCTTGCCATTGCCGAGGTACACAGCGGAGGGCTCGGTCGGCCACTGCGGTTTGGTCAACTCGGACTCGATGGTGGTCTGTGCCCAGGTCGCGCCGTTGTCACGGCTGGTCAGCGTACCCCACGAGTGACTCGGGCCAGGATCACCGTAGCTCCCTGCGAACCACAATGCCATGAGCCCGACCGTGGGGACCGAGAAGACGTCGGTGATCTGCACGGGAGTCACGGCGAGCTTCGGCGTTGCCAGGCGAGTGAACGTCGCACCATCCGTGGTGCGGTAGAGGTCGTGGGCCCAATCCGGTCCGACTCGACGCACCCAGAGGAGCATCGCCCCCTTGGAATCCAGCCCCTTCCCGACGGCGACCTCACCGTAGCGCGGCGTGTTGGCGACAACCGTTTCCGTCGTCCACGTTTTTCCGTTGTCCGTGGATGTTCGTGCGTAAACGGCGCGGGCGTCTTCACCGATGGTGTGCGACGTGCCTCGGCTGTACACGCAGACCAGGTTTTCTCCGATCGCTTGAATCATCGGCCACGAATTGTAGCCGTTCGCCTCCTGGACGACCTGCGGCTCCGCGAGAGCGTACATCCCCGTGCACACGGTAGCGATGGTTAGGCCAACGATAACTTTGTTCATCCGACATTTCCCATACAAGGCGCAAATCGCGTGCCACGGGAGAGGGTTTCCTCTGAAAAATCCGGGGCAAGCAAGGCCGCGCCGCTACGCTCCGGGCCGCCGCACCCCGGTCCTTCGTGCCTTCCGGCTTTCGTGTTTTCGTGATCGCCCGTCTTCCCGATGGGAGCCGATCACAGGTCGACCGGCGGCAGATCATTCTCCCGGCGGACCTCGCGCCGCTTGATCAACGTGATCTGGTTGCCGGTCTCGTTGAAGAGGACCTCGTCCATGAAGGTCCGCAGGAGGGCCAGACCGCGCGGGCCTTCGGGCTCCACGGCGAGCCGTTTCTTGGGGCCGAAGACCTTCGCCACGTCGAAGCCCTTGCCGTCGTCGCGGACGACGAAACGGGCCTCTTCGTCGCAAATGCGGATGTGGACGTGGACCTTGCGGTCCTTGAATTCCGGCCGCATGCGGTGTTCTTCCACCAGGCTGAGGTCCCCTTCCTCGATCAACCCCTGCTGCACGCGCTGAATCTCCTCCGCCTGGATCTCCAGGTTCCCATGGAAGATCGCGTTCAGGAGGGCCTCCTTGAGGGCCACGCCAATTTGAAGCCGGCCGGTGAAGTCGCACAAGGCCACGCTGGCGACCATCTGCTGGACCAGATCGACCAGCGGGTCGACCAGGTTCGGCTCGTTCTCCAACACGAACTGGAACTCGGCCTTCGTCAGGCAGTGGATCAACTGCTCGTAGCTGCGGTGCACAAACGTCATCGAGAGCACGTTCTGGATCGTGCCCGGCAGACGCGCCGCCAACTGCGACTTGGGAACGTAGGTGGCCGCCCCCTTGCCCAACGCCTCCACCGCCAAAGCCTCGCTCCCGTACGCCGTGATCAGCACGATCGGCACTTCGGGATGATGGTCGCGCACATAGTGGACCAATTCCAGGCCGTCCATCACCGGCATGTTCAGGTCGGTGAGGATCAGGTCGGGCAGATCGCCGTGCATTTGCGCCAGGGCTTCCACGCCGTTGGCGGCATACTGGACCGTGCAGGGGAGGACCTTCTGCACCAGCCCCCCCACCAGGCGACGGTCGACCGCCGAATCGTCCACGATGAGGATCGTTGCCATGGATTGAACCTTGTACGCGTGCGGCGTGAAGCGTGTCCTGCAAGATAACGCAGCGCAGAAGAACCCGCAAGATTCTCACCAGCCTGCGGATGGGGGTCATGGGACATCCACTGCCCGAAAGTGTGCTTGTCCAGGGTGGATATCACATACCCCTATCTCCGGCCCGGATTATTCACGCCTCGAGAATCCCGACGCACCCTGCGTCAGACTGGCCCGACGCGCAAGCGAGGGTAACTCGTTGCCCCTCCCTCGCTTGCGCTTCGGGC
>CAYSGY010000249.1:0-6184 GCA_964430315.1 uncultured Planctomycetaceae bacterium
GCTGGTGTTCGGCACCGAATCATCCGGGCTGACCCCAATCCCTTCGCCAAATCGAGAAGGGAGACTCTTCCGGATCGCCCCTCAGTCCGCCCCGGCCTTGATCGTGAACTCAAGCGACGCCTGGCCGATCTCCTGCCGATTCAGGTCCTCGATCGTCAGTTTCAGCGTGTGCTTGCCCGAGTAGATCCGCTTGGGGAGGTGGAGAGCGTAGATGAGGAAGAAGTCGCGCCGACGGTTGCGGCAAGTCTCTTCGGTCTTGCCGAGTTCCTGGGTGGCGACTCGCTGATCGCGGGAGTCGAACACTTCGTAGCTCCCACGGAACTGGGTGTGGAAGCCCCTGGGAGTCTCTTCGCTCTTGAAGTTCTCCAGCTCGACGTACAGGAGCACCTCCTGGCCGGGCGCGAATTCCGACTTCTCGAAGGGGACCACGTCGCCGAAACTCCTGACTTGCTTGACGAGACTCAGATTGCGGACCGTCAAGGGAGCCAACTCGCCAAGCCGGTTCGCCGCGGCGATGAGTTGCTGACGGGTCTCGGACGCCCGGCGGGCCGGATCGGTGATCCGCTCCGTGTCGATCCACGTCGCCAGCCCGTAGAGCATCTGCGACCAGGAATCCTGCATCGCCGGCGAGACCGAGGCGAGAGGCCGAAGGGCGTCGTCGCGCCGTCCGGCGGCAAGGTAAAGCAGACGCAATCGGGCCTGGCTCGCCACCTCCGCCGACGTTCGAGGCGATTGCCGGGCCTCGGCCTCCAGGAGCTTGATTGCCGACTCCAAGCGATCCTGCCATTGGTTTGGGTCCGCCGCGCCGGGCGCTACGTATGAGGCCTGAACCACGCCCTCGGGGGTGACAGCGCCGTGCGAAACCCCGCGGGCCTCGACCTTCTCCGAGGGCTGCTCCTCCTTGGCAGGCCGAGCCGCATGGTCGGAGGCGAGCCGGGAAGGACGCTCCGGTGTCGTGGCCTCACACTCCTCCGGCGCGACGGGCGGGAGACGCACCGTCGATCGTCCGCGATTCCGTGTCGGTCTGCTCTCTGCCCGGGCGGTCTGGGCCGGAGCTTCCGTGGCCCGCGAATCGCCGGGCAACGGCGCCGGCGGCGCGGCCTCTTGATCCGAGACACTGGAGGAGACCTTGGGAGGCCTCTGCTGCGTTTCGGCCCGCAGTTCTGCCGTGGTCTCCCTCTGTTCCGCCTGACGACGATAGGCCAAGGCGGCCTGGAAATACTGCATCAATGCGGGCCACAGGGCAGGGTCAGTCTGACGCAAGTCCTCAGCAAGCCTCGCCCTCGCAGCGCCGTCGAGCGATTCCCGCTCGGCGATCTTGGCGATCAAGTCGTCGATGGCCTGCGGGTCGGGCCGCGGCTTGGCCGCGGGGGTGGAAGCCGTGGTCTGAGGCCCTGCGGCCGCGGGCGTCGTGGGTTGGGCAGCAGCCGCGGGCAAAGTCGCCGCGGCGTTTGCCGCCGGAGGTGATCCCGGCGACGCGTTGTCACCCGCCGTCGTTGCGGCGGTCGTGACGGCTGGCGCCGCCTGCCAAGGCGAGACCGCACACCCGGACCCGCCCGCCAGCACGAACACCAACAAGAACGCCTCGATGCCTCTGCCTCGACATCGCGTCAATCCACGCCTCGGCATCCAACCGGGCGGAGAAGAACGTCGTGGGTACGGCAAGCCCATGGCGACCCGTTCTGGCCAGTTCACGAGAGAAAATTCCCGCAGACGAGGGGGCGGATCATACTCGATCCCACCCGACGTGACAAGGCGGACTCCTAGGACTGGCCAGTGGGTGGAACAACCCCCCACTCGGGGCGGCGTGTTCACGGAGTCCATTTCCGCGGGATGTCGAGAAGACCAATCAGCGTCGCCGCTCAGCCCACGGGCCAGGGTTCGGGTTTAGGTCCGCGGCCAGTAGCCACTGGCCGGCGCCTGCCGTAGGATGAGACACTCAGCACCGAATCACCAAGGCAAGTGCGAGTAGGTGGAACATCATGGGACAGGCAGTACCATCACGCGGTTTGACGGTTGGAGTCGTGTTGGGGTGCGCGTTGTTTTGCGCACCGTTACGCCTTTGGGGTGGGGAGGAAGAGCAGGCCAGGGAGATCCTCGCCGCCAGCGGCGTCCAAGGCGGCCTGATCGTCCACGTCGGCTGCGGCAACGGCGTGCTGACCTCAGCATTGCGGGCCAATGACCGTTACCTCGTCCACGGCCTGGACCAGGATCCGAAGCACGTCGAGGCGGCGCGTCAACAGATCCAGTCGCTCGGCCTGTATGGCGGCGTCTCGGTCGCGTCGTGGGATGGTAGGCGGCTGCCTTACATCGAGAACTTCGTCAACCTGATCGTGGTCAGCGGCGACTGCCGCGTGGATCGCGACGAGATCCTGCGCGTGCTGGCCCCGAACGGCGTCGCCATGGCCGGAGGCCAGAAGACCGTCAAGCCGTGGCCGAAGGAAATCGACGAATGGACGCACTACCTGCACGACCCCAGCAACAATGCCGTGGCTCACGACCAGGCGATCGACTTTCTGAAGCGCATGCAGTGGATCGCCGGCCCACGCTATTCGCGTCACCATGACCACATGTCCGGCGCCAGCGCGATGGTGTCGGCCCAGGGGCGGGTGTTCTACATCTTCGAGGAAGCGCCTCGGGCCTCGATATTGATCCCGCCGCAATGGTATCTCTACGCGCGAGACGCCTTCAACGGCACCCTGCTCTGGAAACGGCCCATCCCAAGGTGGCACGAGCACATGTGGCCGCTGAAGAGCGGTCCCGCCGTTCTGCCGCGCCGGCTCGTGGCGATCGGCGACAAGCTCTACACGACCCTGAACATCGACGCGCCGCTGGCCGAGTTGGACGCCGCCACGGGCAAGACGCTTCGCACCTACGAGGGCACGGCCGTGACGGAGGAAATCCTCTTCTCCGAGGGCGTGCTGTTCGCGGTCGTGGCCGACGCGAAGTCGCTGCGCAGCGATCCGAAGAGGACCTACGCGACTCTGACGGACGTCCGCGCCGACGCGAAGGGCGGGTTGTGGGGCGAAGCGACGCGGACCATCATGGCCGTCGAGGCGGAAAGCGGGAGGTCCCTGTGGAAAGCGACGACGAGCTTGATGCCGTTGACCTTGGCGGTCGACCGGAAGCAGGTCTATTTCCACGACGGGGGCAACGTGGTCTGCCTGGACCGCGCGAACGGTGCACGACTCTGGTCCTCCGAGACGCCGAACCAGCGGACCCTCGGAAGCTCCTCGGCGCCGACCCTGGTTGTTTATGACGACGTGGTGCTGTTCTCCGGCTACAGCGGCGCTCGTGGCAAGCTCCGGGGCGAGTCCACCACAATGTATGCGTTGTCGGCACGCGACGGCAAGCGGCTTTGGGAAGCCGAACATCCGCCCGAAGGCCATGCAGGCAGCCCCAAGGACCTTCTGGTGCTCAACGGAGTCGTCTGGTGCGGGACGAACGCCCAGAGTTCGGATTCCGGCATCGTGACGGGCCGCGACCTGCACACGGGCAAGGTGGTCAAGCAATTTCCGCCCGACGTGCAGACCCACTGGTTCCACCAGCGCTGCTACCGGGCCAAGGCGACGGACAAGTACCTGTTGTTCTCGCGTACGGGCATCGAGTTCGTCGACGTGGCTGCGAGCCACTGGACCTGCCACCACTGGGTCCGGGGGGCGTGTCTCTACGGTCTGATGCCGGCCAACGGCTTGATCTACAATCCTCCCCACCCGTGCGCTTGCTACCTGGACGCCAAGCTGTACGGCTTCAACGCGCTGGCACCGGCCTGCAGAGCGGAGAGCGAACCGCAGACGGCGGAAGAATCGCCGCGACTCCTGCGTGGGCCCGCCTTCGCTGAAATCCCTCGTCCGCAATCCGCAATCCCTTCTTCTGCCGACTGGCCGACCTATCGCGGCACCGCCGACCGGAGCGGCCACGTGAAGACGAGCGTGCCCGCGGAAGGCCTGAAACGGACTTGGCAGACTTCGCTGGGCGGCCGACTCAGCGCCCCGGTCATCGCCGACGGCAAGCTGATTGTCGCAGCCATCGACGCGCACGACGTGCATGCGCTGGACGCCGACAGCGGAAAGAAGCTCTGGAGCTTCACCGCCGGGGGCCGCGTGGACTCCCCGCCGACCCTCTGGCAGGGACACGTGTTGTTCGGCTCCGCCGACGGCTACGTCTACAGCCTGCGCGCAGCGGACGGCACGCTGGAGTGGCGGTTCCGCGCCGCGCCACAGGACCGCCGGCATTTCGCCTTCGAGCAGCTCGAAAGCGTGTGGCCCGTCAGCGGCAGCGTGCTCGTGCAGAACGGCACGCTCTACTGCGTCGCCGGCCGTTCGATGTTCCTCGACGGCGGCCTGCGCATGCTGCGGCTCGATCCTGCGACCGGCAAGAAGCTGTCGGAGACCGTCATGGACGAGCAGGACCCGCAAACCAAGGCGAACCTGCAAACCCACATCAAGGGCCTGAACATGCCGGTTGCGCTCTCCGACATCCTCTCCAGCGACGGGCGCTATGTCTACATGCGCACGCTGCCGTTTGACCTGGAGGGCAACCGGAAGAGGGTCGGTTACACCGAGGTCAAGGAGCAGGAGGGCGACGACGTCCACTTGTTCAGTCCGACGGGATTCCTCGACGACACCCTCTGGCATCGCACCTATTGGCTCTTCGGCCGCGCATTCGCGTCGGGCGCCGGAGGCTATTACCAGGCGGGCCGAATCGTGCCGGCCGGACGCATCCTGGTCTTCGATGAGCGGAGCGTCTACGGCTACGGCCGCCGCTGGCAATACTACCGCTGGACCACGCCGCTGGCGTTTCACCTGTTTGCCTCGCCCAAGGACCCGGAGCAGATCCGCATGGGCGTCGAACAGAAGAAGACCAAGGGCAAGGACGGCAGACCGAAGGGCAACATGGGGCAAACCCCGCTCACGCGTTTCGGATGCGCGTGGTCGGACGAGCTGGCGGTCCAGGCCACGGCGATGGCGCTGGCCGACAACACGCTCTTCGTGGCAGGTCCTCCGGACTTGGTTGACGAGGAGCAAGCCGTCAGGTCGCTCTTCGTTCCCGAGACCAAACGGAAACTCGCCGAGCAGGAAGCCGCCCTGGAGGGCAAACGCGGCTCGCTGCTGGTTGCGGTGTCGGCAGCCGACGGTCGCGAACTCGCGGCCTACCGCCTCGATTCCGCGCCCGTGTTCGACGGCCTGGCAGCGGCCCGAGGCAGGCTCTATCTCTCCAGGCTCGACGGCAACGTTGTCTGCTTCGCGGCGGATCACGGCGAACCCCTGCAAGCCGCCGCTGAGGCGGTCGTGACGCCGCGAGGACCGGAGGCGGATAAACCGACCGGGCAAGTCCCGCCTGCTACCACCTCCAAGCCCAAACGTACCGGCAAGCCGGGGGCGAAGGCCCCCGTCAAGGACGAGACCAAGACGCATCCCGACTTCCAGCACGTCGAGGGCGCGACCGTAACCAGCGGCGGCCTCGGCTACAAGATCGCGTCTGACGAAAGCGCCAGCGGTTACGCCCTGAAAAAACTCGACGCCCCCTTGACCAAGCAAGCGACGTTCAAGCTGAAGATCCTGCCCACCGGCGAAGGCGCCTTGGAAAACGGCTTCGTCGCGTTCGGCGACGGCACGGCCGGCGGCCAGCTTGTCCGGTGCGGCGTGCGCGTCCGTGCCAAGAAGTGCTGCATCATGCAAGGCGCCGGCAAGAAGGGCAGCACGGCCGCCCGGGACTTCGTGTGGGAAGGGGGCAAGCCGTTGGAGGTGGTCGTCTCCGTCGACCTGGAAGCGAAGAAGGTCAAGATGACGCTGTCCGGCCAGACCGTTGAGGCCACGCTGGACCCCCCGCTCCGGGCGATCACTCACGTCGGCTACTGCGTGATGAATGCGGTGACGGAATTCAGCCCGCTGGTGCCGTAGCCGTACGCCTGAGGCCTTTGCCGAACCGGAGGATCTCTGTCGGCTCGTGGTCGATACCCCAGGCACGAAGCGACTAGGTGCCTGCAGGGTCTTCGGGATCGTCCGTTTTCCGGGGGCTTGCCGCAGAGCGTCGCTTTCCTCGCTGTTGGGCCTTCTCTTCGAGCGATAGAGGGGCGTCTTCGAGCGGCGTGGTTATGGGGTTCCCTTCCGCGTCAACCCCTGAAAGGAGTTCGATCCGTCGTTCGGCCTGCTGAAGCTGCTCGTGGCACTGGCGCAGGAGT
>CAYSGY010000249.1:6194-8196 GCA_964430315.1 uncultured Planctomycetaceae bacterium
ACGCCGCGTTCGTACCGGGCCAGCGACTCGTCCAATCCGAGTCGCCCCTCTTCGAGTTCGCGGACGATCGATTCCATGGCGGCCAATGCCTGTTCGAAGGTCAACTGGCCGGACTGGTCTTCGGGGGTCGGCTTGCCCATGACGGTCTCCTTTCAAGGGCGATTGCGGCCGCGGCCGAGCGGCGGGCAAGCCCGCCCGCTACGCGGGCAGGCGTCCGAACCAACCCGTGCGCGAGATGCTCGTACGGTTCGCGGAAGTCACGACGTAAGACATGAATCCCCAAACCCAAGACCCCCACCCCCACCCCCTGCACATCACTCCCACTCGATTGTGGCCGGCGGCTTGGAACTGATGTCGTAGACGACCCGGTTCACGCCCGCCACTTCGTTGATGATCCGCGTGGAGATGCGCGCGAGGAGGTCGTAGGGCAGGTGGCTCCAATCGGCGGTCATGAAGTCTTCGGTCTCGATGCAGCGCACGGCGACCACGTCTTCGTAGGTCCGGGCGTCGCCCATCACGCCGACGCTCTGCACGGGCAGGAGCACGGCGAAGGCCTGGGAGACCTTGCGGTTGAGCCCGGCGTTGCGGATCTCTTCGAGCACGATGGCGTCGGCGTCGCGGAGGGTGTCCAGTCGCGGCTTACTGACCTCGCCCAGGCAGCGGACCGCCAGGCCGGGGCCCGGGAACGGGTGCCGCCATACGATCTCCTCCGGCAACCCGAGTTGGAGTCCGAGCTTCCGGACCTCGTCTTTGAACAGGTCGCGGAGCGGTTCGATCAGATCGAACTCGAGCTTCTCCGGCAATCCGCCGACGTTGTGGTGGAGTTTGATGGTGGCGGCAGGCCCGTCGGTGGTTCCGCCGCTTTCGATGACGTCGGGATACAGGGTGCCCTGGGCGAGAAAATTGGCGCGGTGGATCCGCTTGGCCTCGGCGGCAAAGCAGTCGATGAAGGCATGTCCGATGCGGCGCCGCTTTTCCTGCGGGTTGACCACGCCGGCCAGGGCGGCAAGGAACGTCTCCTCGGCGCGCACGACGTGAAGATCGGTTTTGAAATGGTCGGTGAACTCGGCGATGACCCGCTCCGCCTCGCCCTTGCGCAGCAATCCGTTGTCGACCAGGATGCACGAGAGTTGCGGTCCGATCGCCTCCGAGAGCAGGGCCGCCACCACCGAGGAATCGACCCCGCCCGAAAGGCCGCAGATCACCCTCGCATCGCCCACCCGCTCGCGGATCGCGACGATCGTCTCCTCGGCGAAATCGCTCAGCTTCCAGTTGCCGGAGCAGCGGCACGCGCTGGTCAGAAAGTTGGCCAGGATCGTGACGCCCAGCGGCGTATGGGTCACTTCCGGGTGGAATTGCAGCCCGTAGACCGGGAGTTGGCGGTGCCGGACGGCGGCGATCGGACAAGTGTTGGTTGCGGCCAGGGCCACAAAGTCGTCGGAGACCTGGGAAACCTGGTCGCCGTGGCTCATCCAGACCTGGGTCTCGGCCGGAAGCCCGTTGAGCAACTCGTCTTCCACAAGGACGCGGCAAACCGCCCGTCCGTATTCCCGGGCCGGAACGCTTTGCACGTGCCCGCCCAGGGCCTGGCACGCCAACTGCATCCCGTAGCAAATCCCCAGCACGGGGATGCCGAGTTGAAAGATCTGCGGATCGCAGGACGGCGCCCCCGGTTCGTAGACGCTTGCCGGGCCGCCGGAGAGGATCAGGCCTCGAGGGGCCAACTGGCGGATCCGTTCCGCGGGGATGTTGTGACGGACGATCTCGCAGTAGACCTGCTGCTCGCGGACGCGGCGAGCGATGAGTTGGGCATACTGGGATCCGAAATCCAGGACCAGGATCTTCTCGTCGGCCACGCGTGCCATCGCATTTCCCCGGGGAAAACGTGTGATTATAGGAGTCCCGGGGGGAACTGCCTAGAACCCTTCCGGCCGGCTCTTCTCGTTGCCACGCTCCCCCTTCTCCCTCCTCGTTCCCACGCTCCGCGTGGGAACGCACGCCC
>CAYSGY010000250.1:0-8194 GCA_964430315.1 uncultured Planctomycetaceae bacterium
CGGCTGTGCCACATGGCCCTCCCAGGAATCATGCGGTCCCACCTGCCTACTGCGTAGTCGATGGATGCCTTTGAGTCGGGCAGTCGCGAGGTCTCCGAGCCAGGAGTCTGAAGAGAATAGCCGCCTTGGGAGTGCCGTAACCCTTTGCGTGCAAAGCATCTGTGTCGCATGCCACGTGTTCTGCCTCTTGGCTTGGCACGGCAGTTGCTTCGCAGGCTGGGAAGCCTGTGAAATCGGGTCTGCTAGAGCACCCTGCCCGCCTACGGGCAGTTTGTGCCCGACCCCCCAGGGTGCCTAGCGGACCTTCCGTTGTGCCTTGTAGCAAGAAGTGGTGTGGAGCATGAAGGGATCCTGTCGTTTCGTCGCGCTCGTTAGGGCGAGCGTGGTGTTGTCTATTGTCTGGGCGATGATGTCGCCAGCGGCCACTTTGGCCGCGGACGCCAAGGAAACCAAGGAACCGGCTGTAGCCGCCACGCCGGCAGCGCCGGGTTCCGAAACGCCGACCGCCGAAGAGCCCAAACTCGATACCGGCGACAATGCCTGGCTGCTCACCAGCTCGGCGTTGGTGCTCATGATGACCGCTCCCGGGTTGGCGTTGTTCTACAGCGGCCTGGTCCGCAAGAAGAACGTGCTCGGCGTGATGATGCAGTGCGTCTTCCTGATGGGCCTGATGACGGTGATCTGGGCCCTTTACGGCTACACGTTCGCGTTCGGCGGTGATCCGGACGATCCGAGCAAATGGATCGGCGATCTCCGCTATCTGTTCATGCACAACGCGGAAGCGGCGTGGGTCGACGGCAAGCCGGTGATTCCGTTGTATCCCGGCCTCACCATCCCGGTGATGACCCACATGCTCTTCCAACTCATGTTCTTCATCATCACCCCGGCGCTGATCTGCGGGGCGTTTGCGGAGCGGATGAAGTTCAGTACCATGGTGGTGTTCATGGTCCTGTGGGGCACGGTGGTTTACCTCCCGCTGGCCCACTGGGTGTGGGGCGGGGGAATCCTGGCCTACGGCTCAAAACACGGCATTCTCGGCGGGGCCTTGGACTTCGCGGGCGGTACGGTGGTCCACATCAGTTCCGGCGTGTCGGCCCTGGTCTGCGCCCTGCTGATCGGCAAGCGGATCGGCTTCCGCACCGAGCCTATGCCCCCGCATAACCTGACCTACACCGCCATCGGGGCGACCATGCTCTGGGTGGGCTGGTTTGGATTCAACGCGGGCAGTGCTTTGGCCGCCAACGGAGTGGCTTCCAGCGCGTTCTGCGCCACGCATTTCGCGGCGGCGTCGGCGGGCCTCACCTGGGCGGCCATCGAGTGGATCAAGCGAGGGAAACCCAGCGTGCTGGGGACTTGTTCCGGCGTCGTTGCGGGGTTGGTTTGCATCACGCCCGCAGCAGGGTACGTCACGCCCATGCCCGCATTGCTCATGGGCGTAGCGGTCGGCGCCGTCTGCTTCTGGTCCTGCACGACGCTGAAGTCGAAGCTGGGCTACGACGACGCCCTGGATGCGTTCGGCGTCCACGGCGTAGGCGGGACGCTCGGCGCGGTCCTCACCGGGGTCTTCGCCACGCGAGCGACCGGGGCCACGACCGATGGGAAGCTGCTTGGCTTGCTGGAAGGGGGGACGCTCTTGGGTGCCCAGATCGTTGCTGTGGCGATCACCTGGGCCTTGGCCATCGGGGCCACTTTCGTCATCTTGAAGGTGCTCGATGCGACGATGGGACTCCGCGTCTCGCAGTCGGAGGAGATCCAGGGCCTCGACCTCAGTCAGCACGGCGAAGAAGGGTACATCTTTATCTGACCTACCCAGGGGCCCGGCCCATGGGTACCATTAGGTAGGTGGCGGGCCATAGTCACCCAAGGGGACAGGCACAGTCCCCGGCCTGTGCGACACAGGATCAGGGAGATAAACAACCATGAAGAAAGTGGAAGCGATCATCCGGCACTTCAAGCTCGAAGAGGTGAAGAGCGCGCTGACCGAACAGCGGATCCAAGGGATGACCGTGACCGAAGTCCGCGGCTTCGGCCGGCAGAAGGGTCACACGGAGATGTACCGCGGCACCGAGTACACGGTCGATTTCGTCCCCAAGATCAAGATCGAGATCGTGGTCCGGGACGACGACTTGCAGGGGGTACTCGACGCGATCGTGCGGTCGGCCCGGACCGGCCAGGTCGGCGACGGAAAGATCTTCGTGAGCGACATGCCCCAGGCCGTGCGCATTCGCACGGGTGAGACCAACCAAGACGCCATTTGAGGGGCGTATCACGGCCCGTTCGACCGGTGTGGCACTGCTTGTCCGCTGCCGGGATGTGGTTTCTCCGGTGGCGGATCGGCGTTGACCGGCAGCGGTGAAGCCGTGGCACACTCCCAGGATCACGCAACCCCATTCCGTGTCGCCCCTTCGTCCCTATGTCCTGGCGGCCAAGAATCGGCTCGTCGAGGGATACGAGCAGTTGCGGCTCCGCCACCAGTCCGGCGGCAGCGGGATGGAAGTCTGCGCAGCGATCAGCGATCTACGCGACGAGGTGCTGCTGGGGCTCTTTGAAGCGTCGCTGGCTTCCCTCGGGCCCGAAGAGCCGGCCGGGCTGAGCCGCCAGGTGAGCCTGGTGGCGCACGGCGGGTTCGGCCGCCGCGACGTGGCTCCCCACTCCGACGTCGACCTGATGATCCTCCGCGCTTCCGGCAGTGCGGAGCCGGTGGGCCTCCTGGCCGAGCGATTGCTCCGCGACGTGTTCGACGTCGGACTGGTTCCCGGCCATAGCGTGCGCACCGTGGAGGAAGCCTGCCAGCTCGCCTGCGACGACGCCACCATCGCCAGCTCGCTGATCGAGTCCCGGTTCCTGGCGGGGAGCGAGGAGTTGTTCGCCGATTTCGTCCAGAAGTTTCGGGCCCGGATCCGGCGCCGGGCCGGCGCGATCCTCAGGTCCGTCGAACAGGCGCGGCTGGAGGAGCGGGCGAAGTTCGGCGAGACGGTCTACCTGCTGGAGCCCAACCTCAAGCGTTCCCGGGGCGGACTGCGCGATCTCCAGATGATCCGCTGGGCCGGCGCGGTCCGCTACGGCACGCCGGAGCCCGAGAGACTCGTCGGCCGGGGCGTCCTGTCGCCCGACGACTGCCACACGTTGGCGCAAGCGAAGGAGTTCCTCCTTCGCCTCCGCAACGAGCTGCAGTTCCACGCGGACAAACCGAGCGACGTCCTGGACCGCGCGGAGCAGGTCCGCATCGCGGCCCTGCGTGGTTACGAGGGGACGGCGGGGATGCTGCCGGTCGAGCAGTTCATGCGCGACTACTTCCGGCACACCGGCCGCGTGAGCCACCTCGTGAGCGGATTTCTCGCCAAGTGCCGGCCGGCGAGGCGGCTCCGGACCATGGGCTCGCGGCTTCTCGGGCATCGGATCCCGGGGGGCTACGTGGCCGGTCCGACGGAGATCCTCGTGGGACAACGGGCCCTGAGGCGGCTCCGCGGAAGCCTCGTCGAGATCATGCGGTTGGTCCACCTGGCCAGTCTCTACGACAAGCCGATCGGCGACGAGGCTTGGGAAGTCGTGCGAGAGGAAGCGGCCCGGCTCCCGCGCGACCCGGAGATCCCTGCCGAGGCCCGGCAGCTCTTCCTTGCCCTGCTGAGCCGCCCGGGACGGCTGGGCGAGTCGCTTCGCGGACTCCACGAGATCGGCCTCCTGGAGTACTTCGTCCCCGCGTTCTCCCACGCCCGGGGGCTCCTTCAGTTCAACCAGTATCACAAGTACACGGTCGACGAGCATTCGCTTCGGGCGGTGGAATGGGCGACCGACCTGCTGGACGATCCGGGCCCGATCGGCAGGGTCTACCGTGCGATCCAGCGCAAAGCGGTCTTTCACCTGGCGCTTCTCATCCACGATCTTGGCAAAGGGCTGGAGGAGGACCACTGCGAAGTGGGCTTGCGCATCGCCCGCCAGACCGCGGAGCGATTGGGGCTCGACGGCGAGGAAAGCGATATCCTCGCGTTCCTCGTCCACAAGCATCTCTGGATGAACCATGTGGCCTTTCGCCGCGACACGAGCGACGAACAGCTTATCGTGAAGTTCGCCGTCGAGGTGGGCTCGCCCGAACTGCTCCAGATGCTCTACGTGTTCACGGCCTGCGACGTGGCGGCGGTCGGGCCCGACGCCTGGACCGGCTGGAAGGCGGAAGTGCTCACCGACCTCTATCATCGCGCCATGCAGCCGCTGGCCGGGGAGAGCCCGGGCACGAGCCGCGAAGAATACCTGGAAGGTCAGCGGCAGGCGGTGCGCGACTGCCTCGGCGCGGAGGCCGCCCAGGAATGGTTCGAGCGGCACATCGCCCTGCTGCCGATCTCGTACCTCAATGCGGCCGCCCCGGAACAAATCGCCGACGATCTGCGGCTCCTGGCCCGCTTGGGCCCGCGCGAAGTCAACGCCCAGGGCCGATACCAGCCCGAGACCGGAACGGTCCAGTTCACCGTCGGCGCGAAGGAAGACGTCACGCCGGGCATCTTCCACAAACTCACGGGGGCGTTGACAAGCCAGGGACTCGAGATCCTCTCCGCCCAGATCAACACCCTTGCCGACCTCCTGGTGCTCGACCGCTTCTGGGTCATCGACCCTGATTTCGCGGGCCAACCGCCGCCGGAACGCCTCGAGCAGATCAACCGGACTCTGGTCACTTCGCTGATGAGCGAAGGAAGCCCGCCCAAGTTCCGCTCCACATGGGCCCTCGGCGGCGCGAATCGTCCCACGCTGGCCCACGTCCGGACCCGCGTGCTGGTGAACAATCACACCTCTGCCCAGTACACCGTCATCGACATCTTCACGGTCGATCGCCGGGGACTTCTGTACACGATTACCCGGACACTCTTCGAGCTGGGCTATTCGGTGTGGCGCGCCAAGATCGGCACCTATCTCGACCAGGTGGTCGACGTCTTCTACGTCACCGACCGGCAGGGCCGGAAGATCGAAGATCCGGCAAAAACCCAACTCGCCCGCCAGCGCCTGCTGGAAGTGATCGAGGCGATGAAGGTAGAATAGCGGTCTGCCGCGTGTGGCACAGCCGCCCTCGGGAAAGGACACACCATGAAACGAACCGCGCCGATTGCATCTATTCTCTTGGCACTTGCCGGCCTGACGGGTGTCGGACACTCGGCTCCGAAGTCTCCGACCCCTCCGCCCGACGCCCTTTGGCAGCCCTACCGCATCACGCCGCGGACCGGCGCCCAGCACGTCGCCTTGGAGGGCCCATGGCAACTCGGCTGGCGTGACACGCCCGTCGCCGACGCCGTCGAGACAAGCGCCATCGCCAACTGGTTCCCGGCCCAGGTGCCGAGCACGGTCCAGTGGGCCCTGTGCCGTGCGGGCAAGTTGCCCCAGCCCTACGAGCGGCTGAACTCCAAGCAATACGATTGGGTCGATCAGAAGGTCTGGTACTACCGCCGCACCTTCAACCTGCCGGCCGCCCCACGCGACGGCTACGCGATGCTTTGCTTTGAAGGGATCGACTACTTCGCCCGCATCTGGCTGAACGGCAAGCTGCTCGGCCGGCACGAAGGCATGTTCGGCGGCCCGGCCGTCGAAATCTCCAAACACGCCCGATTCGGCGGCGCCAACGAGGTCGTCGTTGAAGTGAAGGCGGGCAACTACGGCAACAAGGCCGGATTCAAGCCCCAAGGGCCGGAAGGCACGGTGGTCAAACCCTGGGTCCTCTCGGGCGGTCTGGGGGCTGAGACGTTCTTTCCGCTCGGCCTATGGCAAGGCGCCCGGGTCGAACTCGTGCCGCGGGAACATCTCGAACGGCCCTTCCTCATCACGGAATCGGCGGACCCGCACGAGGCGAGACTCTCGCTCCAGGTCGAGCTGTTCGTAGGGGCGCACTCGCTCCAGTTCCATTTACACCCGTGGAAAAATGCGCAACTGGTCGACGCCTCTCGTGGCTGGCGGCCGTCGGAGCCCTCCACGTCGCAACTCGCCCTCCGGGTGGAGTTCGTCGAAAAGGCCGGCGGCGGGACGGCGATGGACAAAACGTTCCCCGTGCAGGCCCTGGCCGGACGGAGTTTTCTGCGGCAATCGCTCTGCGTCGCCAAGCCGAAACTCTGGTGGCCCAACGGGCTGGGCGAGCCGAACCTCTATCGCGTGAAGCTCACCCTCCTGCGCGACGCCGCCACCACCGACGTGATGGAATTCGACTACGGCATCCGCACCCTGCGCACCGAACGGACGCCCGGCCCGCAAACCGTCGATCGCTGGGCCGACTGGCAATTCGTCGTCAACGGCCGGCCGCTCTTCGTCCGCGGGATGAACTGGATGCCCGCCGACATCCTGCTGGACCTCCCGCGCGAGCGCTACCGCTGGCTGCTCGGCGCGGCAAAGGCCGCGGGGATCCAGCTCCTGCGCATCTGGGGCGGCGGGCTGTTGGAGACGGAGGAGTTCTACGACACCTGCAACGAACTGGGCCTGATGGTCTGGCAGGACTTCCCGATCGGCAACCGCGACACGCCCGAGTGGCCCCAGGACGTCTGGGAAGCGCAGGTGCTCCAGACCATCTTCCGGCTGCGCAACCATCCGTCGCTCGCGCTTTGGTGCGGCGGCAACGAGTTCAACCCTTACTCGCTGGGCAACGCGGCGACCCTCGGGATCTTCGAGCGGTGCCTGGCCGATTTCGATCCGACCCGGCCCATGCGCCGCACCAGCCCCGACGCCGGCAGCATCCACGCCTATCCCGACATGGACCCGACCTGGTACGGGCCGCTCTTCCGCCAGGTCCCCTACATCTCGGAGACGGGCATCCACAGCATCCCGGACGCATCCTGCCTCCGCGAAGTGGTCGATCCCCGCGAGTTCGACAAGCCGCTTGCGGGCATGACCGCCAAGAGTTTCCCGTCGGAACATCCGGAGTTGATGCACCATTTCGTCGAATACCACCCCGGCCGCGTGCCGCGCATGCTCAGCCGCGCCTCGCACATTGCGGACGTCAGCGCGCCGACCCTGGAGACCCTCTCCGAGGCCACGCAGATCGGGGCGGGCGAGTTCTATCAGGTCTTCTCCGAACAGGTCCAGGCGAACTACCCGGTCACTGCCGGCTTGATGCCCTGGGTCTTCAAGCGTCCCTGGCCTGTGATCGCCATCATGCTCGTCGATGGCTTCGGCCATCCGACCGCGCCCTACTACTTCCTCAAGCGGACCTACGAGCCGACGCACGTGCTGGTCAAACTGCCGCACCTGATGTGGGCCAAGGGCGAGGCGATGCCGATGCTCGTGAACGTCACCCACGCGGACCCCAAGCCGGCGGAGGGCTTGCAGGCCTCGGTGGAAGTGTTCGACGCGGCCTTTGACTCCGTCTGGAAGAAGGCGGGAAACGTGCGTCTGGAGCCCGGCCCCTCGGTCGCGAAGCTCGATCTCGGCAGCTTCACGATCCCGGAACGGTTCCAGGATACGTTCTTCTTCGTGGTCGCGGAGCTGAGGCGTGCGGATCGCACGCTGGCTTCCCGCTCCGTCTATTGGCCTCGGTGCCTGTCGAAGATGAACGACGCGGCGTTCCGGACCAAGTATCGGGCGACGCCGCAGCCGACGCTGACGCTCGACCACGGCCCGTGGCTGAAGCCGCAGGCCGCCGCGCAGCCGACCTCGCTCGAACTCGCGGTGCTCGATGCCGCGCATCAGGCCGCCGATCGCAGCCGGCTCCGCGTGCGTGTGAAGAACCCGGGCACGAAGCCCGCCTTCATGACCCGCCTCGACATCGAGGGAGTCCGGCGCGCGTTCTACGCCACGGACAACTTCTTCTGGCTCGCGCCGGGCGAAGAACGGACCCTCGACCTCGAAGTCCTTTGGCGCGATCCCGCCGCACGCGCCCGCGCCACGGTCTCCGCTTCCGCGTGGAACGCTCCCGCAGTCCGCTGAAAGCCGGTCATCTCAGGAGATCCAGGCACCCGATCACAAACAGCCCGATGCTCACCACCGCGTTGACGTGGAAGAAGGCCTGATTCACGCGGCTCAGGTCGTCGGGCCGGACGATCGAGTGTTCGTAGACGAGGAGGACGGCGATTCCGAGGACGCCGGCGTAGTAGACCACTCCAAACCGGGGGTAGACCATGGGAAGGAGCAACAGCAGGGCGACCATCGTGAAGTGGCACAGGGCGGCCAGGCGGAGGCGCAACCGGCGGGACAACTCCCGCCGCTAAACGGACGATGCGATTCATCATTC
>CAYSGY010000251.1:0-8160 GCA_964430315.1 uncultured Planctomycetaceae bacterium
GAACCTCGTAGCGGCTTCCATGCTCACCCGACGCTTCGCGTCGTGAGAGCATGCCACCCGATCCCGACGGTTGTTTCTTGGCCGATCCGGATGCGATCCGGCCCGCCAGGCGGCTGGCCGCTTGCCAGGCATCGAACCAGCCTCGCCAATCCCAGGGCGTCGGTTGGGAGAGGATCGCTTCGGCCTGGCGGGCCAAGGCCGTCTCGCGAAGGCGGTCGGAGGCCGCCCGGAGCGGCCCGGTGGAAAGCTCGGCGACGGGCCCACGCGATCGCACATCCCGGCCCGCCGCCGGATGTCCGTCCCACGCCTCCATCTGGTGCTGGAGCGACTCTTGCTCCATGAGGACGCGGCCGAGGGAATCCGGGCCCGGACGCCCTTCGGCCACGGCCACCAGGGCACCCTGCCAATACAGGTCGTCGCGAAAGCACTCCGCGGCCGACGCCGCCGTTTCGGCCGAGACCGCAGCGTCGCCTGTCAGAAGCCCCAGGTACTCCTCGTCCTCCGCCAGATGGCGCAATGTCTTCTGGGCCAGCTCGGCTGAGGCCGCCCCGTCGCTCGGAAGCTCCACGGCGATCTGCTCCTGGCACACCGTCTGCACGGCCGGCAGGAGACGCAGGATCGCGCGCCGCTCCGTGGCTTCACGGTCGGCCCGGTCCCAGCGGCGACGCAACACGATCCCCTCGCGCACCAGGTCCAAGAGGCCGGACCACGGGGAGGCCGGACCCTGGAGTACCTGTTCCGCGCGGCGGCGCCAGTCGTCGGTCAGGGACGAGAGATCCTCGGACAATGTCATGGCTGGATCGTCAATACGCGCACTCCACGGCGGCCACGGAGAACGCACGGAGGTTCTCGACGGGGGCGTCGAAGAAATGGTCGGAGATCGTCACCGGGAACCGGTCGGGCTTCCTCCGGTGCAACGCCGTCGTCATTCGCCCTCTGAGGGGGCTTCTTCTTCGTGCTTTCGTCCCTTCGCACTTTCGAGATCCGCTCGTCTCCCGCCCCCTCGTCGCGATCACTTGAGCAGCTTCCACCCTTCGGACGACGCCTCCAACCGCGTATGCCCCTTGTACTGGTCGTAGACACGGTTCATCTCGTCGATCGCATCGAAGTACCCCACCACGAACGCGGCGCTAAACGACTCGCCCGCCCGAACCGGACGCTCCCCGAGCTCCATGATCCAATCGACGAGGTCGAGCCCGAAGCCGGCGTCGCGCATTCCCGTCTTCTTATCCAGGAAGCTCTGGGCGGCCACGCCGCTGACGTAACCCTTCTTGCGGACCGCGACCTCCAGGTCCGGGGTGGTGATGCGGATCTGATCCTCACTCTCGGTCACCTGATACTCGACAGCGGCCCCCGCACGACAACATGCCGAGAGGACCGATATCGCCAAGACCGCCGCTGCCGCACGGTTCATGGGGTCGCTCCTTGAGGTCGGATCTTCCCAAAACAGCCGACTGTGTGAACCAGAGGTAAAACCCGGTCCCCATGCTACAAGGAAACCGTCCGCCAACATAGACCCCGGGCAACGAGTTACCCTCGCTTGCGCGTCGGGCCAGTGTGACGCAGGGTGCGCCGGGATTCTCGAGGGGTGAATAATCCGGGCTAAGGGAGGAGGGCCGTATCCTCTCAGGCATGGAAGATGACCTTGAACCGAACGAGCGCTTCGGCGATGATGTGTTTACTGAATGGTAAGTAGAGGCCGCCATGGACGTTCCTGAGCAGAAGACCGGTGCCGACCACATTCTGCATGTGGCGATAAAGCTCTTTGCAGAAAAGGGTTACGAGGCAACCTCGACCCGCGAAATCGCCGAGGCTGCCGGCGTCACCAAGCCGATGCTCTACTACTACTTCGGAAACAAGGAGGGAATCTGCAAGGCCGGAGTGAAGTACTTCACCGACCATTTCTTCGCGCGGTTGGAGGCGTTCCTCGGAGAGGCTCGGGAACCGCGTGACGCCATCGTGGGGTTCATCAACACGCACTTCAAGTTCATGAAGTCGCGCGAGCACGAGGACATCGCTCGATTTTTCGTTGGCCTTTGCTTTGGGCCGGAACGAGACCGATTTGCGGAGGATGTCCGGGGATTGAGGCGACGGAAGCGGGAGTTTCTGAGCCACTTTGCCACGGGGCTGGCCCAATCGGGGGGAATTCGCCGTGGGAGCGAGGAAGACTTCGCCATGGCCTTGGATGGCATGATCGCCGCATGGCACATAGCCAACATTACTGAGGGGGTTGATCTTAGCCCTGCGGCAGCAGAGCGGATCGTCGATAACCTCCTGCAGGGCTTCGCTTTTCGCTAAGCTAAGCAGCTTGCCCAGCATGAGAGCGCCGTGTGCTGACGAGTCTGATCCTGGCTCTACCTACCGGTCGATAAATCCGTAGAGGCAACGCGAGCATTATCATCCGCACCCGCGATGTCCGAAGACATACGGTGGATCGAAAGGAGTCGATCATGGTGCGCAATCCGACGCCTTGGGGTGCCATCGCGGCGTGGGTGTTGGTGACGACGTCGCTTCCGGCGCAGCAGGCGGACCTGCCCGGCACGTTCTTCGCGAATCCCTCGCCGGAGGCTACGACGTTCCTCCCGTCGCACGTGCCGTTGGGCGGGCCGGTTTCCGGCAGCGCGATCGGCCTGGAGTCCGGTCTGCCGGCCCAGGACGAATCCTGGTCCTTTCAGTGGCTTCCGGAAGGCTTGATCTACCGCTCTTACTTGGCAGGGGTCAAGGAGCCCCGGCTCGCGAGCGTCTGGGACTACGACAAGAACCTGGGTTGGATCTGGGACGTCGCCCTGGGAGGCCGGGTCGGGCTGATGCGTTACGGCACCGAACGGGCGGACCGGCCGGACGGATGGGAACTCGACGTCGAAGGCGCCGCCTTGGCCCGGCTCGACTACGAGCACGAGATGGACGTCGTCGCGACCGACTTCCGGGCCGGCCTGCCGTTGACCTACGGCTACGGCCCCTTCCAGTTCAAACTCGCCTACTACCACCTCTCCTCGCACCTGGTCGACGAGTTCATGCTGCGGAATCCCGACGTCGAGCGGATCAACTACGTTCGCGATGCGTTCGTCCTGGGCGGGTCGTGGTATGCCACGGAGGATCTTCGTCTCTACGCGGAGGCCGGCTGGTCCTTCCACACCGACGGCGGCGCCGAGCCCTGGGAATTCCAGTTCGGCGTCGACTTCAGTCCGGCAGCCCTGACCGGCGTCCGCGGGGCGCCGTTCGCCGCGATCAACGGGCACCTGCTCCAGGAAGTCGATTTCGGCGGGCACCTGGTCGTTCAGGCCGGCTGGCAGTGGCGCAACGCCTCGGGCCGTCGCCTACGCATCGGCGCGCAATACTTCAACGGCAAGAGCGACCAGTATGAGTTCTTCGACCACGACGAAAGCAAGATCGGCGCCGGCGTGTGGTACGACTTCTGAACGGCCTCTCCCCAGCGCGCTCCCGGGATTGTGGAACCTCCCTCAGGCCGGTCGCTCCGCGATGCGGACGCGGCGGCCTTCGACGCGGACCCGGCCCTCCGCGAGGAGTTGCAGGGCCTTCGGGTAGGCCTCGCATTCGGCGGCGAACACGCGGTCGGCGAGCGTGTCGGGCGTGTCGTCGTCGAGCACCGGCACGGGCACTTGCAGGATCACCGGGCCGTGGTCGTACTGATTGTCGACAAAATGGACCGTGCAGCCGCTGAGCTTCACGCCGTAGGCGAGCGCCGCCTCGTGGACGTGGTGGCCATAAAAACCCTTGCCGCAGAACGAGGGGATCAAGGCGGGGTGGATGTTCACCACGCGGTGGCTGAAGCCGTCGGGGATGGTGAGCTGCTTGAGGAAGCCGGCCAGGACCACAAGGTCCACCCCGGCCGCGCGGACCCGGCCGAAGATCGCCCGGCTGAAATCGTCCTGCGACGGGAAGTCCTTGCGCTCGAGGACGGCCATGGGGATGCCCGCCATCTCGGCGAAGCGGAGCCCCTTGGCCTCCGGCGTGCTGGAGACGACGAGCCGGACCTCGCAGTCGAGCTTGCCTGCCTTGATCCGCTCAATCATGTTGCTGAGCGACCGCCCGGTGCCGGAGATCAACACGGCGATGCGAAGCGGCGCAGCCGGTCTGGCGTGGGATTCGGTCATGGCCGTGGATCCTTGGGTGAGGAGGAGCTAACCGCAGTATCGCGCGCTAAGGCACCTGGTGGCAAGCCTCGGCGTCCCGAACGGGAACGTTTCGACCGGGAAAAGGCCGGTTCATTCTTCCCCCCCGACCTTGACGTACAACACCAACGGACAGGCCCCCACCTTGACTTCCGTGCGGGTCGCGTCCGCAATGGCGTCGAGAAGGGCTGGCTGCGACTGGATCAGCCCCTGCTCGCCGGGCACGCCGTCGGGCAGGAGGATGACGTTCAGGTCGCTCGTCAACGTCTCCTGCTCGACGTACTTCTTGAACGCCGCGAGGGCAGCGTGCAACTCGGCCGACGGAGTGGCCGCGACCACGCGAATGCGGGCCGTGTAGTCGCACTCCATCTCCTTGCGCTGGTTCTGGATGGCGTGGACCACTTCCCGGGCCAGACCTTCGGCGACCAATTCCGGCGTGACGTCGGTCGAGAGGACCACGACGGCCATGCGTCCCTGGGCGGCCGCCCAACCCTCTTTGGCCTGCAAACGGACCTGGAGGTCTTCGGCGTCGAGCGTCACCGGGCCGTCGGCGAGCATGCACACCACTTTGCCGTCGGCCTCCAGGCTCTGCATCAATTCCGCGGCGTCGCTCTCGGCCAGGAGGTTTTTCAGGGCCGGCAGTTTCCGCCCGAGGCGCGGGCCCAACCGCTTCAGGTCCGGCAGCACGTTGTAGGTGATGTACTGATCGGCCTTGGCGGCGAATTCGACCCGCTTGACGTTCAACTCCTCGGCGATCAGCGGCGCGTGCTCTTCCAGCCATTCCTTGTGCGCGGCGTCGGCGAGCACGACCTCGACCAGCGCAAGCGGCTGGCGGACTTTGAGCTTGGCCCCCATCCGGGCGCTGCGGCCCAGGGAGACGACCTCCCGGACCAAGGCCATGCGTTGGGAAAGCCCTTCGTCGATGGCCGCGGGATTGGGCTTGGGGTAATCGCAGAGGTGGACGCTCTCGATCGTTCGGCCCGAAAATGCCGCCACCGCCAGGTTCTGCCACAACGCCTCGGCCAGAAACGGGACGAACGGGGCGACCAGCTTCGCGGTCGTCAGCAGGCACTCGTAGAGGGTCCAGTAGGCGTCGGACTTCTCCGCCGACGGCCCGTGACTCCAGAACCGGTCGCGACTCCGCCGGACGTACCAGTTGGAGAGGGCGTCGACAAACTCGTTGAGCCGGGCACACGCGGTGAAGTTGTCGTAGCCGTCCAGCGACTCGACGACGGCCGCCACGGTCCGGTTCAACTCGCTCAGGATCCAGCGGTCCAACTCCGCCCGATCGGCCGGCGCCCGGTAGCCCTCCCCGGCGGCGAGCGTCGCCGGGTCCAACTGGCCGGCGTCGTTGGGAATCGACGCGGCCGGGTTGAAGCCGTCGATGTTCGCGTAGATCACGAAGAAGCTGTAAACATTCCAGAGACGCAGCAGGAACTCGGGAACGCTCTCCCGGATGGCCGACTCGCTGTAGCGGATCGACGTCCACGGCGGCTGGTTGGCGTAGAAGTACCACCGCAGGGCGTCGGCCCCGTAGCGGTCGAAGATCTCCTGCGGCTCCCGGTAGTTCCGCTTGCTCTTCGACATCTTGTTGCCGTCCTCGCCGAGCATCAGGCCGAGGACGATGCAGTTGCGGAACGGGTGGGGATACGCGACGGCCGGCGTGGCCGAGTCGCTAAACGCCCACACCCCCGGCCCCACACCCGCAACCGGGCGCGGGGCGGGCCCAGCAAATGCCTGATCGAGGGTGCGGCCCTTCTGGGCGTTGATCAGAGCCTCTTCCGTCGCCAACCTCGCACGGAACGTCTCGGTCTCATCTTCGTGCCTTACGATGGGATCCTGATCGTCACCCGTACCGCTGAACAGCAGCGTGCTGATGGCCAGCAGGCTGTAGAACCACCCGCGGGTCTGGTCGAGGGCCTCGCTGATGAAGTCGGCGGGGAACTGATCGGCCAGGCGCTGACGCGAGCCGGGCTGATTCGGGTAGCCCCATTGGGCAAACGGCATGGCCCCGGAGTCGAACCAGCAGTCGATCACCTCCGGCACACGCCGCATGCGGCTGCCGGGCGAGGTCGGCGAGTCGTAGGTGATCGCGTCGATATACGGTTTGTGGACCTTCAGGTCTTCGGAAAGCTCGGGATTGGCCCGCTTGGCCTCCTGCCAAACCTCCACCCCTTGCACGCCGGGCTTGGCCAGAAGGTCGTCGTAGCTGGCCACGGCCTCGGCATAGCCGGTCGTCTCGCAGACCCAGACCGGCAGCGGGGTCCCCCAAAAACGCTCCCGCGAAAGGGCCCAATCGACGTTCGTTTCCAGAAAATTGCCAAACCGCCCGTCGCGGATGTGGTCCGGCACCCAGTGGATCTGCCGGTTGTTGGCCAACATCCGGTCCTTGAACCGCGTGGTGCGAATGAACCAACTGCGGCGGGGATACTGGATCAACGGATCGTCGTCCGCCCGCCAGCAGAACGGATAGTCGTGGAGGTACTGTTCCTGATGGAACAGCACCTTGTCGGCCTTGAGCTTGCGGATGATGTCCTTATCGGCGTCCTTGACCCAGCGGCCCTGGTAGTCGGGGGCCTCGGCGGTGAAGCGGCCGTCCGGAGCGACTGCGCAGATGAGTGACGGCCCCTGCCCATCGACGAATCTCGCCTGCTCTTCGAGGAGCACGTCGTAATCGACCTCGCCGAACGCGGGGGCCTGGTGCACGATGCCGGTGCCGGCGTCGATAGTGACGAACTCGGCCGGCACCACGCGCCAGGCGATATGCTGCCGTCCGCCGGCAAGTGCTGAGCCCTGAGTACCGGGTACTGAGTCCTGAGTACCGGGTACTGAGTACTCAGTACTGGGCACTGGGTACTGAGTACTGGGCACTGAGTACTCAGGACTCAGTACGGACTGCTCCGTCTTGAGCTGGCCTGTCTTCTCGCCCAGCGTCTTCCAGTAGTAATCGAACGGCGGGACGTAGCGGCGTCCGACCAGTTCCGTTCCCCGCACGGTCTTCTCCACCGTGGCCTTCTTGCCGGCCTTGGCGGCGACCGTCTCCACCAGCGCGGAGGCGAGGATCAGCTTGCGGTCCTCCCCGGCCAACGAGACGACGGCGTATTCCAGATCGGGCTTCACGGCCGCGAACTGGTTGCTCGGCAACGTCCAGGGCGTGGTGGTCCAAACGAGCAGGTCGGTGTTCGGCTCCTCGACCAGCGGGAACCGCACGTAAACGCTCGCGTCGGCCACTTGCCGGTAGCCCTGGCCCACCTCGCCCGACGAAAGGGCGGTGCCTCCCTGGGCCCACCACCAGACGATCTTATGCCCCTGGTAGAGCAACCCCCGGTCAAAGAGGTTCTTCAGGGCCCACCAGACGCTCTCCACGTAGCTCTGATGGTAGGTGACATAGGCCTCGTCGAGCTTGATCCAGAATCCGAGCCGCTCGGTGAGTTGCTCCCACTCCTGAACGTACCGAAAAACGCTCTGAAGGCACTTGTGGATGAACGGTTCGACGCCGTAGGACTCGATCTCGTCCTTGGCGTGGATCCCCAACTCCTTGCAGACCTCCACCTCGACCGGCAGGCCGTGGGTATCCCACCCGGCCTTGCGCTCGCAGCGGTAGCCGCGCATCGTCCGGTAGCGTGGAAAGAGGTCCTTAATCGCCCGGGTGAGGCAATGGCCCGGATGCGGCAGCCCGTTCGCCGTCGGCGGCCCCTCGAAGAAGACAAAAGCCGGCGCGTCGGCCCTTGCGGCCAACGACTTGTCGTAGATTGCTCGCTCTTTCCAAAAACGACAAATCTCCTCCTCCATCCGGGGGAAGGAGACCTTGCTTTCAACGGCGTGGAACATGGGGCACATACGACTGGGGCCACTTCCTACGAAAACCCCCAGTAGACCTCGCGACCGGGTTTGTTTCAACCCCAGCGACTAATCCGTGCGATGGGGCATAACCTACCCGATAGATGTAATTCACCAACCGCGGCTCGAAAGTTGGCTGCCAGACGTCAGCAGTGTGCCTAACCCGCATTTCTCACCACCCCAAGTG
>CAYSGY010000252.1:0-8148 GCA_964430315.1 uncultured Planctomycetaceae bacterium
AGCCCCACCACCGATGAGTTGACTTGTTCTGGTGGGGCTCGCTGCGCTCGACCCACCCTACAAGACTGCGTCCGCTTGTCCGGCCCCACAGGTTCCCGGGGCCTCAGCAGTCTACAAGGAAATTCTTGAACTGCCAGGGGTCTTCGCGATCGAGATCGGGCTTGTCGTCCCGGTCGAAGAACTCGGTGCGGTGCGTCAGCGGCGTCCAATCGAACGGGGCGGAAATGCACCGGCCCAGGTACGGATTGGCGATCGGCAACACGTAGTCGTGCGGCAGATCGTCGGGCACGCAGACGCCGCGATCGGGGTTCTCGATCATCCACATCGAGGCCGCCACCACCGAGATCGCCACCTGCATGGTCGTCGCGTTCTGGTGCGGCACCAGGCGACGCGACTCCTCGATGCTCAGGTCGCTGCCGGTCCACCAGGCGTTGTAGGCGTGGCCCATCAGCAAGGCCCCGAGGATATCGGCCCCGTGGGTGATTTCGTCGGTCATGATCCGCAGCCGCGGCTGGAGGCGGTAGTCGTAGCCGCGGAGTTCCTGGAGCGACGCGATCGCGGAGTCGCACGGGCAGTAGGCGTAGTGCATCGTCGGCCGGTAGACGGCGCGGCCGTCTTCCCAGACCGTCAGGTGGTCGGAGATCGTAAACGCCTCGCCGTGACGCACGACCATGCCGTGGATCGTGTAGCCGGGCACGAACGAGCGGACCCAGGTGTTCATGCCCATGCGGGCGAGGCAGATCTGGTTGCGCGGTCCCTCCGCGTGCTCGAAGGCCAGGGCGGGCAACTCCTTCTCGTGCGTCCCCCAACCCATCTCGGCCGTGGTAATCCCTTCCTCGCGGAAACCCTCGATGCTCCAGGTGTTGACGAACTCGTCCACTTCCTTGGGCCGGTCGGTGATTTGCGTGTCGCGCTCGCTGCAATGGATCACCTTCACGCCGAGTTTCCTGGCCAGGCGGTTGAACGTGCGGGTGTCGATCCAGTGCCGGATCTCCTCGGCGTCGGCCCCTTGAACGCGTTTTTCGTCGAGCAGCCGCTCGCCGAGGTCGATCAGCCCCTGCTTGGTCCAGTGCGAGATCAGGCCCGGATTGGCGCCGTGCTCCAGCACCGCCGTGGTGCTGGGCCCCGTCCACCTGGCGGTCATGCGGCGGATGTTCATGTGACGCCAGTAGAGGGTCTTCTCGGTGGGGTGCTTGCGATCGGCGCCTGCGTAAGGGTCCCACAGCTCGACCGACGTGTTGAGGTAGAGCACCCCATGGTCATGGCACCACTGGAGCAGCTCGCAGCAGTCGATGTTCCAGGCGAGATCGACCAGCAGGTCCCCTCGCGTAAGATATCGCCCCAACAGGGCCCCCAAGTTCTCCGGGGTGACGCGCTCGTGGACGAACTGCGTCCCCTGCGAGGTCCACGGCTTGAGCATCTCGCTGCGGTCCTCGAAGTCCATCACCGTGATGTTCTTCATCGGGACGCGGATGTGCTCGGTGAAGATCGGCAACGCGCACCGGGCCACGGCGCCGAAGCCCAGGAACAGGACCTTGTTGTCGAAAGAAATCATCTTCTGGCAACTCCCAAAACCCGGATGACTTCGCCGCCGACCTCGAACGAGGCCCATGACGGCTCCCCAGCACGCAGGGCGGACGGAGCGAAGCGACGCCCGCCGAATCCTCACGAGACGGCAATGGCGGGCCTCACTACGTTCGGTCCGCCCTACATCCTACGTGGTTTGCTATGCGACGTCGCCCCAATATAACGCATGCCTACCGCTTCGCCCAGTCACATGCGGAGCCGCGGCATCAGGGCGAGCGACAGGATCTTGTAGATGAGCTTGGCGGCCAGGAAGTCGGGCCCGACCAGGCCCGGGATGGGGGCCAACTCGACCACGTCGAACACCGGGAGTGCGGCCGACTCGCGGCAGACGACGCCGACGATCTCGAGCGTTCGGGCCCAGGAGAGCCCGCCCGGCTCCGGCGTGCCCACCGCCGGCATGATCGAGGGGTCCAGCCCGTCCAGATCGATGGTCAGGAAGACCCGCTTGCCGCGGACGAAGCGACCGAGTTCCTCGATCAGTTCCGGGCCTTCGAGGGCGTCTTCGGCGAAGAAGGTCCGCACCCGGTCCGACTGGCGTCGGAACTGCTCTTCCGCGGCCCCGATGTTCCGAATGCCGATCTGAAAAATCGGGCAGGTTTCGACGATGCGCCGGGCCGCGCAGGCGTGGCTGTACCGCGAGCCCTCGTAGGTGTCGTACAGGTCGACGTGGGCGTCGATCTGGACGGCGACGAGATTGTCGGTCCCTTGGGCCCGGGCCAGCCCTCGGACCACACCCGCAGAAATCGTATGCTCCCCGCCCAACACGGCCAGCACATCCGGCACGCGAGGGGAAGCGAGGACCGGCTCGGAGCGGCGCGAGGCGTCTGCCCCCCTTTGCCCGGAGAGGATCTCCGCCACGGCCGCCTCGATGCGGTCGATCATCGTCTCCGGCGAGCGGTGCGGGGCCAGGGGGGGCATGGTGTGGATGCCGAACACGGCCGCCGGCTCGCAATCGAACTCCCGGTCGAACCGTTCTACGGGGCGCGAGGCCGCAAGGATCGCCGCCGGCCCGTTCCGCGTGCCCGCCCCGTAGCAGGTCGTGCCCTCGTAGGGGATCGGCAGGATCCAAGCCCGAGCGCGATCCGCCGACGAGAACTCCTCGGGCAGGCCCAGGAAGTTCCAGGCGCCTTGGAAGGGGCCGATCGCGATCGAACCGGTGCTTCTTGGGGCCGACATCCCTCCCACCATACCCGAGGTTCCGGCCCCCCGCAAGTCCGTGGCTCCGCGGCCGGCGTGGCGATCTCCGCGGCTCTCGGTTACGATGAAACGCACGTGGGGCAGGTCGCCGACCTGCCCGTACGCATCGGCTGGTCGCCGACCTGCCCCACGCAATGGGCGGCCTTGCCCTCGCGGGTTTGGTGGGAGATACGGACGAACAGGAGATTCGGGCGATGAAACGGCGTGATTTCGTCAAAATGGCGGGGTTGGGGGCGGCATGGTCAACGACGTCGATCGCGGCGTCGGGGGAACCCGCAAAATCGCCGGGCGGAAAGGCGGTCGAGGAGCCGGCACGGTCCACGCCCGTGGTCGCGCAGGCCGACGTGGTCGTCTGTGGCGCCGGTCCGGCGGGCACGGTCGCGGCCGTGGCCGCGGCAAGACGAGGGGCCAAGACCCTGCTGCTCGAGACCCACGGATGCCTGGGCGGCATCTGGACCGCCGGCCTGTTAGCCTACTTCCTCGATACCGGCAACAAGCGAGGCCTCATGCGCGAGGTTCTCGAGCGGATCGCGAAGGCCGAGTCGCGTGCGACCGGCAGCCCGGCCAGGCTCGCGACCTGCTGCGATCCGGAGATCGTCAAGATCGTTCTGGAGCAGATGGCCGCCGAGGCCGGGGTCCGTGTGCGGTATCACACCCGGGTCTGCGCGGTCGCCATCGACCGATCAAAGCAGAACCGCTTGACCCACGTGATCGCCGAATCGAAGTCGGGCCGGGAGGCCTTTGCCGGCAGTGTCTTCATCGACACGACCGGCGATGGCGACGTGGGTGCGCTGGCCGGCTGCCGCTTCCAGATGGGCCAGGCCGGGACCGGCTTGTGCCAGCCCATGTCGATGATTTGCCTCCTGACCGGGCTGGTTCCCGACGAAGTCCGGCCGTACTTCCGGGAGACGAGCGGCGACTGGGCGGGGCCCAAGGACCGCCTCCGGGCGGAGATGGAGAAGGGCGGGCACTCGCCCTCCTACGCCAAGCCTTCGCTGTTCCGTGTGCGCGATGACCTGTTCCTCCTCATGGCCAATCATGAATACGGCGTGAAGGGCACCAGCGCCGACGACGTGACCGCGGCCACGCTCCGGGCCCGGGCCGAGTTGCACGCCCTGATCGACGGCCTGCGGTCGCTGGGGGGCGTTTGGAAGAACGTCCGCATCGTGGCCACCGCCGAACAGATCGGGGTGCGTGAGGCGCGTCGCATCGCCGGCCTCTACGAGATCACCGCCGACGACCTCCGCGAAGGACGCAAGCACGACGACGCCGTGTGCCAGGCCACGTTCGCCGTCGACGTCCATGCCCTCGACCCCAAGAAGGAGAAGGGAATCGAGAAGTCCGGCCTCCGGGCGAAGCCCTACGACATCCCGCTCCGCGCCCTGATCGCCAAGGACGTGCGGGGCCTGATGATGGCCGGCCGCTGCATCAGCGGCGATTTCCTCGCCCATTCGAGTTACCGCGTGACGGGCAACGCCGCCGCCATGGGCGAAGCCGCCGGCCGCGTCGCCGCCGCAGCCGCCCTCGCCCACCGCCTGCCCGAAGAAATCCCCTGGAAACAGGTCCGGGAAAGCACGAGTTAGCCTCCGTTGCGGCTCGCGTAGGGTGAGACAAGCGAAGCGTAGTCCCACCGGAATTCTGGTTGCGTCTCGGTGGGACTGCGCTGGAGCTTGTCCCACCCTACGACTTCGCTTGTCCCCACCCACCCGTCCGGAAAGCCAAAATCAAAGAGTGGATCGCAGATCGGGATTATCTGCTTTCAGCGTTCGGCTCTCCGCTCTCCGCTCTCCGCTTTCCGCTTTCCGCTCTGCCGGTACCCACCCTTCCGTGCCGAGGCGGTGTGTCTTAGAATTGCCTCCCGACCCGATGCGGCAGGGATTGCGGCCGGCCTCGGGTGGAGGAAACCGCCCCCGGAAGGACATCGCCATGAGCACCGAGACCCTCGACCTGGGCACTGTCGGCTGCTGGACCAAGCGGCACTTGTTGGGGCTTGAGGAGCTTTCCGCCGAGGAGATCACCTTGATCCTCGACAAGGCCGACGTGTTTCGGCGGGCCCTGGATTCGGGCCAGCGGAAACTCACCCTTCTGAGTGGAAAGACCTGCGTCAACCTCTTCTTCGAGGATTCGACCCGCACGCGCACCAGTTTCGGACTGGCCGCCCGGCGTTTGGGCGCCGACATGGTCGATTTCTCGGCCGCCACGAGCAGCCTTTCCAAAGGCGAGACGGTGATCGACACGGCCAAGAACCTCCAGGCCATGAAGGTCGACGTGGTCACGGTGCGCCACCGCACGCCGGGAACGCCGCACCTGTTGGCACAGAATCTTCAGTGCTCGGTGATCAACGCGGGCGACGGGGCCCACGAGCATCCGACCCAGGGACTCCTGGACATCATGACCATCCGCCAGCGGTGCGGCCGGATCGCCGGACTGACCGTGGCCATGGTGGGCGACATCGCCCACAGCCGCACCGCCCGGTCGAACATCTGGGGCCTTAAGAAGCTCGGGGCCCATGTGATCGTGTGCGGGCCGTCGACCCTGGTCTCGCCGCGCTGGCAGGAGTTGGGTGTCGAGTTCTGCTACAGCCTGGACGCCATCCTGCCCCGGGTCGACGTGCTGAACCTGCTGCGGATCCAGTTCGAACGTCAGGCGACGCGGCCGTTCCCTTCGGTGCGCGAGTACGCTTTGCTCTACGGCATGGACGGACGCCGCCTCGCCCAGACGAAGAAAGACATCCTCATCCTCGCCCCCGGTCCCATCAACCGCGGCCTGGAGGTCACCCCCGAGGTCGCCGATGGCCCCCAATCGGCCATCCTCGACCAGGTGACCAACGGCGTCGCCGTGCGCATGGCGGTGCTGTGGCTGTTGACGAGGAGGAAGGATGAATGATGAAGGATGAATGATGAATGAGAAATGATGAATGAGAAATGGACCATGGAGAACGAGGATTTCGATCGCGCCGTTTTTCATTTTTCATTCTGCATTTGTCACTTTTCATTCTGTCCCCGACCCCTGACCCCCGACCCCAGCCATGCCTAAGCTCCTGATTCAGAACGGCCGCGTGATTGATCCCGGGCAGCAGATGGACCGCGTGACCAGCCTGTTGGTCGACGGCGGCCGCATCGCCGGCTACGACGTCGCGCCCCGGGGGGATGAGACGATCCTCGACGCCTCGGGCAAGATCGTGGCCCCCGGGCTGATCGACATGCACGTCCACCTTCGCCAGCCCGGCTTTGAAGAGGATGAGACGATCGAGACCGGAACCGCGGCCGCGCTGGCCGGCGGGTTCACGTCCGTGGCGTGCATGCCCAACACCGATCCGCCGATCGACAGCCAGGGCTCGGTCGAGTTCGTGCTCCACCAGGCGGCCGAGGCCGGCCACTGCAACGTCTTGGTCATGGGCTGCGTCAGCAAGAACCGCGAGGGGAAGGAACTGGCCGAGATCGGCCACCTGGTCGCGGCCGGGGCCGTGGCCTTCACCGACGACGGCGGTCCGGTCTTCGATCCCGAACTGATGCGGCGCGCCTTCGAATACTGCCTGATGTTCGACAAGCCCCTGATGAGCCATGCCGAGATCCGCGAGCTGACCCAGCGCGGGGTCATGCACGAGGGCCTCATCTCGCTGAACCTCGGGCTCTCCGGCATCCCGGCCGCGGCCGAAGACGTCATGGTCAGCCGCGACATCGCGCTGGCCGAGGCGACCGGCGGGCGGCTGCACGTGATGCACGTCTCCACGTCGGGATCGGTGGAGATCCTCCGCCGCGCGAAGCGGCGAGGGGTTCGCGTCACGGCCGAGGCCACCCCGCACCACTTCTCGCTGACCGACGATTGCCTCCGCTCCTTCGATGCCAACTTCAAGATGAATCCGCCGCTGCGGAGCCGCGACCATGTCGATGCGATCATCGCCGGCCTTGCCGACGGGACGATCGACGTGATCGCCACCGACCACGCCCCGCACGCCCAGGAGAAGAAGATGCAGGAGTTGGACCGGGCCCCGTTCGGCGTCGTCGGTCTGGAGACGGCCCTTGGGCTGGTGGTCACGAAGCTCATCGAGCCGGGCCATCTCGACTGGCCCTCCGCGCTGGCCAAGCTGACGATCCACCCTGCCCGGGTCCTTGGGATTCCCAAGGGAACCCTCGCCGTCGGGGCCGACGCCGACATCACGATCCTCGATCCCGACGTCCGCTGGAGAGTCAACCCCGCCGAGTTCCGCTCCAAGAGCCGGAACACCCCGTTCGGCGGCATGGAATTGAAAGGCCGCGCCACGACCGTGATCGTCGGCGGAGAAGTGAGGTTCAGTAGGCAGTAGGCAGTAGGCAGTAGGCAGAGGGCAGAGGGCAGAGGGCAGAGGGCAGAGGGCAGAGGGCAGAGGGCGGAGAACGGCCCGCGTAGCGGCCGGACTTGTCCGGCGCGGCACCGCCCCAGGTCGTCGCGCTTTTCACAATTCCGCGAGGATCACCGCCAGCTCCCTGCGTCGCTCCGGAGGAATCGCGCCCTCGGGCTCGGCGTCGACGCGTTTCAGACGCGGCAGCAGTCCCCGGCGGTTGGCCAGTTGGATCGCCAACCCCGGTCGGGCGTTGGCCTCCAAAACCACGGGTCCGGCGGTCGCGTCGAGCACGAAATCGACGCCGAGATAGCCCATCTCCAACTTCTCCGCCAGATTCATCGCGGCCGCCAGCAGCGCATCCCAGGAAGGAATCGCCAGCCCAGCAATCGGCTCGCTCGTGTCCGGATGGTTCTCCATTGCGCGGTTCTGGCACACGCCGCCGAAGGTCACGCCGGTGCCGAGATGGACGGCCGCCGCCACGGCCCCCTGGTGGAGGTTTGCCCTGCCCCGCGAGGCCCGCGTCGGGAGCCGGACCATTGCCATCACCGGGACGCACCGGTAGAGGACCACACGGATATCGGGCGTGCCCCCCACGGCCACGCGGTCGAACGCCGCATGCCGCACGATCCGCTGCTCGACGATCGCCCGATCGGGCTGTCCGGCCAGCGAGTAGAGTCCCGAAAGGATCGTCGAGAGATGATACTGCACCTCGGCCAGGGGCAGGCGTTCGCCGCTGGAGGTGACGAACTCCGCCGTGTCGTGCTCCGCCACGACGAGGATCCCGCGTCCTTCCGCGCCCTTGGCCGGTTTGACGACAAACTCCGGGCGATCACGGACCAGGTCGGCGAACTTGGCGATGTCGCCGGCCTTCTCGATCACCCGGTAGGTGGCGGGCACGGGGATGCCGTGCGTCTCGCAGATCTGCTTGGTCAGGAGCTTGTCGTCGACGCGGGGATAGTGGGCCCGAGGATTCCAGCGCAACACATAGTCGGCGTTGCGGGCGTTGATTCCCAAGACTCCGTGCCGTCGGAGTTGCGCGG
>CAYSGY010000253.1:0-8102 GCA_964430315.1 uncultured Planctomycetaceae bacterium
GGGGAGTCTACTTCGTGTTGGGCAACCACGAGCGCCGGGTCGATTCGGCGCGTCTGCGGAGAATGCTCGGGGAGGCCGGCCTGGTCGATCTCGGCGGCCGGTGGAGGGAGACCGAGATCCGCGGGGAACGCGTCGTGTTGGCGGGCAACGAGATCCCCTGGTTCCGGCCTGCGGCGGATCTGCAAGGCGCGCCCCGGTCGTCACTTTGCGGCGGCCCCTTCAGAATCGTCCTCGCCCATTGTCCGGACCTGCTCCTGGTCGGTCACACGCACGGAGGGCAGGTTTGCCTCCCTGGGATCGGCGCGATCTTCTCGCCGTGCCTCCAAGGCGTGCGCTACATCCGGGGCACCTATGCCGCCCCGCCCACCGTGATGCACGTGAGCCAAGGCATCTCGGCCGAGCTTCCCTTCCGCTTCCGGTGCATGCCGGAGGCGGCCCTCCTCACGCTTCACGCAGCCGGCGGCACGGCCTCTTCGGGGCCGGATCGTGTCGGCCAGACGGTGTGCTGCAAATGAGGGATTGTGGAACGCAGGCCTGAACGGCACGGTCGGCCTGTTGCATTCCATCTGGGGCCCGTCCTACAATGGCTGCCGCGGGCCGGGGATCGACCCGCCCGATGCGCCTGCCCCCAAGACGGCTCGTAGCACGGCCAACCTGGCTGTTGTTCGTAGCACAGCCATCCTGGCTGTTGTTCGTAGCACGGCCAACCTGGCTGTCCTGCGACAGGCTGGAAGCCTGTGCTACGACGCGACATGCCTTCCGCACAAGATGCTCAGCACTATCCCAGACGAAGGAGAGCCAAGATGCTTCGACCGAGAACCCTTTTGATGGTGGTGGCTGCCGTGCTTGGATTCTCGGCGACCTGGCTGCTTGCGCCGCAGAATTCGTTGGGCGATGACTTCAAGGCGAAGGCCGACGAGGCGTTCGCAAAGCTCGCCGCCTACGATTTCGGCGGGGATCCCGGCGCGACGACGGTGATCTCGGGCATGGTGGCGGGGAGCTACGGCAAGGCGGCGGAGCGGAAAGCGCTGGCCTCGCGATTGGGGGCGGTGCTCACAAGCGGCGCTCCGCGGGGCGCCAAGGATTTCGCGTGCCGGCAGCTTTCGCTCATCGGCACGGCCGAGGAAGTCCCGGCCCTGGCGGGCCTGCTGCCCGATGAAAATCTCTCGCACATGGCCCGCTACGCCCTGGAGCGGATCCCCGATCCCGCGGCGTGCGAGGCGATCCGGCAGGCGTTGGGCAAGGTCCGGGGCAAGCTGCTGGCCGGCATGATCAACTCGCTGGGCGATCGGCGGTACCAGGGCGCGGTGGCCGATCTGGCCAAGCTCTTGGGCAATCCCGACGCCGCCGCAGCGCAGGCCGCGGCCGTGGCCCTGGGCAAGATCGGTCCCGCGGGCGCTGCGGCGCTGACGGCCGCGCTGGACAGCGCGGCCCCCGCGGTCCGGCCCGCCGTGGCCCAGGCGATGCTGCTCTGCGCTGAGGGGCTCTGCGCGGCGAACAAGCGGGACGAGGCGGCCGCGATCTACGATCGGCTCCGCAAGAGCGACGTGAAGGCCGTGCGCGTCGCGGCGGCGCGGGGAGCCGTCCTCGCCCGGCAGGCCGCGGGAATCCCGCTCCTCGTCGAGCAGCTCACCGCAGCCGATCCGGAGTTGTTCGGAGCGTCCCTCGTGCTGGTCCGCGAGATGCCGGGCCCGGAGGTCACGAAGGCCCTGGTCGCGGCGTTGGCCGCGCTGCCGGCGGACAAGCAGGTTCTGTTGATCGAGGCCCTGGCCGATCGTGGGGACCGCGCGGCCACGGCGGCCGTGCTGTCGCTGGCCGGGAAGGGCGAGGTCCACGTCCGTGTTGCGGCGATCCGTGCCTTGACTCGACTCGGGGACGCTTCCGCGGTGCCGGGGCTCATGGCGTTGGCGACCGGCGGCGAGGCCGAATTGGCCCCGGCCGCCTTGAACTGCCTGGCCAGCATCTCCGGCAAGGACGTCGACGCGGCGGTCCAGGCCGTGCTCGACGGGCCGGACGCCAAGGCCCGGCGCGTGGCGATCGACGTGCTCGGTCAGCGCCGCGTGGCCGCGGCCGCCCCTTCGCTGCTGAAGGCCGCAGCCGACGCCGACGAGTCGATCCGCCTGGCGGCCATCAAGGCCCTCGGTGAGACCGCGGTGCCGGAGAATCTCTCCGCCCTGGTCGACCTGGGCGTGAAGGCCAAGCAAGGGAAGGAACTGGCCGCTGTCGAGGCGGCCATTTCGTCGGCCTGTGCCCGGGTGCCGGACCGGGAGGCCTGCGCCGCGGTCCTGGCAGCCTCCTTGCCGAAGGGCGAGGCAGCGGTCAAGGCGGCCCTGCTGCGGAGCCTGGGCCGGGTGGCGGGCGCGAAGGCCCTGGAGGCCGTGCGCGCTGCCGTGAAGGAGCCCGCCCCGGACGTCCGCGAGACGGCCCTCCGCGTCCTGGCCGACTGGCCCGACGCCGCCGCGGCCGCCGACCTGCTCGCACTGGCCAAATCGTCGGACAACAAGACGCACAAGATCCTCACCCTCCGCGGATACCTCCGGCTGATCGGCGTCAGCACGGCTCCGGTCGCCCAGAAGCTCGCGATGTGCAAGGAGGCGTTGGCCCTGGCCGACCGCGATGAAGAGCGGAAGCTCGTTCTCGGGGCCCTGGGCGGCGCGCCGTGCGCCGAGGCCCTGGCGATCGTCGTGCCGTTCCTCGACAACCCCGCGACCAAGGACGAGGCCGCCGCGGCCGCCGTCGCGATCGGCGAGAGGATCGCCGGCGCCCACCGCGCCGAGGTCGCAGCCGCGATGACGAAGGTCCTCAAGGCCACGCAAAACGCGGACCTGGCCAAGCGCGCCAAAGAGACCCTCGGACGAGCCGGCAAGTGATCGCTCCGGAGCGCGAGGGATGAACACCCCGATCGCCAGACGCACGTTTCTTGGGCTTTCGACCGGAGGCGTCGCCGTCGCGGCCGTCGCAGCGCACCGCGTTCTGGCGGACGAGGCCGACACGGTTGTGGTGGCGCCCCGGGAAATCGCCGAGGTGCTCGTCAATCCCGGCATGGGGTTCGAGACGTTTCATGCGATGAACGGCGAGGGGCCCGGCAAGCGGCCGCCGCCGGAGAATTATCCCACGTGTTCCGTCGCGTATTTCCGCCTTTGGTGGAAGGAACTCGAGCCCGAGGAAGGTCGCTACCGCTTTGAGCGGGTCAGCGAACTGCTGGCCAAGGGGCGGGCGCACCACCAGGATCTTGCGTTGCGATTCATGCCGTGGTTCTCGATGCTGGAGCGGGATTCGACCCCCGAATGGTTCAAACGCAAAGCGACGCGGTCGTTCCGGTGCAAGTTCCATCGCTGGGCGGGCCCCAAGAGAGGCCCAACCGAAGGAGACTACTGGGCGCCCGACTTCAACGATCCGTTCTTCCTCGACCGGCAAGAAGGGCTGGTGCGGGCCTTCGGCGAGAAGTTCAACGGTCATCCGGAACTCGCCTATCTCGATATCGGCAGCATCGGCAACTGGGGCGAATGGCATACGAGCAACACGATCCCTCCCGTGCCGATGCCGACCGAGGAGAACGCCCGCAAGGTGATCGACTGGCATCTCCAGGCGTGGGGCAGGACGCCGCTGGTGATGAATTTCCAGTATCCGCCCGGCATGTCCTATGCCGCGTCCCGAGGCACCGGCTGGCGCTGTGACGGCGTGGACTCGCCGGCGTGCGCCGGGCGGGTGGAGTCGCAGTTCCACGATCCGGCCGTGTGCGACGCATGGAAGCGCGGCCCTGTGACAGGGGAGCCGGTGCTCGAGGACCTCAAGAATCCCGGAGAGACCTTCGCCCGAATGCTCCGATGGCACGCCTCGAGTCTGAACGCGAAGTCCCGGTCCATTCCCGACGATGCCTTGCCGCACCTCGACGCCTTCCTCAAGCGTTGCGGCTATCGGTTCGTGTTGCGCGAGCTTCGCGTGCCTCGACGGATTGCCCGGGGCGGCACGCTGCCGCTGCGCATGACCTTCGAGAACACGGGCGTCGCACCGCCCTACAAGGACTACGTGCTGGCCGTGCGGCTCAGCCGCGGCGGCCGATCGTTTGTCCTCGACACGGGCGCGAAGCTGACGGCCTGGTTGCCGGGCACTCACGACGTGGAAGCGCGCCTCACGCTGCCGGCGGACCTCGCCCCGGGCGAAAACGAACTAGCCCTCGGCATCCTCGACCCACACCGGCGCGACCCGAAAGTCAAGCTCGCCAACGCCGGTCGCGGGGCCGACGGATGGTATCCGCTCGGGCGTGTGGCCGTGCAGTGAGGAGTCGCGGGAATCCTACGTCTGCTTCTGCCAATTACGCAGCTTCAGTGCTTGCCGTAGTCCATCGCAACGCCCTTGCGCTGCGACAGGATGCAGGCCTCCAGGGCCCGCATCGAGGAAGACTCTGCGGCGTGCGTAACGCGGTGCAGATCTGGCGGACGCCCGCATCCAGAAGACCCTGCCTGCGAAGCCTGGTCGCGCCGGCGCGGTGTCGGCCGCGTCCCGGGTTTTCTTGAGTTCTTTCGTTGACTTCGCGTCGTGGTCGGGTATATCTCCTTGCCGGACGATTGATGCACGCACGCGACCGACGGAGCCACGGGGGTTGCTCAGGTCGCACACATCTTGCCGCAGAGTCGCCGCCATGATCTATCCGAACTTGCAAAATCGAGGGGGATGGACGTTTGCCTCTGCCATGCGATGGCCGCGATCCGGGCCGGGCCTGTGGGCGCTCAGCCGGCAACTGGGCGCCCTCGATCGCCGCCGCCTGGGAGCCCAGCAACAGGAACTCCGGTCCGGCGCGACGGACTGCGGCTCGCAACCGCCGTATCCCGATCGCCCGCGTCCGCCCTCCTAGCGATGCTCTCCGCGAGAATCCTGTGAGACTTCCGAAGTCCCGCGGACCTCGAAAGTCCAAGTCGGTGTCCCAAGGGTCGTTCTTTCCGTGACTCGTAAGAAAAGGAGGATACGCTCGTAGAGAACCGGACTTCGATACCCAGGCGCGCTTGTCGCTCACGGACGCGTCAGTGATACGGAAGGCCGCACCAACCGCCTCGATGCACACCTGCCCGGCGATTTCACGGGGGTGATCCCTGCGTCTTCGTTCCCGGGACGATGGCCCGATCCTCTTGCCAGGGCAGACCACGCATCGGCAACGGCCCCACAACGTGCTGAGGCACGTGACCCGTCCCGAACCGACAAGCGCGCGTATTTCTTTCTTTGGGGCTTCTCCTCGCCCTGCCGCTTGCGTGGCCTTCGCAGGCCCTCGTTCCCGACGGTTCCTTGACGTCCTGAGAAGGCCGTCTTATGGTTGACGGACCAGGATCGGCCGAGGAATAACTGACGTCTCCGGCAGCTTGGGTGGCATGCCGTCACTCGGCGCAGCCGAGGGTCGGCATGGAGACCTTCGTGGCGGATTCCATGCTCACCCGACGCTTCGCGTCGTGAGAGCATGCCACCCAATCCCGATGGTTGTCTATGGCTGATCCCTCAAAAGGCCGCCTTCCAGGAAGATCCCCCTCATGCGTCTTTGGCTTCGTTTGTTCGTCGCGCTGATCGTGGTGGCGGCCGGCCTCGTGGCGGCCTGGGCCTACGCGAACCGCGAGACGTTGGGCCGGCAGTGGATGGCCTATCGGGTGGGCAGGGCCGACGGTTTCGCCGAGGCCCGCCAGGCCCTCGAGTGGTTCGAGACCGGCCCGGACCGCGATGCCCGCCTCCGCGAACTCGTCGCGCGATGGGGCGGCGGCAATCCGCGGTTCGACTTCCACCTCGCCCGCTACGTCGGCTCCGCGGAAAGCTCCGAAGCCCTCCGCAAGAGCTTCTCCTTGAGGCTGGCCTGGGAGGAGGGACTCTTGCCGCGATGGGCCCAGTTCTGGTGCTGGCGGGCCGTCCAGGAACCGAACCGCCAGATCGTGGAGATTCTCGCGTACACCGACCTGCGCGACGCCGCCAAGGAGCCGCCGGCCGAGATCACGTGGCGCGAGATCCTGGACCTTCAGGCGATCTTCTACCTGACGGGCCAGCCGAAGTGGGCCGACCGGCTCTCCCCGGCCAATTGGCGTGAGCGTTACCGTGCGTGGCGAGAATCCCGCCCGGCCCGCGCGCCAGACGCCCGAAAACCCGCCAAGCCGCTCCCCGACTGGGAGGGTCCAATCCCCGAGTAAGAGGCTATCTCCGAAGCCGGTTCTGCGAGGTCACTCGCACGACCTTCGGCTGAAACCCCCTGGCCTCGTCGTCGGAAACAGCACAGTAGGTCAGCACAATCAGGAGATCCCCGGGCACCCCCATTCGGGCGGCTGGACCGTTGAGCATTACCGTTCCTGAGCCCGCCTCCGCCTCGATCGCGTACGTGACCAGTCGGGCCCCACTGCTGAGGTTGAGCACGTGGACCTGCTCGCCGGGGAGGATATCGGCAGCCGCCAGCAGGGTCTTGTCAATCGCGATACTCCCTTGGTAGTCCAATTCCGTCCCGGTCAGTTTCGCCCGGTGAATCTTGGACTTCAGCATAAACCGTTGCACGAAATACCCCTCTTATTAGGGATTGCAGTTGTGTTTGGGATCGCCCGTTCCTCCCCCCAGTCAATTCACTATGGCGGGTAGAGCGCAAATTTTCAACCGCCTCGCCGCCTGGGATCAGGAAGAAGCGGATTCCCCATGCGAAGGCTCCTACCTTGACAGCATGTCGGGCATCAGCGGGGGATTCTCCCCCGGGAGTGTCGGAGCGGCCCGCACCGTCCACGTGGACTCGTCGACGAGTGTGAACGTCACGGTGAAGGAGCGCGGTCCGGTGGAGGTCTCGAGGGCCACACGGCAGAGGTAGGGGTTGGAGGGCGGGAGGCCGGTCTCGAGCAGGGCAAGTCCCCGGGCCAGGGCGGCGGTGGCCCCTTCGTCGCGTCGCACTTGGAGCGTCCGAGCCGACTCCGCCCGAAGCGCCGAAGCAACGCCCCGGTACGCGACGCTCAGCATCGCCAGGAAGAGGACGTTGAACACGAGCACGAGCATCACCGCGTACCCGCCGTGCAGCATGGATCGGCGTCTCATGGGGCCCTCGCGAGGAAGACGCAGGAGCGTTTCAGGCCCCTGTGCTTGAACGTCAGTTCGATCCGGAGCTCGTCGTCCGACAGGTCCAGGATCATCGTGTCAACGCACTGAGCGACGGGAAAGCTCGTGCTGGTGCTCTGGTCCCAGCGGACGAGCGTGTGGTCGTCGACGAGGTAGACGATCACCGTATCGGGAGGGGCCCAATCGGCGGCGCCGTCGGGCGGGCTTCCCCCGTCGAAACAGAGCCACAACTGTCCCCCGGCCCGCGGCATCCAGCCGACGAACGCTGCTTGCTGCTTCCCCCCGAGCCGGCCTTCGGGATTCGCCAGGCTGCCGCCGAGGTCGCGGGCGAGCGCGGCGGCGGCCAGGTCGATCTCCTGGACGAGGCGCGCGTGGGCGATGACCGAGGCCATCGGCCGCCCCAGCCCGACCCAACTCGCCGCCAGTAGAGAGGCCAGCAGGGTCATCATCCCGCTGACCACCAGCACTTCCACCAACGTGAATGCCTTGTGCCGGCCGGTACGTTTCACGGCTTGGGCACCTCCGCGTTGACCTCGACTCGGACCGTCATCTCCTCGCTCGTCAGCGACCGGTCGAGCGACACGACCCGGACCTCGTTCTGCAAGGGAACCAGGCGGACGCCGTCGGCGGCCGCGGAGCCGGCGTCTCCGTCATCCACCGGGAGCGTCGGCGGCGAGGTCCGCGGACCGGGAGCCTGCGTGGTCAGGCAAGCAGAAGCCCCGAGTTTCCTCGCCCACGGACTCGTCGACGGCACCAGGTAGCAGGGGCTCCGAGGGATGACGCGACGTTCCAACGACTGAATCCCCTTGGAGTAGGTTGCCACCAGCGGGAACAACCCGGTCAGGGCGATTCCGAAGACGATGAAAGCGACTTGAAGCTCCAGCAGCGAAAACCCTCGCCGCGCCGGACCGCGCGAGCGAACTGGTGCCTTGGGGTTTCCCGAAGCGTCGTGCCGTCGTCTGGCCATGGCGCACCTCATTGGAATCCCGCCGTGATGTCGGGCTCTCCGGCTGCGCGGACGGACCCGGATACCGTCCCCGTCT
>CAYSGY010000254.1:0-8093 GCA_964430315.1 uncultured Planctomycetaceae bacterium
GTGGGGGAGGGCTGATAGAGGATGAGATCGCCTCGTTCATCGGCCACGGGGTTGAAACCTGCCGGCACTTCGACGGGCGTGCCGTCGAACATCTGCCACGGCTTCCAGCCCTCGTTGCGGATGCCGAACGCCACGGCCGGACGCTGGAGGCCGACCACGTCGGCCCCGAACCGCTCCATGACCGGGCGTTCGATCTCGGCGAGCATCTGGTAGACGTCGTACACCCGGGTCGGCGTGCCGAGCCCGAGCCGCTGCTTCAGTGCATGGTAGGTCGAGGCCGCGATGCCCGACTGCCGCGTGCCGCCGCAGTCGATCGGCACCCGGTCCGGCTCGCGATGGTCCAACGCACAGAGCACTCGGTCGCGTGAATTCATTTGGCCTCTTCACCTGGAAAGCCGCGACCAGCGGTCGCGGTGGAGGGACGCGACCAGCGGTCGCGGTGGAGGGACGCGACCAGTGGTCGCGGCTTTGCATGAGTTCATACCGGGGCGAGAACGCGTTTCACTGCCCGAATGAAGTCCGGCGTCGTGCCGCAACAGCCGCCGACGAAACTGGCGCCGGCTTCGAGCAGCGAGGGGACCACGGCGGCGAATTTTTCGGGCGTTTGGGCATAGACGGTCCGGCCGTCGATCATCTCCGGGAGTCCGGCGTTGGCCTTGATCCAGACGGGGCGGTCCGTGGCGGCCTTGAGCCGGGCGGCAATCTTCACGAACCCTTCGATCCCTTGCCCACAGTTCGAGCCGATGCCGTCGGCGCCGGCTTCGGCGAGCTTCTGGGCGGCCTGCTCGGGCGTGGTGCCCATGAGGGTGCGGTCGTGGTCCTTGCCGGAGTCGAAGGTCATGCAGGCGACGACGGGCAACCCCGTCTTCTTGGCCGCGGCCACGGCCAGCAGGATCTCGGCCGGATCGGAAAAAGTCTCCAGCACGATGGCATCGGCCCCCGCCTCGGCAATGGCCCGGCACTGGACCTCGAACGCGGCCTGGACCTCCTCCGGGCTGACCTCGCCCATCATGAGCATGATGCCGGTGGGCCCGACCGAGGCGAAGACCTTGGCCTTGCCCGCGGCAGCCCGTCGAGAGATCTCGACCCCGGCCCGATTGATCTCGGCGACCTCCCCCGCCAGCCCGTGCCGGGCGAGCGTGAACCGGTTGGCCCCGAAGGTGTTTGTGAGGATGATCTGGCTCCCGGCCTCGACATAGGCCCGGGGCACTCCTTCGACCCGTTCCGGATGCGACAGGTTCCACTGATCCGGGCACGCCCCGACCTCCAATCCCCGCTCCTGAAGCTGGGTGCCCCAAGCCCCATCGGTCACAACCGGCCCGGCCGCGGTCAACTCAGAAAGTAACGGATGCATGATCGGCTCGCCTCCTGAACTTGCCTTTTGGGGGAGATTCTACCTGCGCGTCGAACGATGAGGAAGACACGCAGTCCAGGGGGGAGGTTCGTCGCCTCCGGATCCAGGCGAGTGCCCAAGGGGCACCGAAAGCTCCGCCTTCGGTGTCGCGCAGCGACAAGAGGGTTTGCTGAGGGCCGTAGGCACGGTACGTTTGGACAAAGCAGGCCTCGTGTGCCTTCGGCACCCCGCGTTATGCTGAAGCATAACCTACTTACCTGAGGCTCAGAACAACCCCACCACTTCGCCGTTTTCGTTGATGTCGATGGCCTCGGCGGCGGGGACTCTGGGCAGGCCGGGCATGGTCATGATGTCGCCGGTCAGGACGACCACGAAGCCGGCGCCGGCGGCCAGGCGGAGGTCGCGCAGCGGGACGTCGAACTTGCGGGGCCGGCCGCGGAGTCCGGGGTCGGTCGAGAGCGAATACTGCGTCTTCGCCATGCAGATGGGCAGCTCGCCGTAGCCGGCGTCCTGGAGGGCCTGGAACTTGGCCCGCAGGCTCTTGTCGGCCAGCACGTCGGTCGCCCCGTAGATCTCGCGGCAGATGATGCCCACCTTCTCCCAGAGGGTGCAGGTGTTGGGGTAGAGGAACGTGAAGTCCGACTTGGTGTTCTCGGCCACGTCGACCACGGCCCGGGCAAGGTCTTCGGCCCCGGCGCCGCCTCGGGCCCAATGGTCGGCCTTGATGATCTTGACCGAAAGGTACGCGCACTTGTCCTGGATGAAGCGGATTTCCTCCTCGGTGTCGCTGGTGAAGGAGTTGACGGCCACCACCACCGGCAGGCCGAAGCGGTGGATGTTCTCGATGTGCTTCTTGAGGTTCTCCACGCCCTTGTCGAGGGCCTCGACGTTGGGCTTGGTCAGCTCCTTAAGGTCGACCCCGCCGTGGTACTTCAACGCGCGGACCGTGGCGACGATCACGACGACGTCGGGCCTCATCCCCGCCTTGCGGCACTTGATGTTGATGAACTTCTCCGCGCCCAGGTCGGCGCCGAACCCGGCCTCCGTGACCGTGTACTCGGAGAGCCGCATGGCGAGCTTCGTGGCGATCACGGTGTTGCAGCCGTGGGCGATGTTGGCGAACGGCCCGCCGTGGATGATCGCGGGGTTGTTCTCCAGCGTCTGCACGAGGTTGGGATAGAGGGCATCCTTGAGCAGGACGGTCATCGCGCCGTGGGCCTTGAGGTCGGCGGCGGTGCGCGGCTCGCGCTTGCGGGTGTAGCCGATGAGGATGCGTCCGAGGCGCTCGCGGAGCTCGGGGATCGACTCGGAGAGGCAGAAGATGGCCATGACCTCGGAGGCCACGGTGATGTCGAAGCCTGACTCGCGGCAGATCGAGTTGTTGACCCCGCCCATGCCGCAGACCACGTTGCGCAGGGCCCGATCGTTCATATCCATCACCCGGTTCCAGGTGATGCGGCGAGGGTCGAGGCGCAGATCGTTGCTGTGGTGGAGGTGGTTGTCGAGCATGGCGGCCAGGAGGTTGTGGGCCGCTCCGATGGCGTGCATGTCGCCGTTGAAGTGGAGGTTGATGTCCTCCATGGGCACGACCTGGGCATAGCCGCCGCCGGCCGCCCCGCCCTTCATACCGAAACAGGGGCCCATCGACGGCTCGCGGAGGCACACGGTGGCCCGCCTGCCGATCCGGTTGAGCCCGTCGCACAGCCCGATGCTCGTGGTCGTCTTGCCTTCGCCGGCCGGCGTGGGCGTGATGGCCGTCACGAGGACCAGCCGGCCGGTCGGCGCGTCGGCCAGGCGACGGTAGAGATCCAACGAGATCTTCGCCTTCACTTTGCCATACTGCTCCAGGTCGTCGCCGGGGATGCCGAGCTTGGCGGCAATCTGCCCGATCGGCAACATCGTGCCTTGCCGGGCGATTTCCAGGTCCGTCAGCGGGCGTGAGGAAGTCGTGCTCATGGGTGCCAGGGGGAACTGGGGTTTGGTGATGGAGATTCTTGGACTACGCGGGTGTAACGAAAGGGAAAAGGGGAAAGAGGGGAAAAGGGAAAAAGAACCAGAATGACTCGTCTCGATCCCCTTCTTCTCTCTTTCCCTTCTTTCCCTTCTTTCCCTTTTCCCTCTTTTCCCTTCTTACACCCTCTTCCATTAGGTCGTATAGAACTCGCGGACGCGCATGATGGCGTCGAAGCCGGGGTTCCGGATACAGTCTTCGAGGCAAAGCATGGCGGGATGGTCGGGCGGGAGGATCTCGTAGTTGCGTTTCACGGAGCCGATGACCATATCGAGGCCCAGCGGCATGGCCTTGGTCAAAAACGCGCTTTCCAGCGGGCCCTTCACCGGCGAGCCGTCGGGCCGCTTCGGCGGCAGCATCACGGTGAAGTTGCTCAAGCCGACCGACGCGTGGATACCGGCGAAGTCCGGATCGTTGTGGAGCATCTCCAGGGCGGTGATAAGCCGCTTGAGGTTCCCTTCCGCGTCGCTCCCGGCCGGGGCGATGCCGAGGTCGAAGATGCAGTCGTCGTTGGCAATCGCCGGCTTGGCGTTCCGCGCGGCGGCGAGCATGAACCTGGCCGCCTCGCAGGTCTCTTCGGCGGTGCGGCACGGACGCGACGTGCCGTTCTCGACCCGCTCCGACACCAGGAGGATAGGACGGAACGGCTGCACGGCCGTCAACTCGAACATGGCCGCACGGAGCGGCGAGATGGAATTGAGGATCGGCTTTTTGCCGCCGGTCCGGGTCAGGTCGTAGGCTTCGAGGCCGGCCCGGGCGATCTCGGGGTCCGGCGTGTCGATCGAGAGGGGCTTGGCCGTCACCTGCTGGATCTGCCGGACCAGGTCGGCCATAAACTCCGGCGAGCGGGCCCCGACGTTCACGTCGATATACGCAGCCCCCTTCTCGTCCTGGGTCTTGGCAATCTCCAGGATGCCGCCGATGTCGCCCGCATCGAAGAGCTTCTTGGTCGACGGGACCGAGTCGTTGATCGTTTCGCCGATGATCGTCAGGCTTGGGATCGCCATTGGCGAGGCTCCTGTTCGTTGTCTTGGGGCATCGTGTGGCATGCCGTCACTCGGCGGAGCCGAGGGTCGGCATGGGGAATCTTTCGGCGATTCCCATGCTCACCCAACGCTTCGCGTTGTGAGAGCATGCCACCCACTCGCAAGTCTTGTTGGCTGCTCCTTACCGATTCCCTTGGCCACCTTGGGGGTTATTTCGCTCCGGCGGCGCGTCTTCCGGCTTCTTCTCCGCCTCCGCGACGGCTTGTTGTTTCTGGTGCTCGCGGCCAAAGTGGTCGCGGTCGAGGTAGGTGTTGGCCCAGGCCGACGTGTGCTTCAGGTGCGCATCGTAGATCACGATCGGGCCCTCGAACATCTGCTCCGACTGGCCGTAGTACTTGAGCCGCTGGTAGACCCGGGCCCAAAAACACTCCTTGTCCAACAGTTCGCACTTTCCGCCGGCCGAGCCGCCGCAGGGGCCGTTGCGCGAGTGCTTGGAACAGGAGGCCATGGGGCAGAGGTAGGCGCAGTCGGGGAGGCTGCAATCGCCGCAGTCCTCGCAGCCGTAGCCGAGGTGCTTGGACTGGCGTTCCAGCCAATAGGAGAACCGGCTGAGCCAGCCCGGCTTCTTGTCCCAACGCGAGAAGATCTTCACCAACAGCCCGTAAAGCCCTTTGCCCCGCTGGAACGCCAGGTCGTGGACGCGGCGCGACATCCGGTAGCCAAGCGTCACCTCCTTCGATCGCCGCGGCGACTTGAGCGAGCGGAGATATTCCGGGTTGATCCGGTCCGGGGCGCTCATGCCCGTTTCCGGATCGTGGTCGAAGAGGAAGAACTCATCGGGCCGGCCGTACCGGATTTCTTTGAGGAACCCACGCCAGTCGTCCGGTGCGAAGCCTTCGGCCATGTCGATGATTTCGAAAAACGTGTCGGCCTTCGCGATCCCGCCCAGGTATCCGGCGGAGAATCCGAGCCCTTTGAAGACGGCCAACTGCTTCGCGGCGAACTCGCGGAAGAAGGCCCGGCCCTTGTCCGGACCCTTGGCGTAGCGGTTGACCGTTTCCAGCAGGGCGTCGCTCACCACGCAGCCGGCCAGCTTCCCGCTGTGGAACAACTCGGCCACGGGCCGGCTGAGCAGGTAGACGTTGCCGATCACGGGTACGTCGAGACCCCGCGAGGCGAGCAGCAGCTTCACCTCGTGGAATTTGCGCATGTCGTAGCCGAGCTGCGGAATGACCCACTCGGCTCCGACGCGGATCTTGCGCAGCAGCTTGAAATACTGCGGCATCAATTCCCGCTCGTGCTGCTTGAACGGCGAGGCCACGCAGCCGATGTAGAAGTTCGTCTTGGGCAACGTCTCGATCGCGCCGCGGCGGCCCGCCACGCGGAGTCCCTCGTTCATCGAGCGCAGCAGCGAGATCAGCCCGATCGAATCGAGATCGAACACGGGGTCGGCCGTGCCGCCGAAGCCGGCGGTGGGGTAGTCGCCGGTGATGGCCAGGATGTTGTCGAACCCTTCGGCCGCGTAGCGCCAGGCCGCCGCTTCCAGGCCGTTGCGGTTCAGGTCCTTGCAGGTGAGATGGACCACGATCCGCGGCCGGTCGGGCCCGAGTTGCCGGGCAAGCCAGTCGGGCGGGAGCATCGGGGCGCCGCCGGGATTGTCGGTGATCGACACCCAGCCGATGCGCGGATCCTTGAGGAGCCTGTCGCCCAACTCGACCAGTTGGTTTTGGGCCCCCCGCGGCGTGAAGCCGCGGGTCGTGACGATCTCCGCTCCATAGCAGAAGCGGTTGCCCGTCAGGATTTCGCGCAGTGACGGAGGGGAACTCGATTCCATGGCGACAACACCGGAGGACCGCGTCCCGAAAAGCCCGTGTTCTCTCGCACGTGGGCCGGTCTCTCGGAGACCGGCTCGACCGCGTCTCGGCGAGACGCGACCACGCGGGTCATGCCGCCGCCAGTTTCCTGGCCAACGCCACCGCGGTGCTGGCGTTGTCGCCGTAGCCGTCGGCGCCGATTTCGTCGGCATACTGCTGGGTGATGGGGGCGCCGCCGATAATCACCTTCGTCGTGGTTCGGATCCCGGCGTCCTCGAGGGCCTTCACGACGGCCTTCATCTGGGTCATGGTCGTGGTCAGGAGGGCCGACATGGCGAGGATGCTGCCTTCCTGCTCCTTGGCGGCCTCGACGAACTTGGCCGGGGGCACGTCCACGCCCAGGTCCACCACCTGGAACCCGCCCCCTTCGAGCATGGAGGCTACCAGGTTCTTGCCGATGTCGTGGAGGTCGCCCTGGACCGTGCCGATGACCACCCGGCCCGCCGCTTTCGCGCCGGCCGCGGCCAGCTTCGGGGTCAGAAGTTGCAGGGCCATCTTCATGGCCCGGGCCGCGATCAGAAGCTCCGGCACGAAGTACTCGTTGCACTCAAAGCGTTTGCCCACCTCGTCCATGGCGGTGATCATGTACTTGCCGAGCAACTCGGAAGGATCCACGCCGGCCTCCAGGGCCGCCTTCGTCACTTCCTCCGCCTTCTTGGCATTGCCGGTCAAAATGGCATCGTAGAGTTCCGCGGGATTCGACATGGAGCCCTCCCTCAATACCGGTGGCGTGCCTACTGCAAAGTCCCTATCGTAGCCGCCGGACAGGCGGACTGCCAGTCCCCCAACCTGCCGTTTGGCGGAAGATTTCCGGCAGCCCTCCGGCCGTGAAAGAGACCCGCAGAACGTTGACCGGGCCCGATCGCGGTAGTAGAATGCGGGGGTTCGCCCAAACCGGTAGTCCTGGGGAGTCGACGCCCGCGAGCCGAACGGTTCGTCACGTCGCCGGCCCGAGTAACGGTTTCCTTCCGCGGCGTTTTTCCATCTATCGTCTCGTTGCCAGTCTTAGGAGGTGCAGCATGAAAGGTCCTCGAAGAAAGGGGTTCACACTCGTAGAACTCCTGGTTGTGATTGCTATCATCGGTATCCTGATCGCACTCTTGTTGCCCGCCGTGCAGGCGGCCCGCGAGGCCGCCCGGCGATCCCAGTGCACCAATAATCTCAAGCAGCTTGCCCTGGGGGTGCACAACTACCACGATATCTACGTGATGTTCCCGCGAAACTACCAGATGGTTGGCCCGACCAACGTTTGGGAATCTGTGAGTGCGCATTTTGCCATCCTTCCTTTCGTCGAGCAGAAGCCGCTCTACGATCAGGCACTGCCGTACATCGCCGCGCGCAATTGGGGATGGGTCTACAACAACACGCTGAACACCACCCTTTCGACCTTCCTCTGCCCTTCGGCGTTGAAGGCGCCGCTCCGCGGCAGCCATCCCCACGGCTGGGATGGGCCGGGATGCAATTATGCCTGGTCCACGGGCAGTTCCGTTTATACGAATTGGGCGGGAAACGCTTTCAACGGGATCATCGCCTATCAAAACGACCGGAGAATGGCCGACGTACGCGACGGCCTCTCCAACACCCTGCTCGCTTCGGAGATCCTCTCGGGTTCCGGGAATACGGGGAGCACCGGGAAGTACCCGTTCGATATCTTCTACGCGGGCGACGGGCCGTTCACTTCGGTGGTCAATAAGGACTTCCCCACCCAGGCGGAAATCGACGCCATCGGAAGCGCCGCCATGAACAGCCCCCAGGGGTACAAATCGAACAACGGGACCTTGTGGGGCTGGTACGCGGCCGCCCAATCCACGCTCACGACCGCCGCCCCGCCGAACTGGCGATGGCCCAGCGCCGGCGGTAATTGCTGC
>CAYSGY010000255.1:0-8088 GCA_964430315.1 uncultured Planctomycetaceae bacterium
AATTTCGCGACAAAAGTCGGATTCACCGACCAGAACGTCTCAAAGTAGCCTCCGGTCCAATCCAGGAACTGCTTGCCGGCCTTCTCCTTGGGCACCTCGACCGCGTAGTGGAGCAGGGCCAGCCCCACGCCTTTCTTCATCAGTCGATCGACCTGCTCCAGGTGTCCGAGCAAGGGGTTCCCGCCCCCGCCGTCGGAGAAGAGGACGATGGCGGCCGCATCGTCGAGGATCGTCGGATCCTGCGGCCACCCGTTGCGGATCACGATCGCCTCGACCCCCGGCACGTTCTCGTTGAGCGACTTGGCCAGGAGCATGCAGCCGGCGTAATGGGTGTGGGCGAAGTAGCCGTGGCTCGCCCGCCCGGCGATCAAGACGATCTTCTTCTTGCCCGAGCCCGACTTCTCGGCCGCGCCGGCGCAAAACGCCGTCCCCAGGAAGGCCGCCGCAATCAAGATCGCAATGCCCCTCGTGAACGTCCCCCGGGCGAGCAGAGCAAGAAGAGGTACTGCGTGTCTCATGGTCTTCTCCTCGGAGTTGTTGTCGCTTCGGTTGCATCCCTCGATGGCTGTTCGCCGCGCATCGCGCCCGGAATCAAGCCCCCACGATCGACGGTGACCGTCGAGTAAGCATACAAGGGCCATGTACGAGGAGCAAGCTGCGGGGACGAGAAAAAGGGCCCTTAGCGGCCGTGCGAGAACAACTCCCCTCTCCCGTTGGACGGGAGAGGGGCAGGGGGTGAGGGGATTTACCAACGAAATCCCGGAGTGATTCCTGGACGGCCGCCAAGGCCCAAGACTCGCAAGGCGGCCTTCGGCTTTCCCCGCTCGGCTTTCCACCATTTCCCATGAGGTGAACACGCCATGAATGGCTACGAGCGCACGCTTGCGAGGATCGAGGGTCGGCCGGTGGATCATCTGCCGAACATGCCGATTACGATGATGTTCGCCGCGGACCAGATCGGCCAGCCCTACGGCCGGTATGCCCGGGACCATCGCGTGTTGGTCGAAGGGCAGTTGCGGACCGCGGAAGTGTTTGGGTTCGACTACGTGTCGAGCATCTCGGACCCGGCCCGGGAGGCGGCCGACTGCGGGGCGGTGGTCCAATACTTCGACAACCAGCCGCCGGCGATCGACGAGGTCAACGCCCTGCTGGCCGACAAGTCGGCGCTTGCCCGGCTCAAAATCCCCGATCCGCTCGGCGGCGGGCGTATGCACGACCGCGTGCACGCCAACGCCCTGTTGCGGGAAAAGGCCGGCGGGCAGCTTCTGGTCGAAGGGTGGATCGAAGGCCCCTGCGCCGAGGCCGCCGATCTGCGCGGAATCAACCGGCTGATGCTCGATTTCTACGACGATCCGGCCTTCGTGCGTGACCTGTTCGAGTTCATCGTCGATATGGAGTTGCGGTTCGCCAAGGCCCAGGTGGAGGCGGGGGCCGACATTCTCGGCATGGGCGACGCCGCGGCCTCGCTGGTGGGCCCGCAGATCTACGAGGAGTTCGTCTGGCCCTACGAGAAGCGGATGGTCGACGCCCTGCACGCCATGGGCACGCGCGTGCGATTGCACATCTGCGGGAACGTGGGCCGGATTCTCAAGCCGATCGGCGCGTTGGGCTGCGACATCGTGGACCTCGACTTCATGGTCTCCGTGGCCAAGGCCCGGGAGGCGATGGGCCCGGACCAGGTGCTCCTCGGGAACCTCGATCCGGTGAAGGTGCTCCGCAACGGCACGCCGGAGTCGATCACCGCGGCCGTGGCCCAGTGCCATCGCGAGGCCGGCCCGCGATACATCGTGGGCGCCGGCTGCGAAGTCCCGCGCGACACCCCGGCCGCGAACCTCCTGGCCCTGCGCGATTACGCGCGGTCGCAGGAATGAGGTTGGATGGAAGGGGGGAGGACCGATGGCCGATTCGCCCCCTCACCCCCGCCCCTCTCCCGCCAGGGAAGAGGGGTGAAAGCAGCGGATGCCTCTCCCGCGAGGGCGAGTCTGTCTTGCGAAAGGGGGAGGCTATCGGACCTTTCCAAGGGTCTCCGCGGCCTGGTCGCACAGCGCACGGGCCTGGGCCTCGCTTTCGGCTTCGGCGATGGCTCGGACGATCGGCTCGGTATTGCTGGGGCGGACCAGGAGCCATCGGCCCGGCCAGTCGAGGCGGAGGCCGTCGAGGCGGTCGGCCGCCGCGTCGGGGAACTGCTGCTGAAGGGCGTCCAGCGCGGCGGGCACCCGGCTCGGCTCCAAGGAGATCTTCGTCTTCACGATCCAGGATCGCGGCAGTTCATCGGCCAGTTGGCTGATTTTGGCGTTCCGGGCGGCCATGGCGTCGAGGAGTTGGGCCATGCCGACGAAGCTGTCGCGCACGAGTCCCACGCGAGGGTCGATCGGCCCCCCGTTTCCCTCGCCGCCGAACACGGCGTGGTGGGCGAGCATGGCGTCGACCACGTTAGCCTCCCCGACCGCGGACCGGACGAACGGCACGCCCAGCCCTCGGGCAAGGTCTTCCGACATGCGGCTGGTGGCACAGTTGGCCACGATCGGCCCGCGACGCTCGGGGAGCACATGGGCAACGCACATCGCCAGCGTGTACTCCTCGCCCAGGTAGCGGCCCGACTCGTCGATCACGGCCAGGCGATCGGCGTCGGGATCCTGGCAGAAGCCCACATCGGCCTCGGCCTCGGTTACCTGCTCCAGGACGGAGGCGAGATTCTCGGCAGTGGGTTCGGGGAGATGCTCGAAACGCCCGTCGGGCTCCGCGCCCAACACCGTCACCCGGCAGCCGAGCGATTCCAGCAACATCCGTCCCAACGCGCTGCCGGCGCCGTGGTTCGAGTCCAAGAGCACCTTGAATCCCTTGGCGCGGATTCTCTGGATGTCAACCGTGGCCAGCACGGCTTCCAGGTGGGGACGGAGCGGGTCCGCAAGCGTGCGAGACGCGCCAAGGCGATCGTGGGGAACCCAGGCGACCGTGCCCTTCTGATAGCGGGCCAGGACGTCCCGCCCCGGTCCCTCGGGAATCACGCGGCCTTCGGCGGAGAACAACTTCAGCCCGTTGTACTCCGCCGGATTGTGGCTGGCGGAAATCTGCACGCCGCCGGCGGCCCGGCAGTGACGCACCAGGACGCTGAGGGTCGGCGTGGGGGCCACGGCGGCGTCGATCGTGTCGCGGCCCACCGCCCGCAAACCGGCGTGGACGGCCTGGGCCAGCATCTGGCCGGAGAAGCGGCCGTCGCGGGTCACGACGAACGATCCGGCGGGGCATCCGGCCGCGAAAGCCGCCACGTAACGCATGGCGACCTCCGGCGTCAAGCCGCTGCCCACGATCCCGCGGAGTCCGGAAACGCTAATGATCGGGTCACTCATCGACAACTCCTTTCGCCCCCCTGGACGGCCCCGTCCGACGGCCTCTATGCTATCGCAAAAGGAGTGTTTGCATCAATGCGAATCATCACGACTGCGTGCGGCCTGACGATCGTTCTTCCGGTCCTTCTATCCGGAGTTTGCCTGGCCCAAACGCCGTCCGGATCGAAGCCCCCGAAGCCGGCCCGTCCTACGATCCGACCGATCAATACGAAGTGCAGCAGATCGAAGGTTGGCGTGTGCTCGTCAACGGCCGGTTCCGGCATCAGGAGCCCGCGCTCTGCGAGCAGGCGCTCAAACTGCTCGGACTGCAACTCTACCAGATCACGCGCAAGGTGCCCGCCGGTCCCTTGGCGAAGCTCCACAAGGTCACGCTCTGGGTCGAGGCGGCCGAGCCGCATCACCCGTGCATGGCCTATCACCCCAACGCGGGCTGGCTCCGCGAGCATGGAATGAACCCGGAGAAGGCCAAGTGCGTGGAAGTGGCCAACGCCCGGCACTTCCTGACCTGGACGCTCGATCAACCCTGGATGGTCCTGCACGAACTGGCCCACGCCTACCACGATCAGTTCCTCGGCGGTTACGCGGCCCCGGAGATCCGCGCCCAGTTCGATCGGGCGATGCAGGCGAAGCTCTACGACGCCGTGCAGCGGATCAACGGGCGAACCGAGCGGGCCTACGCGGCCGTCAATCCCATGGAGTACTTCGCCGAGACCACGGAGGCCTTCTTCGGAACGAATGATTTCTATCCGTTCGTCCGCTCCGAACTGAAGCATCACGACCCGGCGATGTTCCAACTGCTCGAGAAAGTCTGGGAGGTGGGGAAGTAGAGCCGTAGCTCCGGAGAATCGTGACGTGCTAGGAACGCCGTCCCCGGCGTTCCCCTTGGGGTGGCATGCCGCTTTGGGTGGCATGCCGCTTTGGGTGGCATGCCGTCACGCGGCAAAGCCGCGGGTCGGCATGGACGCCTCCTTGGCGATTCCCATGCTTACCCGACGCTTCGCGTCGTGAAAGCATGCCACGCTTTGCCGCCGCCCCCGGAGCGGCATGCAGCCCGTTCCCTTCAGAAAGCTCGCAGGACAGCCAGGATGGCTGTGCTACACGCCGGTAGCGCAGGCTTCCAGCCTGTCGCAGGACAGCCAGGATGGCCGTGCTACGTGTCGGAGCCGCCGGCCACGGTGCGTGTCAACTCGGATACCGCCCGGGCGAGTTCGTCGACCAATGGGTTGCCGCCGGACGCTTGGAGCACCTCGACCACCGAGCGAAGGTACCAGAGCGTTCCATCGCGGCCGCCGCGGAACGACTGCCAGAGGGCGTCGCCGCGGAGCCGGTAGCCCTCCAGGAGCGAGCGGGTATTGTCGAGCTTGTCGGCCGCGGCCACGAGCCGGACCGAGGCCGAGGCGTCCGCCAGATGGGCCAGGTAGGCTTCCTTGCGCTCGCGCCACGGCGGCTTGGGCGTTTGATCGGTGTCGCTGCACCCTTCGACGATTTCGGCCACGCGCGGGCCGAATTGCCGGCGGATCGCCTCCCCGGTGGCCGCGCCGCCCTGATCCTCGACGGCGTCGTGCAGCAGGGCGGCAATCGCCTCGTCTTCGTCGGCGCCGTGATCGAGGACGGTCCCGGCGACGCGGAGCAGATGCCCAACGTAGGGCGTGCCCGAGACTTTCCGCTGCTGCGTCCGGTGGAGCCGTGCCGCGTAGACGAGGGCGTCGGCGAAGCGATCCGAGAGGTTCATTGAACGGTCCCCATGCGTCCCCCCTCGAACACGCTGAACTCCGCCCACACGGGAAGATGATCGGCCAACTCGGCCCCCTCGCGGGGCGCGAGGTTGAACTCACGGACGAGGTCCACCACGCCCGACCGATGCGTGAATTCGCTCGTGGCCCGACGGTCGAAGAGGATGTTGTCGACCGCCCGCGTCCCCCGCAGCGTCGTCGGCGTGGCGGAGATGGCGGGCCAGACGTTGGGCAGGACGGCCAGCGGTCCCAGATGCTCTTCGTCGGTGCCGAGGGTGCCCATAAGAAGGACGTCGTCTTCGTTGCGGCCGTCGTCGCGGACCGCCCGGTAGACCTTGGCCAGCACCTCGAGTTCTTCGGCCGTCCGTTCCGGCGAGATCTGTACGTTGATCGCGGTGAAGGTGAAGGCCTCCTCGGGGGCCGGACCGCGCGCGCGAAACGCCGCCACCAACGGCGGGTCGGCGAACTGGCCCTCCCGATTGTCGATCCACGCCACCGTGCGACGGTCGATCTCGATCGAGTCGTTGTCGAAAACGAACGCGTTGTACCGCTGCGTGATCTCCCGCCCCACCTGCGGGGCCACGGCATAGTCATAGTGCCGGCCCCCCGCATTGACCTGTTCGAGCAATTGGACCACCAGTCCCGGGTCTCGCGCCTGGATTCCCTGGAGGGCCACCAGGTCGAACTGGCGGATCGCCTGCACGATTCGGCCGACCACGTGCTGCTTGGTCGCCTTGGCCTGATCGAGCGGACCGAAGTTGGCCGTCGCCAAGCGAATCGCCTTCTTGGCGGGCTGCGGCCTGGACTGCATGAAGCTCGGTGCGGCGGCCGCAGCCGGCGCCAGGGCTTGAGGTTCGACCTGGACCTTGTCCAGGCCGCGGATGCGATAATGCGTGAAGAAGTACCAACTCCCGAAGCCGACTGCCACCAACGCAACGAGCTTAACGAGCTTGAACATGAATAATCCCCTTCGTGCGAGGGGGTGGTAATTGGGTTGTCTAGGACGGGGCTGAGCCGCAGGCAAGACGGCTGGACTCCTGAGGACGTCGGAAGTCCGTGGAATTCCCGACGGGCCGCCGACCCGGGCGCCCCTAGTGTCTTCGGATTTTCGGGCCGAGCCGCTCGAGATGTCTCCCTCCATCGTGCTTGAAAGTGGATTGCCGCGCGGTGGGACCGTATAGTGGAGTGAGGTACCTGGTGGTGAATGAAGTATCCAAGGAACGAAATCCCCCCTTTTGATACTAGGCGACATCATTACGTCTAGGGGGTACGCTCGTGACCCATTGGCTCGGTCGAGTCTGTCCTGCCGCACTGCTGCTCGCGCTGATGCCGTTGGCCTCTGCGCTGGGCGACGTGTTCTTGCTGACGCAAGGTGGAGAGGTGGTCGGCACGCTTCAGAATGCCGACGAGTCGCCGCGCGCTAGTTACGTGATCCTGACGCCCCAAGGCGTGACGGTCACGTTGGCCCGGTCCCAGGTGAAGCAGTGGCTGCGGCCGAAGCCCGAGGAGATCGAGTACGAGAAGATCCGTCCGCGGTATCCCGACACCCCGGACGGCCAGTGGAAACTCGCCGAGTGGTGCAAGGAGCAGAAGCTCAACGCCGAGCGCAAGGTCCACCTCGAGCGGGTCATTGCGCTGGATTCGGATCACGAGGCGGCCCGCCGCGCCTTGGGGTACACGAAGATCGACGGCAAGTGGACCACGCAGCGCGAGGTGATGACCAAGCAGGGCTATCACTGGTACAAGAACCGTTGGCGGACCCAACAGGAGATCGATATCCTCGAGCAGAAGGGCAAGACCAATCTTGTCGAGAAGGACTGGATGCAGAAGATCGATCGCTGGTCCGCGTGGTTGCTCACCGACCGGCCCGAGGAAGGCCGCCGGAACCTCCTGACGATCGAAGACCCCACCGCGGTGAAGGGGCTGGCCTACGGGCTGTTGCACAACCCGCACCCCCAGGTGCGCATTGTCCTCGCCCAGGCCTTGGCGGCGTTGGGGACGATCGAAGGGCAGCGGGCTTTGGCCGTCTGCGCGATCGAGGACGGGATCGAGGATGTGCGTGGGGCGTGCCTCGAACTGCTCAAGAAGCGGCACGACCCGTCGATCGTCGAATACTTCGTAAGCCGGCTGCGGCCCAAGAAGAGCGACAACGCGCGGGTCAATCTCGCCGCGGTGGCGTTGAAGGCCATGAATGAGCCTTCCACCATCGGGCCGCTGATCGATGCCCTGGTGACCGTCCACAAGTTCAAGGTCGGCAACGCGAATCCCGGTCAGATGAGCACCACGTTCGGCTCCGGAGGCGGCGGACTGGCGATGGGCGGCGGGCCGAAGATCCTTCTCCAGCCGATGCAGAATCCCGACGTGCTCGACGCCCTCACGGCGATCACCGGGCAGTCGGGCCTCGGGTTCGACGTGCCGGCGTGGAGGACATGGTACGCCGGCCAACGAAAACAGCAAGCCGTCGACGTCCGCCGCGATCAGTGACGCCTCGGTGCCCCGGCACAGCCGAGGGCGGCTGTGCTACATTGCACCGCCGCTGCCTGCGGCCGGTTTGCGGAACCACTCGGCGATGCGGGCGATCCAGGCGGTCCGCCGCTCGATCACCGCGCTGAGGGCCACGCGGTCCTCCAGGTTCGGCCGGAAGCTGGTTAACACCAACAGCGGCAGATACCACGCCATGTAGAGCCCGCCCTCAAACAGGTGGCAGAACTGGCTGGCGAGCATCACCGTTGCCGAGCAGCTCAGCAGCGTGCCGTAGTTCTTCTGGGCCGGCCACAGGGCGAGGCTTCCGCAAAGGACGACGAAGATCGCCAGCACGGGAAAGCGATAGGCCGGCTGGTACGCCTGCCAGAAGCCCACGATGCTCTCGCGGGGGACCACGATGCTCTCGCGGGAAACGCCGAACATCTGCCGCAACTGGTCGCGGAAGGAATCGACGCTGCCGGCCAGAAACGCGAGCAGAATCACCAGGATCGCGATCCCGATTCCCGTCCCGACCAGGTAAC
>CAYSGY010000256.1:0-8071 GCA_964430315.1 uncultured Planctomycetaceae bacterium
ATGCCTTGAAAATCCCGGGCCGAAGGCCCGCGCACCCTTCAGTCGGATGAACCACGATTCTGAATGAGAACCCTCTCCTGTTCTTTTCCCTTTTTTCCTCGCTTTTTCCTTTTCCCTTCTCTTCTTCCGACAACTTCGTACGGTTGGCATGTTACGTCTCCCCGAATTCACAACGGCTCGGCAGGAGCCTCGCCCTCCCGGAATGGCGCCGCTCAGGCTGGGAAGCCTGAGCTACAACTCGCCCGCGCCTGGCGGTTCGAGGTTGTACTTCCGGATGCGGTGCCGCAGGGTATTGCGGCTGATCCCCAGCAGCCGTGCGGCCCGGACCTGGTTGTGGCCGCACTGGTCCAGGGCCCGGGCCACCAGCGACCGCTCGACCGTGTCGATCACGCTGGCATGGGTGCCGGGACCGATTCCGTGAAAAAGGTCCCGCACGAGGGCATCGACGCGCTGCTGGAGATCGGGCGGGGGCTCTTCGCCGGAAGGCGAGGGGACCGCTCGCTCCTGCTCCCCCTCCAAGACGACGTGTTCCGGGAAAAGCACGTCGCCCTTGCACACGAGGACGGCGCGGCGGAGGCAGTTCTCCAACTGCCGCACGTTGCCGGGCCAGTGGTACGACTGGAGCTTGCGCACCGCCTGGTCGGAGACGTAGCGGACCGTGCTTTCATACTCCGCGGTGAAGCGGCCGACGAAGTAGTCGACCAGGGCGGGGACGTCGTCGAGCCGGGCGCGGAGCGGCGGGAGGTGGATCGAGATGATCCGCAGCCGGTAGTACAGGTCCTCGCGGAACCGGCCCTCCTGGACTTCCTTCTCGAGGTTCTTGTTCGTGGCTGCGAGCAGGCGGGCATTGACCCTGATGGTGTCGGCGCCCCCCAAACGCTCGAACTCCCCTTCCTGGAGCACGCGGAGCACTTTGGCCTGGGTGGAGAGCGACATGTCGCCGATCTCGTCGAAGAAGAGGGTGCCGCGGTGGCACCGCTCGAACTTGCCTACGTAACAGCGGTCGGCCCCGGTAAACGCGCCCCGTTCGTAGCCGAAGAGTTCGCTTTCAAAAAGCGTCTCCGGGATCGCGGCGCAGTTGACGGCCATGAACGACTTGTCGGCCCGCGGGCTGTGGTGGTAGATCGCCCGGGCCACCAACTCCTTGCCGGTGCCGCTCTCGCCGGTGATCAGGACCGTCACGTCCTTGGCGGCCACCTGTCCGATGAGTTTGAACACCTCTTGAATCTTCCGGTTGCTGCCGATGATCTGCACGCCGCCGCCCGCTGAGGACGTGATCTTGGTCATCGAGTTGGGGAGGCTCACGACTTCCTTCATGAGCCGGCTGACCTCGATGGCATCGGCGGCGATCCGTTTCAACTCCTCCGTGTCGAAGGGTTTCAGGAGGTAATCATACGCCCCCAGCTTCATGGCCTTGATGGCGGTGTCGGTCGTGCCGAAGGCGGTCATGATGATGACCGGCGTCTTGACCTGCGCCCGCTTGATTTCCACCAAGGTGTCCAGGCCGTTCAGCCCCGGCATCTTGTAATCGAGGAGGATGACGTCGAACGACTCCCGGGCCAGCCGGTCCAGCGCGGCGATGCCGTCGGTGCAGGAGGCCACCTCGTAGCCCTGCTTGGTGAACAACCGGGTGAGGAAGTGGACCAGCCCCTCGTCATTATCGACCACCAGGAATTTCGGCATGTAGCGGAGTCCTTCAGACGTGGGACCGGTTGGCGAAGCGAAGGATGTGTAAGAAAAGGGAAAGGGGGAAAGGGGAAAAATGGAGAAGGCAAGAGAATGATGGTACGTGAGACTCGATCCAAATAGAGACCTCTGTCCTCCTCTTTCCCACTTTTCCCTTTTCCCTCTTTCCCCTCTCATTACACATGATGCATCTTCAGACGTTTTCTGTCGGGAGTGAGATCAAGAAGGTGGTGCCGGCGCCGGGCCGGCTTTGCACGGAGATCGTGCCGGCGTGGCGATCGACGGTCTGCTGGACGATCGCCAGCCCGAGCCCGGAGCCGGTCGCCTTCGTGGTAAAAAAGGGCTCGAAGAGGCGTTCCACGTCGGCCGGTTTGATCCCGGGTCCGGTGTCGGCGATTTCGATCCGAAGCCGGCGCCCGGCCGCCGCGTCGCTCGACTCCGTGTCGACGGCGATCGACAACCGGCCGCCGTCGGGCATGGACTCCAGGGCGTTGACGAGGAGATTGACGACGGCTTCGCCCAACTGGCGGCTGTCGCCCTTGACCGGCGGCAGGTCCGGGGCCACCGTCTTGACGATCTCCACTTCCTGATGGTTCGCCCGGGGCTGCACGACCAGCAGGGCGTCGTCGACGAGCCTGGCGAAATCGACGTCGGTCCGGCAGGGCTCCTGGGGTCGGGCGAAGTCGAGGAAATGGTTGATCGTGGCCTCCATGCGCTGGACCTGGCGCATGGCGATGGCCATGTCTTCGGCCTGATCGGGGGCGAGCTCGGCGTCGTCGCCGAACGACTGGAGGAACAGCTTGAGCGAGGTGAGCGGGGTGCGGATCTCATGGGCCACGCCCGCGGCCAGCCGGCCCAGGGCAATCAGGCGTTCGGAGCGGGCCGCGGCCTGAAGGGTTTCTTTGAGGCGGTCTTCCGATTTGCGGAGTTCGTCCTCGGTGGTGCCGATCTGGCGCTGGAGCCGGGTGTGGCGGTCCCAGAGTTGGCCGGCCATGTGGTGGAAGGCGGCGTCGAGCCTTCCGATCTCGTCCGCCCCCCGCAGGGAATCGGCCCGAACGGCCTGCTCGAAGTCGCCGCGGGAGAGGGCGTCGGCCACCTCGCTCAAGGCCCGGATCGGCGACGTCACGCTCGAGGCCAGCAGCCACGACAGCCCGATCGCACAGAACACGGTCAGCGCGATCGCCACCCGGATATTCGCGGCCATCCGGTCGGAGCCGGCGAACGCCTCGTCGCGGTCCTGCTCGACCACGACGTACCAGGGCGTATCGGCCACGGGCCGCGACGCCCCGAGCACGGGAATCCCGCGGTAGTCGGTGTAGACCGGTCCGGACCGCGTGCCGCCGAACAGGTTCGTAAAACTCTCCGACTGGGCGATGTTCTCCTTGAGGATGCGCCGAGGCTCCTTGTGGGCGAGGAACGTCCCGGTGCTGTCGACCAGGTAGCATTCACCCGTTTCCCCGAGCGACACCCGCAACACCTGGGCCACGATGGCCTGCGTGCTCACGGTCGCGCCCACGACGCCGACCGGGGCGCCGTCGTCGCCGCGGATCGCCTCGGCGATGCGAAGCACCGCCTCGCCTCGCGACGCGTCCCAAGTGACCGGCGAGAGATAGGTGCCCGTCGCCGCAGCCTGCCGGCGCCAGACCTCGTCGTCCGACGACGAGAGGTCGCTGTCGTACAGAGGCTGCCCGCTGCGATCAAGGACCACAAAACGGTTATAGACCTGGTATTGACTCTCCACCAACCGGAGGTAGGCCGCGATCTGCTGCGGATTCAGCGATCGGAGGACCGACGAACGGGCAACCACGGCGAGGTCCGCCTTGCGTTCGGCCATCCAGCGTCGCAGCAGTTCCGCCTTGTCGGCTGCCAGGTTCTCCAACTGATTGGTGACCGTGGTCACGATGAGCCGATTGGCCGTCTGCACGGAAAACACGCCCACGATCCCCAGCGGGATCGTGGAGACCAGTAGAAACGCTGCGGCAACACGGAATCGCAGACTCTTGAAGAACGACAATGGCACCATGTCGACTACTACCTGGACAAAGGATGATTATAGCCTCTGCGGCCCGGCCGCCGGTAGTAGGAAATACGTAGGGCGGTCGGAGCGCCGCGACGGAACGCCGGGACTCACTCCGCTCGGTCCGTCGTCCATGCCTCGCATGGACGATCCGAGGCGTAGCAGCGTCTTCTGTCTCCTTGACGGCGAGTTGTATCCCTCTCCTAGCCCAGGCGTTCACGCCTGGGGCGCCGAGGCCGCGACGTTGCTTTCCAGCCCCTTCAGGGGCTTCCGTGGGAGAAAGCCCCTGAAGGGGCTTAAGGTCCGGGCTTGTTCCGTCTGCGACCCAGGCGTGAACGCCTGGGCTAGAGAAAAGAGGAACGGCGTTCCTCACGCGATCGCAAGCCGCCTTGGGTCGCGTGAAGTCCTTGCACGACGCCGGCCCGGGGGTCACAATGGGCGGCATCAGGCAGGCGTCCATCCCCGCGAGACAAGGAGACCTCGATGTCCGCTGCGAAGACCCGTACCACGGCGTCGCGGAGGGATTTCTTGCAGACCACGAGTGCGGCCGGCGCCGCGGTGGTCGGCGGGCTCTCCCTCGCCCGTTCGGCCCATGCGGCCGGCAAGCAGGAGATCCGCATCGGCATGATCGGCTGCGGCGGGCGGTGTTCGGGCGCGGCCGCCCAAGCGCTCAGCGTCGGCAAGGACGTCAAGCTCGCGGCCATGACCGACGTGTTCGAGAACCGCATGCGGGCCAAGCAGAAGTGGTTCAAGTCGCAGCATCCCGACCAGTTCACGGCCACCGACGCCACCTGTGCCCACGGCCTCGACGGCTACAAGACCGTCATCGAGGCCAGCGACGCGGTGCTCATCGCCTGCGCCTCGAAGTACCACTCGTTCTACGCGGAAGAAGCGGTGAAGGCCGGCAAACACGTCTTTATCGAGAAGCCGCACGCGATCGACCCGGCCGGCTGCCGTCGCCTCCGCCGCGTCGCGGAGCTGGCCAAGCAGAAGAACGTGGCCCTGATCTCCGGCCACGAGAGCCGTTACTCGCTGCCCTACCAGGAGCAGGTGAGACAGATCCACGCGGGGGCGATCGGCAACGTGGTAGCCATTCAGTCCATGTTCCTCCGCGCCCCCTACCAGACCGTGGCCCGCGACAAGAAGCTCAACGAGACCCGCTACCAGTTCTCCAACTGGTACCACTTCCGCTGGCTCTCGGGCGACGACGTCACCCAGTCGCTGGTCCACAACCTCGACCGCATGCGGTGGGTGTTGAAGGAAGAGAATCCCACCTGGTGTTTCGGCCTGGGCGGGCGTTCGACCTCGTTCGGCGAGGTCTACGGCGACATGTTCGACCACCACACCGTGGTCTACGAGTTCAAGAGCGGCGTGCGGCTCTACGCCGTGTGCCAGACCCGCGCCGGATGCTACGGGAACTGGGACGACATCGTCATGGGCAGCAAGGGCGTCTGCCACTGGACCGCCTGCCGGATCGACGGCGAGAGCAAGTGGCGCTACCGGGGCCCGCGCAACGATCCGAACACCGCCGAGCAGGAGCGGTTGATCGGCTCGATCCGCTCGGGCAACCCGATCAACGACGGTCCCACGATGATCGACAGCACTATCATGGGCGTGATGGGCCAAATCGCCTGCTACACGGGCACGCCGGTCACCTGGGAGCAGATGATGGCGGCCGACTTCGAATTCGAGCCGAAGCTCGCCGACGTGACCCTCGACATGGACGCCCCCACCAGGCCCGACGCCACCGGCAACTACCCCCTGCCGCTGCCCGGAATCACCAAGCTGCTGGGATGAGCGGATCGCCGATGCAAGCCGAGAACCTGTTCGAAGGCCTCCCCGACGACCTTCCGGAAGAGCTCTTCACCACGCTCCACCGCACCGGCCACCTCCGCATCGAACGGATCGTGTCCCTCGGGCATGCGTCGCCCGAAGGGTTCTGGTACGACCAGAAGGAGAACGAGTGGGTCGTAGTTCTGGAGGGCCGCGCCGAAGTCCAGTTTGAGGGCGAGGCACGGAGCGCGCCGTTGCAGCGAGGATCGTATCTCTACATCCCGGCCCACGCGAGACACCGGGTCGCTTGGACGGACCCGACGCAGAAGACGGTGTGGCTGGCCATCCATTTTGGCCAATGAGCGCCGTTCACGCCTCCGGCGTCGCTTCAAGAAGCTCGTCGGCCAGGTGGCGGTAGTCCTCGGCGCCGTTCGAGGCGGGCGCGTACTGGAAAATCGACTGGCCGAAGCTCGGGGCCTCGGCCAGGCGGACGTTGCGGCGGATGCGGGTCTGGAAGATCCGGGCGTCGGACCACGGCGACTGGGCCGCCTGGGCGCGACGGAAGAAGTCGTCGACGTCCTGGCTCACCTCGACGGCCAGACGCGTGCTCGAATCGTACATGCAGAGGATCACACCGCCCAGCCGCAGCCGGCCGTTGAGCCGCTTGGCAACCAACTCGATCGTTTCCAGCAACTTGCTCAGCCCGTGCAGCGCGAGGAAGTGGGGTTGAAGCGGAATGAGCACCTCCTCGACCGCCGCCAGGGCGTTCAACGTAAGGATCCCCAGCGAGGGTGGGCAGTCGATGAGCACGTAGTCGAACTCCTCGGGGTCCTCGTCGAGCTTGTCGCGGAGGAGGATTTCTCGCCCCACCACCCCGGCCAACTCCAACTCCGCCGCTGCCAGATCCAGGTGGGAACCGACGACCCAGAGGTTCTCCGCCACCTGACGCCGCACGTCGGCCAGCCGGGCGTTCCGCACCAGGACGTCGTATACCGACGCGCTTTCCGGGCGAGGATCGATTCCCAAGTGCAGCGAGGCGTGTGCCTGCGGATCCAGATCGATCAGGCACACCCGTTGGCCGGTCGCCGCCAGCGCCGCGCTGACGTTGACCGCGGTGGTCGTTTTGCCAACCCCCCCTTTTTGGTTCATAATCGCGATCAATCGCATCCGACACCTCCGGCGTCGCAACGGGTCGCTCCTATCGATCCGGGCCCGATTATACGAATCCCAGCCCCAGCGGCCTAGTGCGCCGTCTCGCATGCTCTGATGGATGAAGCGATGATCCCGTGTGGCACAGCCGCCCTCGGCTGTGCAGGGCATTTCGCACAGCCGAGGGCGGCTGTGCCACACATCAAAGCACGACGGACGGGGCACTAGGGATTCCAGATCTTCCTAAACCTGCCAGATTACGCCGCCGTCAAAACCGGGACAAATCTCAAGATCCGAATTACCGAAACCGATACTAGGACCTGCCCAAGCCGTGGTTCCTCCGCGGTCGCGTTAGGTTACGGCGATGGGCTAGTCGTCCTCGCGAGGGAGATCGCTATGCAGAACCGAGAGCCACTGGAAAGTGCAGAGATCAGAGGGCGGTCCCGCCACGAGGGGGGTACTCCCAAGCGAAAACGCCGAGCCCATCCCCATCGCACGGAAGGGCAGATGGCTGGCCCCCAGGTCATTGCCAGGATTCCGCGCGTCTCGCGCGTCGAGGAGGGCCGACCGGCCGAGGAGGCCGTTGGAGACCGGTTCGGACGGCTTTTTGGGGCTCGGATCTCGGGCTGGGTGTTGGCCGGCGGAGCGGCACTACTGGTGGTGGCCGCCGTCTCAGCTTCCCTGGTGCGTCAGATCTCTTCCTCCAAGGACGATGCCGATTCCCAGAAGGAGTCCACGGCGCTGCGGCCCGAGGGATCTGCTTCAGACGCCTCAACCATGCCTCGGCGGAGTCACGAAGCACCTGCGATCGATGCGAACCAGGCGGCAACGGCTCTGAGCGCATCGCCCCGCGGGAGCGAGGGGCCGTCGAATCCTTATGCGATGTCCAGCGGCCCGGGAAATCGGCCTTCCTCGGATCGAACTCGGAATCTGGGGCTTCAGGCATCGCCGAGCGTGACGGCCGTCGCCCCCGCCACTGCTGCCTGGCAGACACCGCCGGGCCCGCGCCGCGCCGATGCTGCGTCGGAGCCGGGTGCCGGCGATCCGCCGGTGGCTGCGGTCGATTCCACGCCCGTGTACCGATCGCCACGGCTCGGCGGACTGGTCAACGCGATTCCAGCCGGCGAGCGCGACCCGCGCGCTTACGAGCCGCCACCGGAGTATCGTACCGCAACGCGTACCCGCTATGCCGACGATCCACGCGAGTCGATGCCTGAGGATCGGAACGTGGCTTACCCGGCCGCGACGATGACGAATCCCTACGTCACCCCGGAGGCGACGAACGAGGGACCGCGTGAGGTGGGACGGGCATCGGACTACCGGGACAGCGGACCGTCGCCGGGATATCGAGACCGGTATCGAGACAGCCAAGCGGCGCCGAGCTATCGAGACAATGGACCGCCGCCGGGATATCCCAGTCGAGGACCGTCGTCCGGCTACGACTCC
>CAYSGY010000257.1:0-8069 GCA_964430315.1 uncultured Planctomycetaceae bacterium
ATCGCGGTCTCCAGCTTTCGCAGCAGAACGTCAAACCCCCAGCGGCGGTACGGCGGCAGGACACGGCCCGGTTTCCCTTCCCACCAGGGATTCGTGTCGCGGAGGTAGGCGTCCAATCCTGGGGGGAGGCGGACCTTATCGAAGATGTCCGGACCATCGATACTCATGTTGGACTACCCCCTTATTCTGCTTCGGAGCGCAGCACGACCGTTATTAAATCTTCGCTGGACACTTACCACCACCGGGAGCGTACCACGACGGCACCAAAACCGCCTGCACCAGTTCACCCGATGGCAGGTCCATGTTTCTTCTCCCACCGTTCCTCGGCCGCGCTGCGGCGATAGTAGCGGGGTACGAGGGTCCAGAGGTCGTTCCGCTCGCCGGCCGCGTAGCGTCGGGCGGCCACGCGGCCGACCGACGAGGCCTTGGGGGACCAGTACTGGGGATCCACTTGACAGACGCCGTGTGGCAGGGCTTGGGACACGCGCGCGAGCACGGGTCCGGCCAAGGCGATCCCAGGAGGCAGGGCGGCCAGCCACGGTTCCAGGTCGGCGAGTTGCCACGGTCCCGAGGATGCCAACCACCCCTCGTGATCCCTGCGGAACGTGCCCGCCACGACTTGCCCGCGCTGGGCGTCCATGGCGACGGCCAGATAGTCGATCTCGGGGGGGCACCCGGCGGCAACGGCCTCCAGAGTGTCGATCCCGAGTACCTCGGCCCTCGCGCTGTAGGCCAGGACTTTGGCGGTCGTGACCCCGACTCTCAGTCCCGTGAAAGACCCGGGCCCGATGGTCACCGCGACAAGTTCAAGCTGGTCCGGGCGCCACCCCACCTCGTGGAGAAGACCCTTCAGTGCCGGGGCGAGCGATTGGGCGCTCCCTTGGTCACGAGGTAAGTCATGTTCAGCCAACACGTTGCCGCCGTCGAGCGCGGCGACGCTGCCGACCAGTTCGCTCGTCTCGATGGCCAGAAGTCGCATGAGAGTCTCGTGTCGAGGAGGTCGCGCCGGGCGGGGGTTTCGAGGCAACGGGTGGGCGGCCCTCCGCCGCCCTTGCGATCCGCCAACCCTCCACCCTATTCCAATCGACATTCTCAAGCAAGCTCGCCCCCCTCGCCTTGACCGCGCCCGATGGGGACAATACACTGGGCGGAGGTGGAGGCCAGCATTTGGGGCATATTCCTGACTTCCTTTGGGGGGTCGGGTGGCGCTTTGACGCAAGGTGTGTTTGGCAACGTGAAACGCGCGATCATCAGCGATATCCACAGCAACCTCGAAGCGCTCAGTGCGGTCCTCGCCGACATCCAAGCGCAGGGGGTCACTGAGGTGGTCTGCCTCGGGGATGTCGTCGGCTACGGGCCGAATCCACGTGAGTGCATCGACCTGGTGATGAAGTGTCGGGTGTGCCTCCTGGGGAATCACGATCAGGGGGCGCTGTTCGATCCTGAAGGGTTCAACACCGGCGCGGAGCGGGCGATCTTTTGGACCCGCGCTCAACTGGAAGACTCCAGCGGAAGCTCTTCCGTGGCCTCGCGGCGCTGGGATTTTCTCGGCGAACTGCCGCGGAACTACCAGGAGGGGCCGTTTCTCTTCGTGCACGGCTCCGCGCGAAATCCTCTGAACGAGTACGTTTTCCCCGAGGACATCTACAACCGGCGGAAGATGGAGAAGATCTTCGCCCTCATCGAGCAGCACGCCTTCCAGGGGCACACACACGTCCCCGGGGTCTTCACCGAAGACTTGCGGTTCTTCAGTCCCGAGGAGATCGGCTACGAGTATCGCCTCACCGATCAGAAGACGATGGTCAACGTCGGCTCGGTGGGGCAGCCTCGCGACGGCGATCCCCGGGCCTGCTACGTGATTCTCGACGACGGCGTCGAGGCGGCCCTGGCGGCCCGAGGCGAGATCCGGCAATCCAGCAGCGGTACCCTTGCCCTGAATGCCCCTCAGCCCGTGATCCAGTATCGCAGGGTGGAGTACCCGTTTGAGCAGACGATCGCCAAGATCTACGCGGTGCCCGAATTGGACAATTTTCTCGGCGATCGGCTTCGGGACGGTCGGTGAGTGTTTATTGAGACCCGCCCATGCAAGAGAATCCGATGCAGGGGATGTGGGGGCGCTATGCCGTCTTCATCGTCCTTTCGATAGGCGTTCTGGCCCTGAATGCGTATCTGATCTCAGTCTTTGCGCCGCCCAAGGCCCCTCCCGCCGACGCGCCCAAGGTCGCCAAGGCGGATGCGAAGGGGGCCGACGGGGCCGGGCCGGCCGTCGGTCCGGACGCGGCAGGCGTCAAGAAGAAGGACGACGGCCAAGCAGACGCCAAGAAAGAGGCTGCCAAGCCCGACGCCAAGAAGGACCCGGGCAAACCTGACGCGGCCAAACCCGCTGCCGAAGCCCCCAAGGCCACGGCCGCGGAGCCGAAGGTCCCCGACCGCTGGGTCACGCTCGGGTCCGTCGATCCCGAGAGCCCCTATCGCATGCGGGTCGATCTGACGAACCGCGGGGCGGGCGTGCGGCGGATCGAGTTGAGCAGCCCGCGCTACCGCGAGTTGGACGACCGCAGCGGCTACTTGGGCAGCGTCGTGGTCGACGAGGGAGTGCGCGGCAGCGGTTGCCCGGTGCAGGTGGTGGGCCGGGGTACGCCGGCCGAAGAGGCGGGTCTGCTTCCCGGCGACCTGATCAAGGCCGTCGGCGACGAACCGGTCACCGGATCGGTCTCCCTCTCTGACGCAATGCAGAAGACGAAGCCCCGGCAAATCGTGCGTCTAAAAATCACCCGGAACGGGCAAGAGATGGCGTTGCAGGCGACGCTCTCGCGGCGCCCTCTGGAAGTGATCCGGCCGGAAGACGCGGCGCCCCCGTCGTTCCTGGTCGGGCTGGCGCAGATCGACGACCAATCGCTCGCGAAGCGGGAAGAGGCGAACGGAGCGAAGGACGCCAGGCCGGCCGATGCCGGCGCCGACTTCGACCGCGAATTGGACGGAGCCCGGCTCCGCAACGTGAATTGGGAGGTCGTCTCGGACGACGAGTCCCACGTGACGTTCCGTCGGGCATTGCCGCAATGGGACCTGGAGGTTTTCAAGACCTTCCGCCTGGCCAAGGTCACGCCCGAGGAGGCCAAGAACCCCGACGCGCCCGCCTATCACCTCGCCTTCGACATCGAGTTCCGCAACACCGGGAAGGCGGCTCGAAAGCTGGTCTACTATGTCGACGGCCCGAACAGCCTTCCGACCGAAGGTTGGTGGTATGCCAGCAAGGTCGGGCGGGACTGGGGCGCGGCGGGCCTGCGCGACGTGATCGTCTCATTTCAGGGCGACACGCACGCGATCTCGGCGGTCACGATCGGGCAGGGCAAGTCGGAGCCACTGCAGCGCGCGCAACCCATCAGCTACGTTGGAGTGGATGCACAGTATTTCGACGTCCTCATGATTCCCCAGCGGCCGGACCCGGCGGAGGTCTGGTTCTCCCAGTGGCAGCCGCTCCACTATGGGGCGGTGGCGACGGACCTTCCACAACTGACGAACACTTCGTTCCGCGTCACCAGCACGCTTCGGGACCTGAAGCCCGGCGCGGCGATGCAGGAGAAGGCCCTGGTCTTCGCCGGTCCCAAGCGCCCCGAACTGCTCGCCGAGTACGACCTGGGCGACGTCATTACCTACGGCTGGTTCGGGCCGGTGGCCAAGCTCCTGCTGGGCATCCTGCACACGTTTTACGCGGTGATCCCCAACTACGGGCTGGCGATCCTCCTGCTGACCGTGCTCGTGCGGGGCTGCATGTTCCCGCTGAGCAAGAAGCAGGCCCTCAATGCCCAGAAGATGCAGGAACTCCAGCCGGAGATCAAGAAGATCCAGGAGAAGTACAAGAACAACCTGGAGGCCCGGGGCAAGGCGCAGCAGGAGCTCTTCCGCAAGCACAACTACAATCCGATGGGCGGCTGCCTGGTCCTGTTCCTGCAATTGCCGATCTTCATCGGGTTGTACCGGGCCCTGATGGTCGACGTGGAACTGCGCCAGGCGCCGCTGATCGCGGAGAGCATCCGCTGGTGCTCGAACCTCGCCGCGCCCGACATGCTCTTCGACTGGAGCGGGTTCATGCCGGCGTTCGTGAGCCGGGGCGTGGGGATGTTCGGCCTGGGACCGTACTTCAATCTCCTGCCGATCTTCACCATCGTGCTGTTCCTCTGGCAGCAGCAGAAGTTCATGCCGCCGCCGGCCGACGAGCAGGCCGCCATGCAGCAGAAGATTATGAAGTTCATGATGGTGTTCATGGGGATCTTGTTCTTCAAGGTGGCCAGCGGGCTGTGCATCTACTTCATCGCGTCGAGCCTGTGGAGCATTGCCGAAAGGCAGTTCCTGCCCAAGACCGCGGCCGCCAAGCCGGGCGGCTCGTCCGACCCTGCTCCGCCGCCTCGCCCTTCCGCAGGACGCGAGGGCACGACGCTGCCGAAGCGCAAGGCCCGCGGCCGGCGCAATTAGGGTGGGCCAGCAAGAACTCCCCTCTCCCGCAAGCGGGAGAGGGGCAGGGGGTGACGGCGGTTGGCAGCGAGGACTCTTCAGCGGTCCGAAGTCCTCATGAAACGGCAGGCAGAAGTCCTCGCCGGCGCCTCTTGTGGCACAGCCGCCCCCGGCTGTGCGGACCTCTTGCACAGCCCTCTCCGCTGTGCCGGTCGCAGACGCATTGCCAAATGGCGAGCATGTGGCAGGTGCAGGCCTCTAGCACAGCCGGGGGCGGCTGTGCCACAAGAAGCAACCCCGGCCGGGAAGATGGAGATTCCTCCTGCTCACGCCCCGCGCGCTTGACAACGCCCGGCGGGACTGTCAATATCCTGGTTGGGGAGGCCGTGCGGCGACGGGGCCGCGGCCACAAGCAGGACAGGAGGCCGAGGTTCCTTTAGATCAGGTGGGATCGTGATGCGATCGACAAGACGGGCGTTCACCTTGGTTGAGCTCTTGGTGGTGATTGCCATTATCGGGATCCTCATTGCGCTGCTCTTGCCGGCGGTGCAGGCGGCCCGGGAAGCGGCTCGCCGCATGCAGTGTACGAACAACCTCAGGCAGCTCGGGCTGGCGGCGCAGAACTATCATTCCGCCTTGGGCTGCTTCCCGCCGGGATTCATGCTCAAGAGCAACTCCGGCACCCTGCTCGGCGGCTGGGCTTGGGGGGTGTTCCTCATGCCGTTCATCGAGCAGAGCCCGCTGCGCGATACGCTGAGCGCGACGAAGTACACGCTTGAGGAAGTCGTCAACGATCCCACGCTGGTGCTCATGCTCCAGACCGACCTGTCTGTGTTCCGCTGCCCCTCGTCTCTCCTCGGGCGGCTCCGGACCCACCTCGGCGCCCCCAACCCGAAGGTTGCTTCGGCCAACTACACCTGCTGCCGTGGCTTCTACAGCTTCAGCAATCAAACTCATTTGCAGAAACGGAACAACGGCCTGTTCTTCGGCGAGAGCGCCACGAGAATCCAAGACGTGACCGACGGGACGAGCAACACGTTTGCGATCGGCGAACGGACCTGCTTCGGCGCCGACCTGAACGACGATGCCAAGTGGCCTTCCTGGTGCGGCCCGGGCGGGGGCGGGGCGATGAACACCGTCAGTTCAGCCGTCGCGACCAAGCTGAACACCGCCAGCCAGGACGCCTTCAGCAGCCAGCATCCGGGGGGCGCGGTCTTCTGCTTCGTCGACGGCTCTGCCCGGTTCATTTCCGAGACCATCCGCTCCGACAACGCAGGGCTCTTGACGAATAACTCGGGCGATCCCGCCCAGTTCGTTACCGCCGCCGCCCAGGGACTGGTCGGGACCTACCAGTTGCTCGGGGTCATCAACGACGGCCGGCCGATCGGCGAGCAGTTCTGAGCGGCTGTGGATCTTTGTAGGGTGCTCTGTGAGCACCACAATGGGGCGTGCCGTGGTGCTCACAGAGCACCCTACTACTACACTAGAGCGTGGAGATTCCAGAGCATGGCGCACCCTGCAAGAGCCGTTGTGATTCTCCTGTGCCTGGCTGCCCTTTCTGCCCGGGCCGCAGCGCCTCCCGGCGACCTGAAGGGCGAGCAATCGCTCCCTAGCCGGTACCCCTATGTCGTCCAGGACGCGCTGAAACACTGCAAGCCCGCCAAAGGTTTTTGGGTGGACCTCGGCGCCGGCAGAGGGCCGGTGGCGCTGGCCTTGATCGAGGCCGCCGGGAATCCTATCGTGATGGTCGATCCCAACCGCGAGGCCTTGGCCGAAGGCCTGAAGCTCGCCCGCGAAAAGGGACTGGCGGACCGGCTCTTCGCCGTCGTCGGCAAGGCCGAGCAGTTGCCCTTCCCCGACAACTCGGTCGACCTGCTCGTCAGCCGCGGCTCGATCTTCTTCTGGGACGATCCGGCCCAAGGGCTGCGCGAGGTCTATCGGGTCCTGCGTCCCGGCGCAAAGGCTTACCTCGGCGGCGGGGCCGGGAGCGGCTATCCCAAGGAGTCGGTCGAGAAGCTCATCCAAGGCCGCGTTGAACGGCTGCACGGCGAGAAGGCTGAGAAGTGGAAACGCTTCGTGGAACTCCGCCGGCCCGAGCAAATGGAAAAATGGGCCAAGGAGGCCAAGCTCCCGGCCTTCACCGTGATGGGCAAGGGCGCGATCTCGGCGGAAGACCCGAGGGTCGGCCAGGGCGTGTGGCTCCTGTTCGAGAAGAAAGTCGGGCCGTAAGCCGCCGGGAAAGTCGTGCAGCATCTGCCCCGGTAAGACCCCCGAGCGCGGCTCTGAGGTTTCTTTCTCTAGCCCAGGCGTTCACGCCTGGGACACGGAGGTAACAACGTCAGACTCCAGCCCCTTCAGGGGCTTCTGTCGTGGAAGCCCCTGAAGGGGCTGGGGATCCGCGTGGCGACCCCTACGCCCCAGGCGTGAACGCCTGGGCTAGAGAAAACAGGACCGCATCGCGGCCGCTTATGTCCCATCTACTCGACGACACGATCGGTGCCATTGCCTCGCCGCCCGGAGGGGCGGCGCGGGGGATTCTGCGGCTCAGTGGGCCGGAAGTGCGGGCTTGTCTGGAACGGGTGTTTGAGGCCGGTGCGGCGGTGGAGTGGAGTTCGATCCGGCGGCCCACGGTCCTGGGTGGGGCGTTGCGGCTCGGATCGGCCATCGGCTCGCGATTGCCCTGCGACCTCTACTTCTGGCCCGACGGGCGGAGCTACACGGGCCAGCCGGTGGCCGAGATCCACACGCTCGGCTCCCGGCCGCTCTTGGAGGCCGGATTGCGGAGCCTGTGCGCGGCGGGCGCACGCATGGCGGAGCCGGGGGAGTTCACCCTCCGGGCATTCCTGGCGGGGAAGATGGACCTGACGCGGGCCGAGGCCGTGCTCGGCGTGATCGACGCCGCCGATCCCCGCGACCTGCATGTGGCCTTGTCGCAACTGGCGGGCGGGCTCTCGGGGCCGCTCGGGCAGCTCCGCGAACGCCTCCTGGACTTGTTGGTCCACCTCGAGGCCGGCTTCGATTTCGCCGACGAAGACCTCCCGCTACTCAGCCGAAAAGAACTCGGCGCGCAGCTTGCCGTGGCCTCGGAGACCGTCGAGCAACTGGCCCGGCGCACCGCTTCCCGGAAAACGTCGAACGAGTTGCCTCGCGTGGTCTTCACCGGCTGGCCGAACACGGGCAAGAGCAGCCTGTTCAACGCCCTGGCGGGCCGTGAGGCGGCGATCGTCTCCGAGCACCCCGGCACCACCCGCGATTATCTGAGTGCGGAAGTGGATTTTGAAGGCCAGAAGTGCCTTCTGGTCGATACGGCCGGAATCGTTGCGCTGGGGCATGCGACGGTCGCCGGCCCGGAGGCCGCCGCGCAGGACGTGGCCTCGCAGCAGGCCCGCCGTGCTGAGGTCCGACTCTTGTGTCTCGACGCTTCCCGGCCGCTCAACTCCTGGGAGCGGGAGCAGTTGTCGGAAGCGGCGGGCGGCCGGCTGGTGGTCCTCACGAAGGTCGATGCACCGCGGGAGATCGAGTTGCGAGCCACCCCCGAACCGGCTTGTGGCACAGCCGCCCTCGAACCGGCTTGTGGCACAGCCGCCCTCGAACCGGCTTGTGGCACAGCCGCCCTC
>CAYSGY010000258.1:0-8055 GCA_964430315.1 uncultured Planctomycetaceae bacterium
GTCCCCGCGACTCCACACGTAGGCGAAGCCCACCAGAAGGACCGCGAAAAAGACGGCCATGTCGGCCATGGCAGCCAAGGCCAGACGCCGGGCCGACTCGGCGACCGTTTGCGAATTCGACGCCGCACTCGCCGCCGGATCCGGCAGGCTGGGGCGGCGGACCCCCAGTTGCCCCAACCGTTCGGCCACCGGTGGGGCCAAGGCAAGGCTCGCCGATCGGCCGGTCGATGCCCCATCCACGACCTTCGGCATGCCCGGGGCCGTAAGTTGCACGGCCTTGCCGAATACCGCCGCCCACGGGAAGAAGAACGCCACTTCCACGTCGAAGATGATGAACACCAACGCGACCACGTAGAACCGAAGGTCGAACTGGAGGTAGCTGCTGCCCACGGTCCGCTCACCGCACTCGTAGGTCTCCAGCTTCTCCGGCGAAGGGGCCTTCGGCCTGAGGAGCCATCCTACGAAGAGGGCGGCGAACACAAACACGAAGCCTACCGAGGCAAAGAGAACCAGGTAGGCAACGATCGAAGTGGGACTCATGGAGGGCGCCGGTCGAAGGTACGAAGGAAGGCGTCGCCGAATTTGCTCATTCTAGGCACGGCGGACAGTTTTGCAACCCGTGACGGACGCTTCCGCACGTCAATTGTGCCCCGGCGATGCCTCGTCTTGCCCCGCGCGCTGCGGCTTCATTGCGGCCAAGGGCTGTCGCCCCCGGAAACCCGCATCGGCCTCGTGCCAGAAGGCGACTTCGGGCTCGCCCAGTCTCCAGCACAGCCAAACGTCCCGGCCCGCAAGCACCGCCGGAAAGTCGACCAACCCTTCGATCTCGCTCCTGGCCTCGACACCCAAGTGCCGCAATTCCTCGACGTATTCCGCCAAGCGGCGCGCGTCGCCCTCCAGTTCCTCCTCAACCAGATCCCTCTCCTCCTGGTAGGGGTCCGCACTTCGGCGAGGACGGGAGGGCGCGAGGGCCAGCAGCCGCTGCCTCCGCTCCGTCACCTCCCGCGCAAGCGCCACCAGGTCGGCCACGATGGCGCGCACCAATGGCAACGACGCATTGGCCTCCTCGATCGTGAACACACGCTTGCCCGACGCCGGGCCGCGGTCACCTCGGTGTGTGGTCTTGGCGGACTGCGAGGACATCGGGCCTTTCCGGGTTCGTCGTCACTGGTTTGGGCCGCCGTGCACGGGACCGGTCACACGCTTCGACTGACCGACGGCGGCAGGGTTGAGCGTCGCTCGCCCCCACGCAATCTCGATCGCAATACGCGAAAAATCGACGATGCAGCCGTCGCGTCCGTAGCTGCTCAAGTCGTGGGTCGAGCCCATGAAGATGCAGTCGGCGGGACACGATTCCGTGCACATCCCGCAGAACATGCACTTCGTATAATCGATCACGAAGCTCGTCACGCGAAAGCCCTTCCGGCCCTCCGCACGCTCCTTGCCGATGTAGATGCAGTCCACCGGACAATCGCGGGCACAACGCTCGCAGGCGATGCAGCTCGTCAAGTCGAAACGGTGAAAACCGCGGTATCGGGGCGCAACCTCCAGCGGCAACTCGGGATACTCGAAGTGCTCGGTGAACGTCTTGCGACCCGGATGGTAGGTGCGTCCCCAATATCGCAGCGTCACCCAAAGCGCGTGCGCCACGGTAGCCACTGCCTGCCAGATATTTCCGAACCACTGCCGCAGTCCGACACAAGCGCGACCCACTCGCGTCCTCATCTTCCAAAGCCTCTCCGTTGGATCTCTGCCGCCCCGGAACCCGATGGGTCGCGTCACGACACCTCACCCAGTCCCCAAGGCATCGCCCAATTATAGCGAGCATCCCAGAAAAACCAGTAGCCGTGGGAGCGTCGCGCAAGGTCGCCACGGGAGACGGACATCAAGCTTGCAGTCACCCCACGAGCAAGGGGTGTCCTTGGCTTCACGGTCGTAGTAGTAAGGCAGCGGACTCCCCCAATTGGCAAAGACACCGCTCTAATGTGGGGATTCGCGTTCCCTTGGCTGGTGGGAGGCGGTCGTATCGAGGTGATCCACCGGCGATCAGGCAGGTCGGGGCAACGCTATTCGGGTGCGAGAGCCGGGTAAGGAGCGCGGGTTAGCAATGCTTGTACCAATTCTTACGAAAACTCGGCTCGGAGAGGGATATTTCACGTTCGCCGAAGCGTTATTTCCTTGACTGTGGACACCCGTCATCGTATCCTGGATTGAGGCGGTTCCTTTGCGCAGATTTGCTGGCCGTGTGCGCCCGCAATTCCCCGGGAGGGAGTGGGTGGGTAGCAACGAGGGAACGTAGGATGTTGGTACTTTCCCGTAAAAAGAACGAGAGTATTGTCATCAACGATGACATTACCATCGTCGTCGTCGAGATCCGAGGAGACAAGGTCCGCTTGGGGGTTGAGGCCCCAAAAGAGGTGCCGGTTCACCGGCGCGAGGTGTTCGACGCGATCCGCCGCAACGAAGCGGCCTCTGGGGATAGGACAAGAGAGTCCCCTGCCAACGGCATCGCAGAGACCGACGCAGCCAAGACCGCGGGCGACGAGTAGTTTCCTTCCCAACGTGGGTGGCGTTGCTTTGCCCACCCCTCTTCGTCTCCTCAGATTCCTTCCCGACGCCGTCACGCGAGCCTAACCCTCGCTGCCGGGCCTCCGCACGCAGACGGCTCAAGCCCCTTGACGGGCACATGCTGAAGCGAGTATAGAAGAATCTCGCGCGTCTCAGGGACGCTCAAACGGCCCCGTCGTCTAACCAGGTTAGGACACAGGCCTTTCAAGCCTGCAATACGGGTTCAAATCCCGTCGGGGTCACTCTGGGGGCAACGCCTCGCGCCCCTCCCAAACCGCGGAAGACGGCGAGCGTTCTCTCCCTTCGCGCGTCGTGCTCGCCAGGGGTCAATCTTCTCCCTCGTGCCAGACCATTTCGCGCGTTGGCTCCCCCAGTCGTCCTCTGGCCCTGTTTCTTCGCGGTCCTCGCGGATCTTCCTATCGAGGCAAACCAACTCAGCCTCGGGCAGATTTTTCAAGTGCAGATCGAGAACACGGAGACCGTCCTTCCCAGAAATCTCGTCCGAGGGGAACGAAGGTGGCTTGATCGACGGGTACTCGGAGAATACGGTCGGCTCCGGACGATCACTGCAACAGGGGAAGCAGGCTGCAGAATCGCGGTGTGGCGCGGCGGGCGCAGGGACGTTCCGACGGACCGGGCAAGAGACGATCTGGTCCAGAATGCCGCCAATCCGTCTTGCGTCGGTCATGGCGGAAATGAACGCAGTTGGTTGGCAACTTGGGCATAGTCTTGGAGGGCCTTCGAGGTAGTCATGCACGAGCAACCTCCCGATGCGCGGGGGGAAGCAGTATAATTCCAGGCAACGGCGCGGAATCCCGGCGAGGTGGTCCACCGGTAGTGGCATGCCGGCCGCTTCTGGAGCACTGAGATGCGTCTGACATTGGCGACGAAATTCGTGTTCATCAGCGTTGGTATCGCGGTGTTGGGCCTTATCGACGGCCTTATGGCGCTCGTCTTCACCTGGTCGGTGGCCGATTCCCTGCGCACGGCTGTGAGCGACAACCTGCCGAGCATCAAAGCTGCGGAGGAATTGGAGATCGCGCTGTTGAACCAAAGGGGGATGGTTTCCGCCTATATTCTTGCCGAAGGCGATCGCTCGTGGCTGGAGCGGCTGGGCAAGGCCGAGGCGGAATACAATCGTTGGCTCTCCCGCACCCGGGCGAGCGCGCACACCTCCGAAGAGACCGACATCCTGGACAGACTTGACACGGTCTTCGGAGACTACGACGCGAAGCGCGATCTGGCCGTACTCCAGTTCGATCGCGGCCAACGGAACGAGGCGATCGCGACGGTGCTTCACGAAGTCTGGCCCGCTTACGACAAAGCCCACCAGTTGTGCGAGAAGTTCATCGCCGCCAACGAGGGCTATGTCGGAGAGAGTATGAGGCGAGCGGAACAGCATGTTGCCTTTGCCATGTGGGGCGTACTGGCCGGCTCCCTTGGAACGGCTGGGCTGGCTGCCCTGCTCCTGTGGATGGTCGTTCGGGGCGTCCTTATCCCGCTGCGCCGCATGGCTGCGGATGCCCGTGCCGTTGTGGGCCACGCTCCGGGCACGACGGTGAAGGCGTCCGACGACGAACTTCGTTCCATTGGCGTGTACTTCCGAGCCCTGATGGCCAGCGTGGCAGAATCCCGGGCGACACTGGCGGAGAGCCGAAACCGATTGGTGAACGCGGAGAAACTCGCGTCGGTAGGGAAGCTTGCGGCCAGCGTTGCCCACGAGATGCGCAACCCGCTCAGTTCGATGAAGATGTGGTTGTACTCGATTCGGAAGACGGCGGGCGCGGAGCCGTCGCTCGACCGCAAGTATCAGATTCTAGCCGACGAGATCACTCGCCTGGAGAGCATTGTTCGCAATATCCTGGAATTCTCACGCCCTCCGGTGCTGAAACTCCGGCCTCGGTCCATTGTCCAAGTGATCGACAGGACGCTGGAAATCCTGCACCCTTGGCTGGAAACGAAGAAGACCCGCGTGGTCCGGCACCACGCCGCCGGCCAGCCCCTTGTCGTCGCGGATTCCGAGCAACTCAAGCAGGTCTTCGTCAACCTCCTGGACAATGCCGCAGAGGCAATGCCGCAGGGCGGAGAGGTCTCGATCTCCAGCAATGTGGAGACGGACGGCCGTGGCCTCGCGAGCGTCGTGGTGCGGGTCCATGACACCGGGCACGGAATCCCGGACGATGTGCGGTCCAGGCTCTTCGAGCCGTTCTTCACGACCAAGGAGCAGGGGACGGGGCTTGGGCTCTGCATTGCCGCAAACATCATGGCAGAGCACGGCGGGCAACTTGTGTTGGAATCCTCGACGCCGAGCGGCAGCACCTTCGCGGTTCGCCTTCCGATCGCAGCGGAGAAGACCGATGAGCAAGATTCTCGTCGTTGATGACGAACCGACCATGCTGGCCGCTTTTGAGGAGATCTTGGGCGGTCTGGAGCATGAGGTGGTGACTGCGCGACGTGCGGAGACGGCGATCGAGCAGCTACAAGACGCGCCCGCCGATCTTGTTATTCTGGACATCCAACTGCCCGGCATGAGCGGGTTGGAGGCGCTTCGTCGCATCAAACAGGAACAACCGAAACTGCCCGTGGTGGTCATTACGGGACAGGGCACGATGAGCACCGCCATTGAAGCCACCAGACTGGGAGCGTTCGACTACCAACTCAAGCCGATCGAACCTGACGAGTTGCTGGCGACCATAGAAAAGGCCCTTGCAGGGGTGAGGTTGATGCGGGGCCAGGTCGCCGTCGGCACGGAGAAGGTGGCTACCACAGGAGAGGCAATCGTCGGGCAGAGTCTCGCCATGCAGGAGGTCTACAAGGCGATCGGGCGCGTGGCGCATACCGAGGCCGCCGTACTGATCCGCGGCGAGTCCGGGACGGGAAAGGAACTCGTTGCCCGCGCGATCTACCAGCACAGCCTCCGGGCGGCGAAACCTCTTATCGTCGTCAACTGCGCTGCCATCCCCGAGACGCTGTTGGAGAGCGAACTGTTCGGCCACGAACGCGGCGCGTTCACTGGCGCCGTTGGCGAGCGGATCGGCAAGTTCCAGCAGGGAGACCAAGGGACCCTCTTCCTCGACGAGATCGGGGATATGCCTCTGGCAGTTCAAGCCAAGATCCTCCGGGTGCTCCAAGACAAGACGTTCCAGCGTGTAGGCGGCGACGAGACCATCCGCAGCAACGTCCGTGTGCTCGCGGCCACCAATCGAAACCTGGAAAAGGCCATCGCCGAAGGCCGTTTTCGTGAGGACCTCTTTCATCGCCTCAATGTCTTCACCATCCACCTGCCGCCGCTTCGAGATAGACGCGAGGACATACCTCACCTCGTGGATTACTTCCTGGACCGATTTGCCGGGGAGTTGAGAGTCGAAAAGCCGCCGCTGTCCCAGGACGCGATGGATGTCTTGCGGACCCATGCTTGGCCAGGCAACGTGCGCGAGCTCGAGCATTGCATTCAGCGGTTGATGATCTCGACCGGGGGCCATCCGATTCAGGCTGCGGATTTGTCGTCGCTGCTGGCGCAGGCCGGCCAGCAGGCCACATTCCGCCTGCTGGCCGCAGACGACGAGACTCTTCGTGATCTGGTGCGACGCTATCTGCGTTCGGCGGCCGGTGATCTGGCTCACGAACGATTCCTTCAGAAGGTCGAGACCTTCCTCATCACCGAGGCCCTGCGTCAGACGCGGGGGAACCAGACCCATGCCGCGAGGCTGCTCGGATTGCCTCGTCAGACGCTTAACGACAAGATCCAGAAGTACCGCCTCTCGGCAGACGGCAGCGCCCCGGAGGGTTAGCGCCCGAGTGCCGGAAATCCGGCGGACGTCCGGAGGGCCGGCAGGGGGGATTCCTCATCGCCCCAGAAGAGACTGGGCGGCGACATTCCGTAAGCGTATCCCGTCTAAGCGGTTACGGCACTTGTGGAAGAACCGGGTATGTGTCTGGCACAGGGATTGCTAAGCGAGTCACGGCATTCAACAGGCCCAGACACGAACAGGCGAGCTATGCGAGTGCGCCAGGAAGGAGCAAGGACATGGACGCGATCATCCATTCCCGAAAGCGGTGCGGCGTGGCAAGTGCCTGCCGGCTGATTCGAGGTCGCTGGGACCCGGAAGAGCGACGCCAGCGGCGACAGATGGCGAAAGCCATGCAACAGGAACTCTGGCAGTTGTTGACGGCGGGCCGGAGTGTGCCTGCGAAAGGAGAAGCCGGCAAGCCGGCCTTCGCATCTGGCGTGCATGTTGATCGGTTACTCAGTTCAACGGGTGCCCTCTGTTTCCCTTCATGATCGGGTGGACGATGACTACGATCCTCTTTGCCGACGACTGTGCGAGCATTCGCGAGTTCTGTAGACAGGAACTTGAAGAAGAAGGCTATCGGGTGCTGCTCGCGCGCGATGGCAAGGAGGTGGTTGACGTTGTTCGGTCGGAGCGGCCTGATCTCGCGGTTCTCGACATCTGGATGCCGCGAATCAACGGCCTCGAGGCGGCCGAACGCATCGCAGCCATGGATCCGGGCATTCGGGTCATTTTTTTCACCAACAATGATGAACTTTGCCTCCGCGATCCCCGCAGCGCCTTCGCTGCTGCCTGCATCGAGAAGGGCGCAGATGTTTCGGAACTGAAACGAACCGTTGCTTCGGTGTTGGCCTCACGGAATGGCAAGGGTCTCGTCCGACCCGGCTTGCCGCCGATCCAAGGGCATCCTCCAGCAGTGCCGCACTCACATCTATCGGGAGCGGTTCCGTCTGAACCCAGGAGCCCGTAGAAAGGACTCGAAACGATGCTTGTATTCAGTCGCAAGGTTGGCGAGGAAATCGTGCTGCCAAACCAAGGTGTGACCATTGGCGTGGTCGCGGTGAAGGGGGGGCAGGTCCGTCTTAGCATCACTGCCCCTTCGGAAGTCCCTGTCCATCGCAAAGAGGTCTGGCACCGCATTCGCGAATCGCGAGAATGCGGCCCGGATGGGTGCGAAGCGGATGGGAAACCGTTTTCGCAAGTTGAATTGGACATCGAGGTCCTCGGGAGTCGATAGGGCGATGTCGAACGCAGCGGACAGGCTTGCCTTGTTTGCGCGGCTGCGTAGTATTGAATGGGACGTGCGCGGTGGAGTTCTCTGCTTCCATGCTCGGTGGCTACCATGCGGTTCATCAGGCCGGTCGGCGGCCGAGTCCGTCGTTCTTCTGCGGCGATTGCTGATTTAATCGTCAACCGCTAAGCGATTCTCGCGGCACGCCGCGAGGTGGCTGCGCTTGTGTTGGCGCGCCGCTTCACGCGATGCCGCAACCCGCCCATCCGGGAAGATGGGGCGATGCGCCGAGGGACACGCTCTCGGCTATTCATGTTGTGCCGGATCGCAAGCACAGGTGAATCCGGCTTCGAGCGCAAGACACTGCAAGCATCCACTACCCGCCGGAACGATCAGGAAACTACCGTTATTGAGTTTCTGTTGCGGAAGCGATTTCGGGGTGGTTGGGGGCCGACCGGGGTTGAA
>CAYSGY010000259.1:0-6416 GCA_964430315.1 uncultured Planctomycetaceae bacterium
AGACGCACAAGCCGATGCTCTGCCTCAAGTCGGGCCGCTCGCCGGAGGGGGCGAAGGCCGTCAGCAGCCACACCGGCTCGCTGGCCGGCTCCGACTCGGTCTACGACGCCCTCCTGGCCCAGAGCGGCGTCCAGCGGGTCGACACGATCGCCGAACTGTTCGACTACGCCGCCCTCTATTGCACCCAGCCGCTGCCCAAGGGGGGACGCGTGGCGATCATCACCAACGCGGGCGGGCCGGGGATCATGGCCACCGACGCCGCGGTCCGCCACGGACTCAAACTGGCCGAACTCAGCGACGAGACCAAGGCCAAGCTCAAGACCTCGCTGCCGGCCACCGCGTCGCTCCGGAACCCGATCGACGTGATCGGAGATGCCCGGGCCGACCGCTATCGCGCGGCCGTGCGCACCGTGCTCGAAGATGCCAACGTCGATATGGGAATCGTGATCCTCACGCCCCAGTCGATGACCGACATCGAAGAGACGGCCGCGGTCGTGCCCGAGGCGGTCCGCGGGATCGCCAAGCCGGTGGTCTGCTCGTTCATGGGTGCCAAGGACGTGGCCCCCGGCGTCGCGATTCTCCGGTCGGCCGGCGTGCCCAACTACCCGTTCCCCGAGGACGGCGTGAAGAGCCTCGCGGCCGCCGACCGGCTCGTGACGCTCCACGAAATCCCGCGACGCGCCCTTGTGGAGTTCAACGACGTCGACCGCCGGCAGGCCGACCGCCTCATCCGCGAGGCCCTCGATGGGAAGAAGGACCGCTACCTCACGCAGGCCGAATGCCGCCCGCTGCTGGCGTGCTATCGCTTGCCGCTCCTGAAGAGCGCCGAGGTCCAAAGCGCCGACGAGGCGGCCAAGACCGCCGAAAGCTTCGGCAAGCCCGTGGTGATGAAGGTCATGTCGGCCGACGTGGTCCACAAGTACGACGCGGGCGGGGTGATCCTCAACGTTCACGGCGCCGACGAGGCCCGGGCCGCCTATCAGAAGATCTTCGCCAACGTCGCCAAGGCGGTCCCCGGTGCCAAGATTCAAGGGATTCTCATGGAGGAGATGGCGGGCAAGGGGGTTGAGGTCATCGTCGGGGCGAGCCGCGATGCCCGCTTCGGACCGCTCATGATGTTCGGCTTGGGCGGCACGCTGGTCGAGGTGCTCAAGGACGTCTCCTTCCGTCTGGCGCCCATGTGGGAGATCTCCGCGGAGCGGATGGTCCGCCAGATCCGCTCCTTCCGCGTGTTGGACGGCTTCCGCGGCAATCCGCCTTCCGACGTGCCCGCCATCGTCGACACCCTCCTACGCCTCTCGGCCATGGTGTACAACCATCCCGAGATCGCCGAGTTGGACGTCAACCCGCTGATCGTCCACGCCAAGGGACAAGGTTGCGCAGTGGCCGATAGCCGCGTGATGCTCCGTCGGGTGGAGACTGCCTGAGGCGGAACGGCCGGGTGGGGGATGCGTCAGCAGGATTCCGGGGCATTGCCGCGCAGCCTCGTCCTCCGAGTAGCACAGGCTTCCAGCCTGTTGCGGTCGGGTGGCACGCCCGGAGCGCCACGATGGGCGTGGCGGACTCTGTGTCGGCGTCGCCACGCCCTTCCTTCCGTCAGGGCGTGCCACCCGATCGCTTTTTCCCGGCCCGACCAGCAACATGCCGGTAGATGCGGCAACAATCCCCTGGAGCTAGACTGGGAGCCGGAGAGGCGTCCTTAGAGACTCAACACCCCCCAATGTGGGCGGAGTCCTGAGCGCTTCTCACGTAGGGGCTCTTGGCGGCGTTGGTGGCTTGCGCAACGGTTTGAAGAACAAACAACCGCGATCAGCCGTAGTCAGGCCGTTTACGAAGATCGGCGAGGAGAAAAGCAATGAACAAGGTGTTTGTGGGGATGAGGGTTCGCAGTTGGATTCTGGTGGGCGTGTGCGTCGCTTTGGCCGGGTTGCTGGCCGTGGAGAGCAGCCAGCGATTGTCGGCCGCGCCGAAGGACGGAAATCCGGCGGCTGCGGCGTCCGAGAGCGGGGCGGTGAGCTACGCCAAGAGCCTTTCGAAGGCGTTCCGGGAGGCGGCCGAGAAGGTCCTCCCGTCCGTCGTGCTGGTCGAAAGCCGTGCGGTCGTCGCGGGCCAGCCGCAGCGCGGCGAGCGTGAAATGACGCCCGACGAGGATGAGTTGTTCGAGGGCCCATTCGGCGATCTTTTCCGCCAGAATCCCGACATGCGGCGGTTCTTCCGCGACCTGCCGCGGGGGATTCCGCGGGGGCCCGGCGGTGGAGTGGCCGGGATCGGGTCGGGAGTGATCATCGATCCTTCGGGCGTCATTCTCACGAACAACCACGTCGTCGACGGCGGCGGCAAGATCACGGTCCGCCTCATGGACGGCCGCGAGTTCGACGCGGCCGAGATCAAGCGGGATCCGAAGAGCGATCTGGCCATCGTCCGCATCAAGGGGGCCGACAACCTCAAGGCCGCGAAACTGGGGGATAGCGATAAGATGGCCGTGGGCGACTGGGTCCTGGCCCTTGGCGACATGTTCCAGTTGGAGGGGACCGTGACCGCCGGCATCATCAGTGCCAAGGGGCGGCCGCTTGGGCCTGGGACCCGGACCGACTTCCTCCAGACCGACGCCGCCATCAATCCCGGATCCAGCGGCGGCCCGCTGATCAATCTCGACGCGGAGGTCATCGGCATCAACACGGCGATCCACACCCGCTCCGGCGCCAACGACGGCGTGGGCTTCGCCATCCCGAGCAACCTGGCCAAGTGGGTTGCGAACCAGTTGACGACCACGGGCACCGTGAAGCGGGCGTACCTGGGCGTGATGATCCAGCCGCTTACGCACCAGTTGGCCGAGCAATTCGGTGTGAAGGTCCGCCAGGGCATCCTGGTGGGCGATGTGCAGCCCGACAGCCCGGCCGCCGAGGCGGGCCTCAAGGCCGGTGACCTGATCCTCAACTTCGACCACAAGCCGGTCGGCGACGTGCAGCAACTCGTCGGCCTGGTCGACCGCTCGCCGGTCAACAGCAAGGTCACGGTCGAAATACTCCGCGACGGCAAACGGATGGAACTTCCCGTCACGCTCCGTGAACAGGCGGCTGATTACGGCCTGGCGTCGCGGGGCTTCGGCGGCCGCCAGGGCAAATCGGAGCCCGCCAAGGTCGACAAGCTCGGCATCCAGGTCGATGCCCTGACCAAGGAGGTCGCCGAGCAATTGGGTCTGAAGGCCGGCGAAGGCGTGGTGATTACCGACGTGGCCCCGGGCAGCCTGGCCGCTCGCACCGGCCTGACCACCGGCATGGCCATTACCCAGGTCAACCGCAAGCCGGTCCAGTCGGTGGAGGAGTTCCAGAAGGCCCTCGATTCCCAGCCGCTCAGCAAGGGCGTGTTGCTCCTGGTGCGAACGGCGGAAGGATCGCGGTTCGTGGCCATCCGCGCCGACTGAGGAGAACGACCGTCGCGATGCACTTCCCGGAGGTCGATCCCTGAAGTCCTCCGGACCATCCACCCCTCCCGGAAGCAGCCCGCCGGCCGCTTAGGTGGCCAGCGGGTTGTTTTTTCGTAACACTTCAGCCGTCGGAAGCTGCCGGAAGAGGAGAAGGAAAAAGGAAAAAGCGGGGGGAAAGGGTAAAGGAACAGGAGAGGGCTCCCATTCAGAATTGTGTGATCAGGGCACGGTTTCTTGCCTTTCCCATTTCCCCAGGGCTTTCCCTTTTCCCTTCTCCTCCTCCGGCAGCTTGCTGCGGCGGAAGCGCCATAGGGCCGCTACCTCGGCGACGAGGCCTTCTGCATGGCGCTTGCGGCCGTGGCGGCCGGCTTCGGGGCCAGGAACCGGATCGCGCGGACCAGTTCCTGGTCGTTTCCCTGGAACCGCTCAGCCAGGTGGCCCTCGACGGTGAAGAGAACCACGAGGTGCCGGCCGTGCTCGTCCTCGATCCGGTAGTAGATCCACTCGATGGGCAGCCCCGAGACCTGGCCCCGGGCCGCCACCCGGTACACCTGATATTGGGCTTCCGTCGCCGATTGGCTCGCCTTGACGAACTGCCCGAAGTCCTTGCCCAGTGCCGTGCGGATCTCGTCCTGGAACTCGGACAGACTCGGCCGCTTCCCGTTGCCGGGCTTCGCGGCCGCGATGTTGCACTGGGCCATCGACTCGCCCCGGTCGGCCATGCGCAGGACGGTCAGATCCTTCTTCTCGCTGATGAGCATCCAGCGGCGGTCGTAAGCCGTCTGCCAGCCGCCGTCGGGCGAGTCGTAACCCAACCGCTGCGTCGAGGCAGTCGGCTCCAGGGAAAGACCTTTCAAGGCGCTTTCGCTCAACTCCGCGGACTTGGCGCCCGGGACGATCTTCATTTGCAGGCGGGCCACCACGTCGAGCCCGGGGCCGATCGAGCCCGCCTCGCGACTCTCCTTGACCAACAGGGCGAACCACGTGATCCGTTTCGCCTTGAGATCGAGGCGATACTTGGCCCGAAGCTGCATCGTCGTCGAGAGGCCATTGACCGAGCCCGCCACGTGGCCGGCCATTTCGATCTGGGCCTTGTCGCCCTCGACCGACTGGAGCACGCTCTGCGCGTCGCCGCTGCTGACGGAGTCCAGTCCGCAGAGGGCGGCGAGCAGACTGTTCGGGTGCTTCCACGTGGCGCCCACCGCAACCGCCTGCCCCGGCAGCAACCGGTCGATCAGCAGGCTGTTGCCCTGGAGATCCACCAGGTCCAGTTCGTCGCGGGTCAGGAGCCCCTGAGGCGAGAAGAGGACGACCTCGGACCCACGCAGGGCGACGGCGATCAGACGCCGATCCTTGCGCAGGGTCGGCCCGAACTTGCCCTCGCCCGCCGCGATGGAAGCCTCGGCCTTCTCGTAGTGCCGGACAGCCCGACCTCCCACTTCCTCCGCGGAGGCCGCGGCCTTCAGGACCTTCTCGGCGTAGACCAAGGCCGCCTTGACATTCAGAGAAAGGGGTTCCGCCTTCTTCGGATCGCCGTGCGGCGAGTCCAACACCTTCAGGGTGCCCGACACCTCCAAAACGCATTCCACGCGATCCACCACACCGGGGGGTCGCAGGGACTGCAAGGAATGAGTATCCTGTTTCTCAGCAGCCCAGGCCGCTGGCGCAACTGCCAGGAGGAAGGCGGACGCGCACATCATCGGACAGCGTGTCATCTCTTCTCTTCTTATACCAGCGTGGGGTAAGGACCGTTCGGGTCCGCGGGCAACAACGGGCAAGGCGGCCGTTGGAATCGGACCGCACGTTAGATCGACTCCCCTGATTTCCGGAGTTCAAACGAAACCGGGCGGATGATCCCTGCGCGAGAGGATGGCGTAAATAAGGAGTCTAGGAAGAGTCTTCGAACGTCTTCTGCGGGCTCCGCCGACGGATTGCGGGGTTGGGGCAAGGTAACGAGCCGATCTCGGTGCCCTTCGCTGCAATGTTCGCGTCGATGCGGCAACAAACCCCACGTCGAGAGAAGTTAGGGAATCACTCGCGCCCAGGAAAACGGAACTTACGAGCGAACTTGAGCGAAAACAACCGGCGTCTATATCCGTAAAGAACTCGTTCCTGCCCGAGGGGGTGACACTTCAGCCGTATGAAGTTGCCGGAAGAGGAGAAGGGAGAAGGGAAAAGGAAAAAGCGTGGGAAAAGGGGAAAAGAAGAGGAGAGAGTTCCCAATGAGTGCTGTCCGATCAGGGCACGGTTTCTCGTCTTTCCCATTTTTCCAGGGTTTTCCCTTTCCCTTTCCCCTTCCCTTTTCGCACTTCGTTGCGCTGAACATTCGCGAAAAAGCAGGAACGAAATTCGAGGAGGGGGCTGGATTTTGTCAAATAAACCTGTCATAATTGGGCCATCCAAGAACCTTAGGGTGCCACCGGGGAATTCCCTATAGGGGTTCCAGCGCCAGCAGGGCAAGATGGAACGTCCGCCGAACGGTCGGACCTGAACGGCGAAACGAGGTAACGCGATGCACACCGACTACATCAATCCAGCGATGCGGCAACTCCGCGATCAGTTGGTACGATTCACCCCGAAGGAGAAGAAACTCCAGCAGGTGGATCAGGCCGAGCGATTGCTGGGCGAACTGAAGCCCGATCGACAATACACGTACGAATACCTCTGCTTCCGGATCACCAGGTACCGTCCGGAGTCCTATCCCGACCTGAAGCTCTCCGGAGGCGAGGCCCGGCATGATCTGCGGCTGTTCGTCGAGGATCTGTCCGATTCCGCCGACGTCCCGGTGGAAGACGCCGGGGAGAAGGTCCTCACGGTCGAGGAGTTGAGCACGCAGTTCCGCGTGTCCACGAAGACCATCTCGCGTTGGCGGTGCCAAGGGCTGGTGAGCCGTCGCTTCGTGTTCGACGGCCGGAAACGCGTCGGCTTCCTGGCAAGTTCCGTGGAGCGATTCGTGGAGAAGAATCAGGAGCGGGTCCGGCGCGGGGCG
>CAYSGY010000259.1:6426-8040 GCA_964430315.1 uncultured Planctomycetaceae bacterium
CCAGGCCCTCTGGAACAGAAGGAGAATTTTAAAGACCGCGGAGGAACGGAAGCGGATCATCGATCGGGCAAGGCGGCTGGCCCAGGCCGGCGGCTGCCCCTCGGAGGTCACACGACGGCTGTCCCGCGCCAGCGGCCGAAGCGTCGAAACGGTTCGCTACACCCTGAGGCAGTTCGATCAGGAGAATCCTTCCCTGGCGATCTTCCCCGACCACACCGGCCCCTTGCGCGAGGAGACGAAGCGGAAGGTCTACGAGCAGCATCGCCGCGGCGAGTCGGCCGAGACCCTGTCGCGGCGGTTCTGCCGCACGAAGACCAGCATCTACCGGATCGTCGGCGAGATGCGGGCCCGGCGGATCCTGGAATTGCCGCTGGACTTCATCCCCAACGACGAGTTCGCCGGCATCCGCACGGAGAAGCAGGAGCGGGAAATCCTCGGGCCCGCCCCCTCGGGGGAGCCGTTGCCCAAAAAGGCCCGCCTGCCCAGCGGGCTCCCCCCCTACCTGGCAAGCCTCTATGAGGTGCCTCTCCTGACGCGCGAGCAGGAGGCCCACCTGTTCCGCAAAATGAACTACCTGAAGTACAAGGCGAACCGGTTGCGAGAGGCCCTCGATCCGTCACGCTCCAGGAGCGGCTTGATGGACCAGATCGAGAGGATGTACGACCAGTCGGTGGCGGTGAAGAACGAGATCATCTCGGCGAACCTGCGATTGGTGGTGTCGATCGCCAAGCGCCACGTATCTCCGGGCGAGAACTTCTTCGAGCTGGTCAGTGATGGGAACATCTCCCTGATCCGCGCGGTGGAGAAGTTCGACTTCGCCCGCGGCAACAAGTTCAGCACCTACGCCAGTTGGGCGATCATGAAGAACTTCGCCCGCACGATCCCCGACGAACACCGCCGTCGCGACCGCTTCCGCACCAGCCACTCCGAGATGTTCGGCACCACCGAGGATGTGCGGAGCGACCAGTACGAGCAGGAATCGGCGCAGATGCAGCGCGAGGGGCAGGTGGGGAGGATCCTGGAGCGTCTCGACGAGCGGGAGCAGCAGATCATCATGCGCCGTTTCGGCCTCAGGCCCGGCCACGAGCCTCTCACGCTCAAGGAGGTGGGGGCCGTCATGGGCGTCACCAAAGAACGGATTCGCCAGATTGAGGCTCGGGCACTCAGCAAGCTCCGCAAGGCGGTCCAGGACGAGAAGATCGAGGTGCCTGAGGCGGAGTAACCCTCGGCGGGAAGCCGGGGCAAGCGGGTCGTTGGTCTGCCAGCGTGACTCTCCAGATGGATGCGACACCCGTTCGAGGTGGCATCCTCGGCATTTTCAGGTCGTGGCCCCAGCGTTCGGCCCGGATTCTGCGTGGCAGAGAAGAGGCTTTGCGTGGAGTGTTCTGACGCGGAAGCAGCTCTTCCGGGGGATGCCAAGTTAAGATTGCTGGGAAGTGCAAGGCGAGTCGCGTTTTTCCCTCCATCCGCCTTGCACGGCGGGACGAGACGGTTATATTTAATGGTTCGCATGGCGGAGGACCTCCGCGGCGGGGACGTATTGTCTCGTGTCGTAGGTAGGCGAGGGAGGGCGAGAGAGCTTCGGGGTCGCGGGTTTTGCCGAGAATAGCTAGC
>CAYSGY010000260.1:0-8027 GCA_964430315.1 uncultured Planctomycetaceae bacterium
CTCCTGGAGAACCTCGCCCAGGAAGACCCCGACCTGGTCGAAGAGATCCGCCGCCTGATGTTCGTCTTCGAGGACATCACCAAGTTCAGCGACCGCGACATCCAGACGATCCTCAAGAACGTGGAGAGTTCCCAGTGGGCCATGGCCATGAAGGGGGCCAGCGAGGAACTCAAGCAGAAGGTCCTCAACAACATGTCGAAGCGGGCCGCCGCTCTCTTGCAGGAAGAGATGGAATACCTCGGTCCGGTCCGGGCCTCGAACGTCGAGCAGGTCCAGCAGCAGATCGTCGACATCATCCGCCGCCTCGAAGACGCCGGCGACATCACCGTCCACGCCAACGAAGAGGAAGAACGGTTTGTGCAGTAGGAAGTAGGCAGAGGGCAGAGGGCGGAGGGCGGAGGGCGGAGGATGGCGGGGATGTAGACGTTGTCGCGTGGCGCGGCTATGGTTGTGTAGCGGCCGGACTTGTCCGGCGGACTCCCACGCAATTCCGACGGAGACAGCCCCATGACCGATCCCACCCCCGCGCGACGCCGTTTCCTGAAAGCCTCCCTCGCCGCGGCGATTCCCTTGGGCACGCCTTGGCTCGGGGTCTGTGCGGCCGCCGAGACCGCTCCCCAGGCCGGTGTCGACAAGCTCACCGCTGCCCAGGACGGCCGGCAGATCGCGATTCGCTTGGGCAAGACCCTGATCGCCGGCTATCGGGCCGAGACGACCCAGAAATATCCCTACGTCTTCCCCTTTGCCGGTCCGCTCTCCGGCACTTCCCTCACCACGGAGACCAGCGAGCCGTATCCGCACCACCACTCGATCTTCTTCGCCTGCGACCGCGTCAGCGGCGGGAACTACTGGCAGGGGCCGAACGAGGTCGGGCAGATCGTCTCGAAAGGCCCGAAACTCGGGCAGGTGACGGACCAGTCGGTGGAGATCCTCGACGAGTGCGAATGGCGTAAGCCCGGCCAGTCGCCCGTGATGACCGACACGCGGAAGTTCACCGTCCACGTCGTGGATGGGCGAAGGCGGTGGATCGACGCCGAACTCCGCTGGACCGCCGTGACCGATGTAACCATCGAGAAGACCAATCACTCCCTCTTCTCCGTCCGCGCCGCTCCTGATCTGACTCCCAAGGCTGGCGGCAAACTCGAGAACTCCTTCGGGAAGATGGGCGAGAAAGCGACCTTCGGAGAGCCGGCCGGCTGGTGCACCTACTACAACAAGCGCCCGGGCGTGCCGGGCGACGGGATCGAGGGGATCGCCCTGCTGAATCACCCCACCAATCCGTGGAAAGACTGCCGCTGGTTCACCCGCGACTACGGGTTCATCTCCCCGACGCCGTTCAACTTCCTCGACAAGCCCTGGAAACTGGCGGCGGGCAAGTCGGTCGACCTTCGCTACCGTGTCGTTGCCTACGCCGGCACGCCCACCGACGCCGACCTCGAGTGGATCTACAAGGCCTGGATCCGCCAGTAGCCCGGCCCTCCCGGCATCGTAGCGTGGGACAAGTCGTAGGGTGGGACAAGCGAAGCGCCGGCCCACCAACCGGCGGCGAGAATCCTGGTGGGACTGCGATCCGCTTGTCCCACCCTACGACTTGTCCCATCCTACATGCACTGTGAACGGTCACGCTGGCCGCTGGCGATCCGCACGGGCCCGAAGTTCGCCGAGCGTAACCTGGAAGCCGGGCAGCACGTCGCCGCCGGAGAGCGGTTGGTTTTCGCCGACGACGCTCACTTGGTCGAGGGCCGTGAACACCCGCGTGCAGTGTTGCCTGGGGTCGATGAGCCAGACGAGCCTTACCCCGGCGGCGAAGTAATCGCAGAGTTTGCGCTGCATCTCCGCCTCGGTATTCCGCCGCGAGAGCACTTCGACCGCCAGGTCGGGCACCAGGTCGGGGATCGGCTCCTGGGGCAATTCCCGATTCGGGAACTTGTTCCACGAAAAGAAGCCGACGTCCGGGATCCGCACCTGTCCGGCCATGAGCCGCAGCATGCCCCCCTCGCCGACGACGACGCCCAGGTCGTGCTTTTCGAGGAACGACTCCAACAAGTGACCCAGGACCATCGCCAAGCGAGCTTCACGCCATCCCATGGCCTTCTCCACCAAGGTGCCGTCGATCAATTCGCAGAGATGATCGCGGCGTTCGGCCTCGATCACGTCGTCTTCCGTGGCCGTTCCGGGCGAGGGACGGAGGCGGATTCGCTCCAGCGGGATTCCGCCCAGGTGCTCTTGGAGATCGGCGAGCGACCAGTCCTCGCTGGCCGGCCCCAGCGGCGACGGGGAGGCGGTCGGTTGCACGGAGACAGCCATGGCGGCTCCTTGGCAAGACGTCTTTGAGCTACCCGACATAATATCCCGCCGGCGGCGGACACACAACGGGGACCCGCTTGCGGTATTTCCCGGGATCTCAAGGCTTGACGCGCAGGTCGAAGTTGTCCAGGTAGAAGGCCGTCTTCTCGTTGGCCATGCTGGTGAACCCGATCCAAGTCAGCCGCTTGAAGCGGGGGTCCACGCCTTGCAGGCCGACGAACGCGCGAGGGGCCTGGCCGGGCACGCCCACCCGAAGGGTCCACGTGTGGCGGCCGTCGGCGGGCGTATCGTCGATTTCAAAATGGATCCACTCGCCAATCGGCAAATCCATGGCGCCGGCCGGGCCGGCCTCCAGACGCGCGTTGCGGATCACGAAGCTCAGCCCGACGCGATAGTCGCCTTCGCTGTAGTCGCGCCACTCGACCCGGAGGTGGCTCTTGGACTCAATACGCAGGTCGAACGCATTGCGTAGCGGCCGGACGCCGAAGCTCATGCCGCTGAAGGCGAGGTAAGGCTTGTACACTTGGCGCAAACCCGGCGCGTCGGTGATCTTCAGGCAGCGACGGCCCGAGGCGGCCGTTTCGTCAGTGACCACGATGGCGTCGCCGCGGTTCTCGACGTGGACCTCCAAACCGCCCGGGGCATTGCCGAGCGGATTCCGTTCGAAGTCGTGATGCACGGGGTCGGCCGGCGGCTCCGGCACTACTTCCAGCGGCGGATAGCAGACGGAGTTGGCCTTGCGCACCCAGGCGGCGTCGCCGTACACGCCCGCCTGGCGGGAATCGAACGGCTTGAAGCCCAGCGTCAGGACGGGCGAATCGGCCGCGAGGCGGAAGTCGTCCTTGGCCGGGTCGGCGAACTTGGGATCGACGACGGCCGAGTCCTGTTCGTGCCCCGCGCGCTGCCAGGCCGCCAACGTCGCATCTTTGATAAAGGTGACCGGCTCGCCCTTCGACTGCCAGTAGCAGTTGCCGCGGCCGACGTATTTCACCTTGTCCCACGGACCGGCGAGCAGCGCGCCCGAGTCGTAGTACACGACGTTCTTCTCGAAAGTGAACGACAGGTGCGGCTCGACGCGAGAGACCTGGAGCTGGTGCTGCTTGCTGAACGCCAGGATGTTGTTGCGGATCACGTTCTCGCGGCCGTAGTGCTGATGGAATCCGCCGGTCTTGACGCGATAGACCAGGTTGTTCTCGAACAGGATTCCGGTGCTTCCTTCGTCGGTATACATTCCCCAGCCGCCGTAGGAATAGGCATAGATGTCGTGGAACACGTTGTTGCGCACGACGGTGCCTTCGGAAGGCCCGAGGGTGTAGATGCCGCCCATGTCGCTCAGCACGCCCCAGCCGAGGTGGTGGACGTGGTTGAACGCGATCGTGTTCCGCTTGGCGGGGCTGGGGCCGTAGCCCCAGCGCCAGCCCACGGAGATGCCGGTGTAGTAGAAGTCGGCGATCTCGTTGTGCGTGATCCGGTTATCGCCGCTGTGACCGATCCACACGCCCACGGCGCAGGGGAAGATCCGGCCGCCGTGGCGGAGGATGCAGTTGTCGATTTCGATATGGCCGGTCCGTTCGCCGTCGCCGGCGGCGGTTTCGCGGTCGTCGAGTTGCGCCCCCTCGCCGATTCGCACGCCTCCGGCGCCCAGATCGTGAAAATGGCATCGCCGCACGGCGCAGTCCCGGCACCCCTTGCGGAACCAAAGCCCGTAGATGCCCACGTGGCCCACTTCGCAATCCTCCAGCAGGACATGGCGCGCGCCGTCGGCCTGGATCGTCGCTTCGATCGGGGCGGCGGCCTGAACGGGCTCGAAGCCGCCGGGCGGGGTGAGCCATTGCCCGTATCGGAACGTCAGCCCGCGAAACACCAGGTGCTCGACATACGCTCCGCGCCCCGGCTCGCCCTTGAGGCTCAGGAACCCCGTCGCGACCGGGGCCACCACGGTCGCACGCTGCATCTCCTCGCCGGGCCGCGGGAGATAGTGGAGCGTGCCTTTGCGATCGAGGAACCACTCGCCGGGCGAGTCGAGCGCCGCGCGGAAATTCTCCAGCAGGAAATGCGTGTTCCGCTTCCACGTGTTCCAGGGCTTCATGCCTTCGCCCAACGTGGTGAACGTCGATTCCTTGGAATCGACGCTCTCGAGGAACCGCCGCGTGTTGTCCCAGTTGTGATAGACCAGCAGGTTCACGTCGCCGAATTCGGCCGGACTGACCCGAGCCAACGTGGCGCGGAAATCCTCGGGCCGCATGCAGACCGTCTGCCGTGCCCGCTCGGGCTTCCTCCCGTGACCGCGTTTGAGGACCTCCTCGCGCACGTCACGCACGAAGAAGAAGAATTTGTTCGGCGTGCGGGCACGGATCGCCCGCTGGCCGTTCACCCACAATTGCTCGAAGTACCAGTTGCCGGCGGCCACCTCGGGAATCTCCGCCTTCCACAACCCGTTCCCGGCCGGCTGCCAGCCGGAAATCGTGCGTCCGCCGCGGAACACGGGCCGCTCGCCGGGCTGGGCCTCATAGCGGATCGGAGCCGTCGGCGTGCCGCTGTCGGCGGGCGTGAACTCCAGCGGCCTGGTCAGCACGTAATCGCCGCCGCCAACGAGGACGCGCACCGGTTCCGTCAACGCCCCTTGGGTCTTCAATGCACGCACCGCGTCGCGGGCACGCTCCAACGTGGCAAACGGCCGTTCCGCAGTGCCCGGCCAGGAATCCTGCCCTCGCGACGACACAAAGAAGTCCGCAGCCGGGGCAACCGAGGTCGTAAACCAGAACACGGCGAGGAAGACAGCACGCATGGCGAGGCTCCGGGGCGGGTAGACTCAACGTCGGGAGGGACCGTGGTCCCCATTCTGCTGCCGGCACCGTCGGGCTGCAAGGCGTGTCTCTCGGCGGGTACCGCTAGATCTTCTGGCGGCAGGTCCCGCCTGCCGGGCGGGAACTGGGCCCCGCCAAACGTCCGCCGTCGCTCAAGGTCCCGCCCGGCAGGTGGGACCTACTACAAGCCCTTCCTACGCGGAGTGCCCAGAGCCCTTGCCACACACCAACCGGACCGATGGAAGGAAGGGGCAGAGAAGTGGGCAAGTGCTATGGAGGCTCTCCTACTTCCCCGGTTGCTGGAGCATCAAGGTCACGGCGGTCCCGCCGGAATCGCGGCCGATCACCGCCACCACCGAGCGCTGGTCCTTCTTGCCGGTGACCATGGAGCTTCCCTCGCCGCTCAGCGAGGTCTCGAGTTGCCAGCCGGCCCCCTTCAGTTTCTCCTTGTAGAATGCGGCGACTTTGTCGGAGGGATCGGCGCTCTTCAGGACCATCTGCATCCCGCCGGCCGTGGCTGCCCGCATCGTCACGTTCGACCCCGGGTAGACGGGCACGTCGCTGGGGAAGCCCTCGGGAAGTCCCACATCGCCTTTCCCGTCAAGCAGCATTTTGGCGCTGCTCTTCCCTTCGACTTCGGTCATCGACTTGTCGCATCCAAGGGCCAGACATCCGGCAGCCAGTATGAGGAGGATCCCGAATCGTCTCATGGTGATAAGGCTCCGAGAGGGGTGAAAGGGAGTGCAATGAACATTATACGATCCGCCTCGTCGCGGAGTGAACCTTACGGCACCGCGGGGGTGGCTGTGCCGGGAAGCCGCGAGATTTGCCTGGGGGGGCTCAGAGGAAACCACCTTGATGGGGCGTCTCCCTGGCAGGATTTCCGCCTGACATCTAGACTAAGCGCCTGGTTTCTTGCCTGAGGTACCAGGACGAGGTGGTGGCCATGCGACGCTTATGGCTGGCGATTCGAGTCTTCTTCTCCGTGTTGTTCAACGGGGAAACCGCGGCCAGGGTGGAGGAAGCCCTCCGAGCCGGGCATGGCACCGCGGCGACGATCGCCCCCCCGGCGAAGTCCGACGAACGGCCCGAACCCAAGAAAAAGGCCCCGCCCCCGAAGGCGGCCATCCAGAGTGAAGCGATCACCCTCCTGGCCGCCCTCCAGCGAGAGGCCCGATTTGTGGATTTCATCAAGGAACCCCTCGGGGGGTATTCCGACGCCCAGATCGGCGCGGTGGCCCGGGATGTGCATCGCGACTGTGCGGCGGTCGTCGAGCGGCTTTTCGCCGTGACGCCGATCGTCGGCCAGGAAGAAGGGACGCAGGTCGAGGTTCCCGTGGGATTCGACTCGGGCCGGTTTCAACTGACCGGCAACGTCGCCGGTGATCCGCCGTTTCATGGGCGCCTCGCCCACCACGGTTGGGAGGCCACCCGGTGCGAAGTGCCGGCCTGGTCGGGCAAAGAGACCTCGGCCCGCGTCGTCGCCCCGGCGGAAGTGGAATTGCAGTAGGGAGGGGTTCAGGGTTCGGGGTTCAGGGTTCAGGGTTTTTGGGTTCAGAGTGCATGCATCTCCGCGTAGCGGGCGGGCTCGCCCGCCGTTTGGTCACAGCCGCAAGCCGCGTCAAGAAAGTCTGCTGGTATGGCCCAATACGTCATCGGGATCGATCTCGGAACGACCAACAGCGTGCTCGCCTACACGCCGCTGGACGAGGAGCGGCCGCGCCTGGAATTGCTCGCGGTGCCGCAGTTGGTGGCGGCGGGCACGATCGAATCGCGCACGTCACTCTCGTCGTTTCTCTACCTGGCCAATCCCCACGAGGCGGAGGGCGGGGCGTTCGATCTGCCGTGGCAGTCGGGCCGCGAGTTTGCCGTCGGGGAACTGGCCCGGCGTCAGGCGGCCGAGGTGCCCGATCGGACCGTGGGCGCGGCCAAGTCGTGGCTCGCGCACAGCCGCGTCGATCGCCGGCAGCCGATCCTGCCGTGGAATGCCCCGGCCGAAGTGCCGAAGGTCTCGCCGGTCACGGCCTCGCAACGTTACCTGGAACACCTGGTCGACGCCTGGAATGCGGCCTTTCCCGACGCGCCCCTGGCCGAGCAGATCGTGGTCCTCACCGTGCCCGCCTCGTTCGACGCCCGGGCCCGTGAGCTAACCCACGAGGCCGCCCTGGCGGCCGGCCTGCCCGAGGCGCTGGTCCTCTTGGAGGAACCCCAGGCGGCCGTCTACGCGTGGCTTGCCGACGTCGGCGACCGCTGGCGACGGCAACTCAAACTGGGCGACAAGCTCCTCGTGTGCGACGTGGGCGGCGGGACCACCGACCTGACGCTCGTGGGCGTGACCGAGGAGTCGGGCAACCTCGAACTGGAGCGGATCGCCGTCGGCAACCATCTCCTGGTCGGCGGCGACAACATGGACCTCGCACTGGCGCACCATGCGGCCGCACGCTTCGCCGAGAAGAAGGTCCAGCTCGACCCGTGGCAGTCGGTCGCCCTGTGGCACTCCTGCCGCAACGCGAAGGAGGCGGTCCTCACCCCCGGCGGGCCGAAGAAGCACTCGATCGCCGTGCTCGGGCGGGGATCGCGTCTGATCGGCGGCACGGTGTCGATCGAGGTCCAGCGCGACGACGTGGCCCAACTGCTGGTCGACGGGTTCTTTCCCCGCGTGGCCGTTTCCGACCGGCCCGCCCGTCGCGGCATCTCCGGGTTCCGAGAGATCGGGCTGCCCTTCGAGTCCGATACGGCCGTCACACGGCATCTGGCCGCGTTCCTTCAGGCCCAGGGGAGCAACCCCGGGGCCCCGGCCCGGCCGACCCACGTCCTGTTCAACGGCGGCGTGTTCAAGGCCGGGATGCTCCGCGAGCGGCTTCTGGAGGTCCTGGCGAGTTGGTTTCCCAACGACCCGCCGCCCCAGCCGCT
>CAYSGY010000261.1:0-8025 GCA_964430315.1 uncultured Planctomycetaceae bacterium
CACCTGGCCCATCAACCAGCCCCCTCGTTGCTCCCCAACGTGTGAACGGTTACCACAAGCCGGTGTACGATCACTGGTTCCAGCTCGCCGGAATAAATCAGGACGGACTTGACGCTGTTCCGACGGAACATTTGTTCCGCCGACTCGGCACCCGATGGCGATGCCTGTCAACCGCATTTCTCAGCTCGTTCGCGGGGAGGCCCGCTCTGCGGGCAAAGTCCGCGTAGCGGGTACAGCCGCTTGCCTTCCATCGCTCGGCGAGTTTGCGATCGGCTTCGGGATCGGTGTCCGGCAAACGTCCGCGCTTCTTGGGCGGACTTCGGCGATCGTTTGTGGCGCTCGCTTGGCTCGCCGGGCCGGAAGAGTTGCCGGCACGTTGAAAAAGGGTGCTCGCCACGACCTGCTCAACGGCGGCGGCGATCCGCTCGTGGGCCGCCGCTTCGCGTTCGGTTGCGGCGACGATTCGGTTCAATAATGTAAGGAAGCCTGAGGGGTCGCCCGGGAGAACGACGTCAACAGACGAGACCGAGGCCGCTTCAGATGGAGAGTCCGGAACGTCCGGCAGATCGGAATGCTGAGACGATGCCGCCTGGCATCGGGAAAGAGAAAGGGTCGTCATCCTTGCCTCCGCAGCAAGCGCACCCCTAGCAGAGGTGCCTGGTGCATGCGGGACAAGTAAATATGACGACTCAGCGTCGCCAAGCATTCCCGTTGTTCATCCAACCGGCGGCGAGGACGATCCTCGCGGCACCACACGGCCGGGCAGAACGAACCTAATTGTAGCTCGATTCGGGGACAATGTTAACCGCGATGGCCAGCGAGGTAATCCGCACTGGTCCACGAAGTGCCCCGGACGGCACTCACCGCAGCCGGGCGGGGGGGCGGCCCGGAGTGGGTCTGAATGGGGCCCGAGGGGCAGCTCGGGCTGGCCGGTGATCACGATGGTTCGCTGACTTCTCACGCCGTTCCTACCCGCCTCCCAATGGGTTACAAAGTGGGTTACAATGGCTCGGGTTACGAAGTTCCGACAAAAAAACCTTACGCAACTCATGGCTGCGTAAGGATTTACAAGTGGGCGGCGCCAGGCTCGAACTGGCGACCTCTACCGTGTGAGGATAGCGCTCTAACCAACTGAGCTAGCCGCCCGGAGATGCATCGCGCGATGGTCGCATGCACTAGCCTATTAGAATAGCATGGCGATGGCCGGCTGGCAACAACGGGGCCTCCCTCGGGGGAGGTTGGGTCCTGGCGAGTTGACCGCTTCTGCCTGAAGTTGGCCAAGGACGCTTGCCGAATTATCCCAGATTCTCTTTTTTGTCGGGCTTCTGAAGTCTGAGCCGCTTGATGCGGGAAGCCAGAGTGGTGGGTCGGACGCCGAGAAGTTCGGCGGCGCCGCCTGGTCCGTAGATCTTCCACCGGGACCGTTCCAACGCCGCCAGGATGTTCTGACGTTCCAGGCGTCTCAACTCCGCATCGGGGAGGATTTCGCCGGTCGGAGCGGTCGGCCGAGTCGGTGCGGCGGTGCCCTGAGTCTCGTCGGCCAGATCGCCGGAAAGGTCAAGACGGAGTTCGCCTCCGCGAGATGCAATCACGGCCCGCTCAACGACGTTGCGCAACTCCCGAATGTTGCCGGGCCAATCGTACTGCTGGAGTTGGAGGATGTGGGCCTTGGTGAGCCTGGGCCGAGGGCAGCGCAGGGTGGCCACCGCCTGGTCCAGGAAATACGAGGCCAAGAAGGGGATGTCTTCGCTACGTTGCCGAAGAGGCACGACTTCGATCGGAAACACGTTGAGCCGGTAGAACAGGTCCCTCCGGAATCTCCCGTCCTCGATCTCCTGTTTCAAGTCGCGGTTGGTCGCCGCGAGGATCCTGACGTCGACACGGCGAGTCACTTCCTCGCCCACGCGTTCGAACTCCCGCTCCTGTAAGACCCGGAGCAACTTCCCCTGAAGATGATAAGGGATCTCGCCGACTTCGTCGAGCAGCAATGTTCCGCGGTGGGCCAGTTCGAATCGTCCGGCACGATCCTTGAGTGCCCCGGTGAATGCGCCGCGGACGTGACCGAAGAACTCGCTTTCATACAACTCGCGCGGGATGCTGGCGCAGTTGACCTGGACCATGCGCTGCGCGCGGCGGCGACTTCTGCGGTGGATTTCCCGGGCGACCAGTTCCTTGCCCGTGCCCGATTCGCCGAGGATGAGGACGCTGGCGTCGGTCGGCGCGACCAACTCAATTTTTTCGGCCAGACTGCGCACGGCCGCGCTTTGGCCGATGATTTCGCCGAAGGCGGGAAGTGGCGGCGGTCCTTCGCAAGGACCGTTGCCGGCCGAATCCAGTCGCTTTCGGAGCGACTCGAGGGCCTCGCTTCCGTGACCGCTGGTGACGGCGGCGTCGGCCAGATCGGCGAGGGTGTGAATGACGGTGCGCAGAACCGCGTCGACCGACGACTCCTGGGCCGTCTTCCGCAGAAGGCCCCGGAGCGTCTCGATCGAGACGATCGGATCATGCCCCTGTGTCTCGTCCATCGCCCGCATTCTAACGACTTTTCGTTGCAAGACAACGCGATTGCGTGAATCACGAAATTACGTTGCATCGCGACGTTGCTTCCCGTTGGATGCAAGTCCAAACACGGCGGCCTCTTGCCGCTTGTTCGACGTCTTGGCACGCACCTTGCTTAAGAGCGATCGTTCTCCAACGCAAACGAAACGACGCTTCGAGCGCCTGCTGCACGGGCCTCTGTGCCACAACGAAAGCCCTCCGAGAAACTTAATATGGGAAATATGGCGAATATGAACCCATCGCGGCCGAAGGCCGCAACCAAAGGGTTCAGGGTTCAGGACTGTGAGAAGACGCTTGCCTTGAAATTCTGTAAGTGTTCAGCGGATTGAAGTGCGAACAGGGGAAGGGAAAAGGGAAAGCCCTGGGAAAATGGGAAAGGCAAGAAACCGTGCCCTGATCACACAATTCTGAGTGGGAACCCTCTCCTGTTCTTTTCCCTCTTTCCCCCGCTTTTTCCTTTTTCCTTCTCCTTTTCCGGCAACTTCATACGGCTGAACTGTTACGAGATGAGTAGTACAGCGACGTCGATCTGGTGATGACCGCGCAAACAGTGCATTTATCCAATGCTCGCGCGGTGCCGCGTGTTATCCGGAGGCCGCAGCTTCACCAGGCTGTCAGGCTTCTCCGGGCCGGTGCGATGGAAAGGAGTTGGCGATGGCGCGACTCAAGCCCATTGGGTTTGACCGAACCACGGGCAGGGTCAGGCAGTTGCTCCAGGAGGTCCGGAGCACGGTGGGGATGGTCCCGAACCTGTTGTTGGTGATGGCCCATTCGCCGGTGGTGCTGGAGGGCTATCTGTCGCTCCACCGCGCGTTGGAGTGTGGGGTCCTGTCGGAGAGGCTTCGCGAACAGATGGCCTTGGCGATCGCCGAGCAGCATCGGTCGGAATACTGGGTGGCGGGACATGTCGCCTTAGGTCGGGCGGCCGGGCTAAGCGACGAGGAGATCATGGACGCCCGCGGCGGCCGGTCGTCCAGCGGCAAAGTCCAGACCGCCCTGCGATGTGCGTGCCGGATGATTGCCGGTGGCGGCGATCTGGCGGACGAGGATTGGGGCCGCCTCCGCGCGGCCGGCTACGGCGATCGCGAGATCACCGAAATGGTTGCCTGGATCTGTGCCAACACCTTCAGCGATTACTTTGCGCAAGCGACCCGGACCGAGATCGACTTCCCCAAGACGATTGCGACCTGGTGACTGCGCGCCTTTGCCAACAAGAAAGGGTTTCCACGATGAACGCATTCCACAGACTATGGGGCGATGAGCACGGTTACGTTTTCTCAGCCGAGTTGGTGCTGGTGGCCACCACGCTCGTCGTCGGGTTGACGGTCGGGCTGGTTTCGCTCCGCAACCAGGTGGTTCAGGAGCTGGTGGACGTAGGCCAGTCGATCGGGTCGCTGAACCAGAGCTACTGCTTTGGCGGTATTGGGAAGCCATGCACCGCTTGGACCGGCGGCTCCTGCTACATCGACGTCGTCGACTTCTGCCAGGCCCCGGGCCAGGTGCCGGGCACCCCGCCGGGCGGGATCTCGGTGAGTGTCATGCCTTACGAGGATGTGCTCGGTCCTACGACCGGGGAACTGAGTGAGTACCCGAACCATTCGGAATCTTGTCCGGGACAACCGGAAGCGTGGTCCGAGGAATCCGACGACTGTCCCGGGGAACTCGTCCCGGTGCCCGATTCCTCGCAGATGGGTCCCGAGGTGATTCCCTCGCCCTCTGCAAAGCCTGCCGTTCCGCAGAAGCGTTCGAGCCTTCCGGGCGGCGCGAGGAGCCGCCCCAACGCGGGCCCGAAGGCGAAGCAAGGGCTCGGGGACCGCCTCCTCTAGAACACATCTACGATTGGTCTCCACAGGAGGGCGTTCCTCCTTGAGGCCTGCGGGTTTCGGCCCGTGGGCCTTGTTTCATTTCTTGCCGGCGACATTTCCACGGGACCGTCACCCTTCCGCGGGCTGCCTGGGCCGCAGCGTTCACAACCGGAAAGGTCAGCATAGTCGATACGCCTTCGCCTCCGGGTTCCCGGATCTGATCACGATTATTCGTTGAAGTCGGGGGTTTTCTTGTCAAGGATGGAAAGAAGGAAGGGTGCTAGCCGCCCGGCACCGGCTCGTTGGAGTCGGCGCGTGGATCTTGAACGCCAATCCGGGAGTCATCCAAATGGGTATTGCCATCGCAGCGGCCCTCCTGCTGGGGGGGCAAGTGATTTACACGAGTGAAGACACACTCGACCAGTGGGAGAACCACCTCCTGGAATCGAAGTGGACGCTAACCGACAAGGAGACGGGGGCGCCGCGGATGGTCCTCGTGCTGAAATACTTCTCGCCCAACCACCGCATTTTCGAGCTGACCATGTTCCACGACTGCACGCCGGGAAAGCCCTGGGTGGAGACCTGGACCGGCACCTACAAGACGGAGGCCCGGCGATCGGAGGACAAGACGAACGATGCTCGCGACGCGGTGAAACTCATCCGGCTGCGTGCCGAGCAGCATTGGTATCCGGTCGATAGCGAGCCCTACTGGTGGCCGCCGGACGGGCGGGGCCTGGCCAAGGTCGGCCACTGGCTGCTGGAGAAGGGACTCATCCACTGGACCGACATCCTCAGCCACATCGACTGGGTGGAAAGGAAGGAGTTCAAGGAGTTCTTCGCGGAGTTGATCTTCGACGCGCCGTTCATGGCGCTCGAACCGCCGATCCCGGCAGAGGACGTCCGGTTCTTCCTTCGCTCCGACGAAGTCAAGAACATCGGATGGTGGCAGATCGGCACGGAGTACGTGTTCTCGCCGATGCGGAAACGTTAGGGCGGATCATTCACGCCTCAAGAACCCCGACGCACCCTGCGTCACACCAGCCCGAAGCGCCAGCGAGGGTGACTCGTTGCCCCACCCTCGCTTGCGCTTCGGGCTGGTGTTTGGCGTTCATCTCCTTCTGAGGGATGACCAGCCGTCTGCCGCGGAATTCTCGCATGCACCTCACGTTTCGGCCTGTTTCGCTCTGCCCTTAGGACACGGGGCGGACGCGATGGTAAGATGGACGGCCAAACGGTCAGCCTGCCGCCCCTGGAAATCCACGCCATGGTGGTGGCGGAGAAGCAGTGACGACGTACGGTTGAAGAACTGCGGCGAACGCGACCGCGAGGGCCGACGAAGGCAGGATAGGAGACGTTCCGATGCCGAAAAGCTTCCCCAGAACCGGAAAGAAGGCCCGCCCGAAGACCGCGGTGAAAGGCAAACGCTATCTCTGTGCGAAGTGCCGCAAGCGGAGTCCCAGGCCTGTGGTGACACCCGCCCCCTGGTACTGCCCGAACTGTCTCCAAGAGAAAGAGAACGATGCCTGGGCTTCTGGAGCAGGAAGCCGGGACGAGACGCACACTTGCCGTTGAAGAAACGGCGGCCGGCGTTTCGGTCCGAGAGTCCTTGACGCCGCCTCCGTGCAGCACCTCTAATAGGCAGCGGTGGGGGCTGACGGTTCCCTTGGTCAGCACCCGAGGTCGCGCAATCCGGCGAGAGAGGAGTACCGAATCATGATGCAACCCAGGCTCGGAATCGTAGCGATGTTGGCGTTGTTGGCTCCGGCGCCGCTGTTTGCGGCGGGGCCCCTGGCGTTTTCCGTCGATGAGAAGACGCGAAGCTACACGATTGCCGAGCAGGGCCGGCCGGTCTTGACCTATCGCTTCGGCGAGGTCCCGCTCCCGGCCGGTGTCCAGGCGGGCCATTTTGGCAAGCAAGATACGCCTTACAACGGGGCCTACTTCACCGACGGAAGCCGGTACGGGGGCGAGCGGAGCGACTACATCTACCCGCTCTACGGATTCCACGGCGAGCCGCTCACCGCCGACTACCCGAAGGACCATCTGCATCACCGGAGTCTCTGGTGGAGTTGGTGCGAGGTCCGCCGTAACGACAAGATCGGCGACCTTTGGGCCGTCTGCAAGATCCGCGCGTATCCGGTCAAGATCACGAAGATGGAAGCCGGCAACGAGGAGGCGGTGCTCCAGGCGTTGAACGTCTGGCGCTACGACGATGAGACCGACCCCGTGGTGAACGAGACGGTCACGATCCGTGCCTCCAAGACGACAGGCACGCAGGGAGCCCGGAGCCGCACGGTCGATGTCGACGTCAGGGTCGAGGCGTTGGCCGACGGCATGGCGATTACCGGGCGTCAGAAGGTCGATTACGGCGGCTACGGCGGGATGACGGTCCGCTTGAATCCGCAGGTGAAGGAGTTCTCGATCCGCGCCGTGCATCCGAATCCGGACAAGTGGCGAGGCGACGATCTGGCGATCGTGCAGAGGGTCGTCGATCCGGCGCAGTTGGGCGACGCCGCCTGGATGGCGCTTTGCGGCAAGTACCCCGCCGCCGGGGTCGAGAGCCCCGGCTTCACGACCGTCATGATGCTCGAGTCAAAGGCGACGCCGCTGTATCCGAACAACTTCCGCTATTACGGCTCCACCTGCATCTCGCTGGCCTTTCCCGGGAAGACGATCCTGCCGCTCGCAAAGGGCAAGCCGCTCGACTACAAGACCCGCTTCGTGATTCGTGAGGGGAAAACGACCCTCGACCAGGAAAAAGCGGCCTGGGAGGCGTATCAGCGATAGGCAGCGCAGCGGCAAGGACGCCCCAAGAGAGCGTCTCCGCGCCAAGGACCTGGAGTCATTTCTTGCCGGCATCCCGCCGCATCGAGCCGAAGGCGACCTGGATCAGCAGCGACACCAACAGCCCGAGGGCGCAGACGGCGTACATACCGTCCTCCTGGCCCATCAGCGTCTCGCCCCACTGCACTGCGAACAGCCCGGCAAACGAGCCCATGCCGACCAGGCACTCGTTCACCCCGATGTTGACCGACCGGCGTCCCGAGTTGCTGGCGTAGTAGACGGCGGTGAAGTAGGCATACCCCATGTACAATCCCAGGACGATGATCGCCGCGGCGGCGGCCGGGAAGACGGGCTTCCACCATGTCAGGCCGAGGAGGATGGCGCCGGCAAGGTGAATGACCATCAACGGCGTCCGGCGGTACCGCCACGCAGCGAAGCCCGCCACCCGGTACCCCCAAACGCCCTGTACCAGCATGTGCAGCGACAGGACCACTCCGGGAAGGAAGGGTAGAATGCCGGCGCGGGCGCACATCGCCGGCCAGAGGCTCTGCAAGGGCCGCTGCACGAACATGGCCGTGAAGATGAGGCACCAGCCCACGACGACGTAGCGCGGGTTCACCGCCCTCGCACCGGACGCCGCCTCGTCGACATGCTCATCGGCGCTCGCCATGACGTGCGGGCGTGCCCGGTGCCGGAGCAGGATCGCGAGGATCAGGATCCCGACCAGCAGCGTCGTCGCGCACAAGGCCAGATTGCCGAGGCGGTACAGGCTGCCCGAACTCAGAAAACCGCCGGCGCTGCCGACGCTCCATGCCATGGTGTAGCGTCCCACGGTGAGCGCCAGCCCGCCCGGCGCCGTCTCGCCCCGCATGAAGGT
>CAYSGY010000262.1:0-7965 GCA_964430315.1 uncultured Planctomycetaceae bacterium
TGGGAGGGGGCCAATCCCGCACACGGCGTGCGTCGGTTCCCCGAAGAATCCCGCGATCGGTTCTTGGCTCCCGAGGAGTTGCCGCGGTTCTTTCAGTCCCTCATTGCCGAGCCAAGCCCGTTGCTCCAAGGGTTCTTTCTTCTCTGCCTCTTGACCGGGGCCCGCCGTGGGAACGTGCAACGGATGCGGTGGGAAGACATCGACTTCACGGGGACCCGATGGAGAATCCCGGAAACCAAGTCCGGGCAGGTGGTAGTGGTGCCGCTTGTGCCGCTTGCCGTCGAAACGCTGCGGAAACTCCAGGAATTGGGCGACGGGAGCGAGTGGGTTTTCCCTGCCGTCCGACACGGCAAACGGGGGTTGCCGTTCTTGGTGGACCCCATGCCGGCGTGGCGCCGGCTCTGCAAACGGGCCGGCTTGGAGAACCTAAGAATCCATGATCTACGTCGGTCCCTCGGTTCCTGGCAGGCCCTCACCGGGGCCTCGCTCCCAGTGATAGGCAAGTCCCTGGGACACACCCGACCGGAAACGACGGCCATCTATTCCAGGCTGACCTTGGACCCAGTAAGGGAATCCGTCGAACGTGCCACCGAAGCTATCCGCGTGGCCGCGGGCGGGAAGTTGCCGCGGATTGGCGTGAGCAACGGAGGGCGGGCTCATGGCAAAGGATAAAGCCCGGTTCTTTCGGGCGAGCGTCGCCCACCGCAAAGCACCCACCGCAGCCGATCGACTGCGGGAGTGGGGCGAGCGAATCCGGCGTCGGCTGGCCGCGAGCAAGAGGCCCAATCGGTTTGAGGGCCTGATCTTTCGGCCGAGTACACACGAGGCGGATACTCTGGTGCGGCTGGAAGGGCATCGGAGGTTTGCCTCATCGGAGATTACCGTTGCCTTGGAAGATACGGAGACCCGCTTTCGGGAATTCCTGGGGTTCCCCTCGGATAGGCTAGGCGACGTGCTGCACGAGGCGATGGAGAACCTGGCGGAACGCATTTTGGGCGTGGTGTCAAACCTGGGGGCTCCGTTAGAACCGGACACGAAACCGGACACGCCAAAGAATTCCCTGCCCGATTCGGTCGATGTACGGGACTTGTGCCGGGCCCTCCAGAAGGGCCTACCCCAAGGGCGGTCCCAAATCGAAATCGCTCGTGAATTCGTGAAGAAAGACGACGCCAAGGCGGAAAGCCTTCTCCGACAGGCCCGCCGATATCGGCACCTCTGGCAGCGGTAGCCCGACCGGACAAAAACCGGACACTGCCGGTGACTTCTTGTTGTCGTAGCTTCTACTAGCACTCGTTCTCACGCTCACTACCACGTGAAACGAGGTGCAAATCATGTCTACGGCAACGCTCACCCTCCCCTCCATCCCGCTCCTCACTCGGGAGCAAGCAGCGGCCTACCTGGGGCTCAGCCCGCAGACGCTCAGTAATTGGGCATCGACGGGCCGAGGCGGAATCCCATACGTCCGCGTATCGGCCCGGGCCGTGAGGTATCGGCAGTCCGACCTCGACGCCTGGCTGGCAGACCGGACTATGACCCATACCGGGCAGGCCACCTGAAAGAGAAACCCGTCGTATCGGCTGCCGGGCCGCGACGGGTTAAGGAGATTGTCTGGAATGGATAGTACCACCACCACCCCGCCACGGCAAGCCCCGCGAAAAACGACATGCGTGGCGCTTTCTAGTTCGCATGGGGTATCCGCCCTCACCGAGCGCGATATCCGGGCCGCGCAGACCGCACTGCGAGGCGCGCTACGCGACAGCCTACGCGGCGGCATCAACCTGGGGCGATTGCTCCACACGGCGAAAAGCGAGTGCCGGCACGGCGAGTGGGAGCCGTGGCTCCGGAACCACTTCGATGGCTCGGCCCGCCACGCCCAACGGCTCATGGCGCTGGCCGTGGCCCACCCCGACCCCGAGGCGCTGCCGGCGATGAGCCTCAGCGAGGCGCTGCGGGCGCTGACCGGCGCGCAGCGCAAGCCAAAGCCCGCGCTCCCGCGCGTGAACGAGCGATTGACGCCGCGCGGCGCGAAAGAGGCGCTAGGGGTAATCACCCCTGCCATAGCCGCGGGTGACGCGCTGGCCGCCATGCTGGCCGATGAGCACCTGCCGGGCACGTGCGCCCTTGCCCGCGCGGTTGCGACCCTCCGGCGCGCGGCGAAGGAAGTAGGGCAATTACTCCAGTCCATGGCCGGTGACGATGATGGGGGAGACACCCCAGCCAATGATGATGAGTTGGCCGCGCTCAGCGCGCGATGCGAGGCGCTCACCGCGCGGTACGGCGACCTGCTAGAGGAGCGCGCGGCGCTGCTCGCGCAGGCCGGAAAATGACCATTCGTATAGCGTGTCACGACAACATCACACAACCCAGAAAGGTGTATTCAGAATGACTACACACGAGGAAGTCACGGAGCGTTGCTGGGATTGCGGGGTGGAACTGGAAGGACTGGAAACCGCCTACGCTAATTGCCCGGTGTGTAAGGCCGATTTGTTCGGGCCGCCGGACCCCGACGAAGACCGCGACGAGTACGACGAGGAATGGGGACTATGACAACCCCCGCAACCCGCCGCTTCGCCGTTTGCCTCGACGGCCAGTGCGCGGCTCATGACCAGAGGCAAGCAATGGAGAATGAACCAATGACCACGTACCGACCATTCCGAAATCTCGACGGCAGCGTCGCCCTCGGCAATCACGACCACGCCCGCCGGTTCGACCGCCGTAAGGCCAAGCGGTGCGGCCGAACCATACAGGACGAAACCGTCTTCCGCACAAGGGGCGGCAAGTATGTCTTCTTCAACCGTGACTCTCGAACGTGGGACGAGTGTTCCACCGGGGCCGACGAATAGGAATTCATTCTCCGCCCCCGGTTCCGCTTCGGCGGGCCGGGGTGCGGAGGGAGTGGTTTATGAGCACCACCAACGGCGACGGCAAGACCGGCGGCGGATGGTTCAAGGTCCAGGACGCGGCGGTCGCCAAGATCGCGGACGTGGGACCGCTGGCGTTCTCCGTGTACTGTGTCATCGTCAAGCACTCGGGGCGCGACGGTAGGGCGTGGCCCTCAGTGGCGACAATCTCCAGACTGTGCCGCGCGACGGAACGGAGCATCCGAAGGGCAATCGCTCGTCTCGCGGGATACGGCATGGTCGCCCGGGAGCGTAGGCACGATCGGTACGGAGCCGACGCCAGCAACGTCTATAGGGTGTTACCTCTACCCCCCCAAGAACCGGCGGACACAACAGCACCCGGGCCCCTGACACGAGAGACCCCGGGGGACGGACAGAATAGCACCCCTCCCCCTGACACAAGAGACGGGGGGCCCCTGACACCAGAGCACCACGAACCAGACCCATTGAACCAGACCCAAAGAACCAGACCCAAAGAACCAGACCCAAGGAAGGGATCGGCGGCTTCGCCGCCTGCCCCCACCCTTGGGGAGGTGTGTGATTGGTGGAATGGGATGCACTCCAGGAAGTTGGTTGGCGCTGGCGTCGATGCCAGCAAACCAAGCGAAGCGGTCCAGTCTGCCTGGAAGCGAGTACAGAAGTCCCCGTCCCTCCGGGCGCTCTTCCAGGACCTCCCGTCAATCGAGCGGGCTGTCGAGTCCGGGGACTTTGTGAGGCAAGCAGGTTGGCTCACCTTGGCAAAGCTCTTGGGCGGTCGGAACAAGGACCGTGAGTTCATCATCGAAAAACTTTTGGACGGAGCATACCGCGATGGCAACGGGAAACGGGCACGGGTCGGTGCTGGTCAGCGATACGACCCAGCGACCGCAGGCGAAGAGCGGCAATTCTGACGAGGACAACGAGCCGATGCCGGCAGAGCCGGGTTTTCGCGCGACGAGAGAAGACATCAACCACTACCACCGCTGGCGTGCGGTTCACTGGCGTCGCTTGGAGACGCTCGACCGGGAGGAGCACAGGGTGCGGCAGTATGCCCTCAACTGGTTCACTCGCGCCATCGGGAGACGCTACGCCGACTCCGAACTTGAAAACTTCCGGGTCACAACCGACCAGCAACGCAAGGTGGTCGATGCCCTGATGGACTACGACGCCCACCTGGTGGACCGCGTGCTTGCGTGTAGCGGCGTCGTACTGTACGGCCCGTCGGGTACCGGGAAGGATCACCTCCTCGTCGGACTGGCCAAGCAAGCGATTCGGCGGGGCTTCCGCGTGGAGTGGGTGAACGGCCCGGAACTCTTCGCAAAATTCAGGAAGTACATGAAGGATCGGGAAGGTGACGAGTGGCTCATCGAGAAGTACGGACAGGGCAAGGTCTATGGGGAAGGTACCCCAAGCCGTGGGCTGTCCCACGTCCTGATCGTCTCCGACCCGGTTCCCGCGCGTGGCGAGTTGTCCGAGTTCAACACGGAAAATCTGTGGCGCGTGATCGACGCCAGGTATCGCGCCAACCTGATTACGTGGACCACGATGAACGTCGGCAGCGGGGAAGAGGCAGAGGCACGGTTGGGCGTCTCTATCGTGGATCGTCTGAGGGATGGGGCGCTGAGCCTGTTTTGTAATTGGCCGTCCTACCGAAAGGGGTTCGCACAATGCTAACTGAAGACCATTTTGAAGAACTCAACGACACCTTGAAGGACGTGGCCTACGGCCTTTCCGAAATCGGGCGAGGCGTGGGCAACCCCGAGTACATCGACGGCCCCGAGTCCCTTACCGAGGCCGTGGACCGCGTGGCCACATCCTTGAAGTGTTTGGGCAACGGCGATGCCGTTACGCCTATGGGAGCCCTAGAGGCCCATGGCAAGGCGATTCTCGACGCCGCTGACAAGCTCTCCATGTCCCTAAATAGGATCGCCGACGCAATCAGGAGTCTCCGTCCATGAACACGATGATTCCCGTTCCCCAGCCCGGCCATTGCCCTTGCTGCCGTGGCTGTGAGCACCTCGTTCCCGAGCCATCGCACCCCTGCCCGTGCGCCCGGGTCGCATGGGTTGCCCAGCGGCACGTCAAGCCGAGCCTCGTGGCGAGCGTCGACGGCCAGCATTGCGACGACCACGTGGCCACCCCGGCGACGTGGCGACCCGTGGCACCCGAGCCGGCCCCGGGGGAAGGGGAAGGGTGAATCGCCATGGGCCGCGGCGGGGTGAACCGCACCCCCCACTTTCCGTCTTTTTCCACGGGTTTTTGCTTGCCTTTTTCCAGACGTTAAAAGTTGAGGCTTTGCCATGAAACGAGAATCATCCCCACCACCCGAACCGATTCCCGCCCCGCCGGGGCTTTCTCCGAAGTCGGCCGCGCTATGGGCCGCGTTGGTTCCTGCTCAGGCGACGACTCCCGCCCGACGTGAGTTTCTGTACCAGGCCCTCCTGGCCTTGGACCGCGCAGACGCGGCGGCGGCGACGGTGATGAAGGAAGGCATGATTACAGTGACGGAGCGGTCGGGCGTGGCACACATCCACCCGCTCGTGAAAGCCGAGCGCGAAAGTCGGCAGGCGTTCGCCAGAATGTGGACGGCGTTAGCCTTACACTGGCCTCATTGAATCCATGCCGAGCGGGGCGTGGGTGGGCCGGCCACCTCCACGGGCCGCAACCCACCCCGCCCCGTCTATTGACATAATTGCCACTTATGGTAACATGGCGTCATATTTGAACCACTAATGAGACCGGGGGGGCCTACCGATGGCGGACGAAATGCTGACGACTTCCGAGGTCTGCGAGCGTGCGAAGGTGACGCGGCAAACGTTGTCGCGGTGGTGCCGGGCCGGCCTTTGTCCCGCTCCGGTGAAGTTGGGTCCGCGGTGCTTGCGGTTTCGACGCGAGGCTATCGACAACTGGCTGTCGGCTGGTGGTGTCCGTTCTCACGTGGCCGGCGTGGTCGGTTTTGATTCGGCGTGGCTCCCTGGTGACGATCGCATGGCCGATGCCGAGACGGCCGCCGAAGTGGCGAGCGACGAAACAGAGTAGGGCATCCGCCCTACAAGGCACGTCCCGCCATCGGGAGCCGAGATTCCCGACGTGTGCGACGTGTGACGGTGGGCGTAAGGAGCCGAGCCTCCCCAAGCCTGTCAGGTGTAGTGCGTTTACTTCATCCGATGAAAAGGGGCGACCCCATGACAGTTGCAACCAAAGACATCCGAGCACTCATCGCCGAACGGCGGGCGGAACTCGATTCGGCAAAGGCCATCGAGGGCCGTGCGTTGGCCGCCGGCCGTGACGTAAGCGACGCCGAACTGCGTCAGATTCAGGCCCACTTGGCCCGGGCCGACGAACTCAAAGTCCCGATCGAGGCCGCACAAGCCGGCGATCGGGAACGCCACGAGGCGCTGAAGAAGTTGGCCGCGGAAGACGCCTGGGGCAGTCAGCCCCAGGACTGGCAGCGGTGCCGGCAGACCAATCCCGAGCACTTGTCCGGTGCGACGCCTTCGCGCTCACGTGGGCGTGGCCGCACCTATCGAGAGCTGTTCGGCCCGCCCCAAGGCAACGACGGCTTTTCGTCCTTCGGCGACTGGTTGAAGGTGCTGTCCTCTGGTCTCCACCATCCGGGCATGGTCCCTGCGGCCGGCATGGTGGGCAGCGAGGGTGCATCCGGCGGCTACCTCGTACCTGAGATGTTCGCCGCGCAAATGTTGGACAAGGCCGTCGAGCAGACGATCATCGTTTCCCGTGCGGACGTGAGGGCCATGCAGTTCCCGACGCTGAAGGTGGCCGGTTTGGATGATTCCTCGCACTCCTCGCATCTTTTCGGCGGGTTGACGGGGTCCTGGATTTCCGAGGCAGAGACCATCGGCCCCACCGACGCCAAGACGCGGAAAATCGAACTGGTGGCGAAGAAGTTGGCGTGCCTTACCAAGAGCAGCAACGAGCTAGCGGAAGACGCTCCTGGCTTCGAGCGGCTCCTCGGGGATGCTTTGGTTGCCGGGCTGAGTTGGTATCTCGACCTGGCGTGCCTCGTTGGCACGGGAGCCGGCCAGCCGTTGGGCATCCTGAATGACCCCGCTCTGATCCAGGTGGCGAAGGAAACCGCACCCGCCCAGGCGTCGGGGACCATCGTCTACGAAAACCTGGCCAAGATGCTCGCTCGCTTGCACCCCGCCTGCCTCGGCAACAGCATCTGGATTGCCAACCCGACCACCATCCCGCAACTCTTGGGCCTCACGGTTCGGGTGCAGAACGCAGGCGGAACGGACTATGTCGGCGGCAGTCATTTGCCGGTGCTCTCGCAGACCGGGGGACAGTTTGCCATGCTGACCCGGCCGGTGTTTTTCACCGAGAAGCTGCCGGCGTTGGGGAGCGTTGGCGATATCCTCCTGGTTGACCCCTCGCAGTACATCCTCGGTTTGCGGCGGCAGGTCTCGATCGAGAAGTCGCAGCACGTGTACTTCTCCTCGGATGAGGCCGCCTACAGAGCGATTCTGCGTGCGGACGGACAGGGAAAATGGTCGAAGCCGATGACGCCAAAGAACGGCGACACGCTCTCGTGGTGCGTGGCGTTGGCCACACGCGATTGATTGAATCTTGGGAAGGCCGGCGGACTTTTCACCCGCCGGCAAAACCGCTGGAACGCCCCGTGGCGGTTGACTCCCCCCCGGGGCGTTCTTTTTTGCCTGCGTTGCGAGATTCGCCGTCTAACGCACGCGGGGGCCGATGGTGTTCTGACCCTTGGACCCCTGTTTGCGTCGATTCTGGCCCCTCTGGTGCGTTCATTTTTCGGAGGCCGGCTGTCCGAAGCGTGCAAGCGGTTCGGGATTGCGTACAAAACCGCCGCAACGACGGTAAGCGTCTGTAGGGCCTATGAAAGTTCCATGCGCATGGAACATTTGAGACGCCCGGGGGCCGGAAGGCGTTTGAAAGGTGTACCCGAGTACACAATTTGTCACGGCGACACCACCAAGTCGTTGCGGGCCGGCAGGCGAGCATACGAAAGTTACCGCCGGCGGGAAGATTTGACATTCAAGCATCATTCGGAGGTTGCGGGCCGGCCGGACGCCGGGGAGTTGCTCTCCACTTTGAA
>CAYSGY010000263.1:0-7956 GCA_964430315.1 uncultured Planctomycetaceae bacterium
CGCGGCCTCGGCCATGGTCTTCGTCGTCACGCGGTCCGCATTGCCTTCGACCAGCGCGTGGAGCCTGGGGGCCATGCCGGTCCGCAGCAGGCGGACGCCTTCGGCGACGATGGCCGGACCGCTGGCGAGCGTCTCCAAACAGCCGCGGTTGCCGCAGCCGCAGCGGGGCCCGTCGGGAAGGATGATCTGGTGGCCCAGTTCGCCGGCCGCGCCGAGCGGACCGAGGTGCAGCCGGCCGTCGATCACGACGCCGCCGCCGATCCCGGTGCCGACGGCGAACAGGACCATGGTCTTGGCCGTGCGTCCGTGCCCGAAGCACAACTCGCCGAGCGTGGCGGTACGCACGTCGTTGAGCAGGTAGACCGGGCAGCCGAGGCGCGGGGCGAGAAAATCGCGGACCGGGACGTCCCGCCAGTTCCCGGGGAAATTCGGGAAGAAGAGGGTCCGGCCGGCGCCGAAGTCGATCAGGCCCGGGACGCCCATGCCCAGTCCGGACACGCGGCAGGCGGTCCGTTGGCAGAGGTCCTCCACCAATTCGGCGATTCGCCCAAGCACGGCCTCGGGGGCCTCGTAGGCGAGCGTAGGGCGGCTGTCGGCCGCCAGGATCCGGCCGTCGGCCGTGCCCAGGGCCGCCTTGATGTTCGTGCCGCCCAGGTCGATGCTCGCGTAGACTGCCTCGCTCATGCGGGAATCCCTCTCATCGACTGCCGCAAGAACCGACCGCTTTGTCGCAGGGCCTCTTGCCGCGAGGCGAGCGAGCCCTCGAACTCGCGGTCCTCGACCTCGATGCACGCCGGCCCGCGGTAGCCCGCGCCCGCCAAAGCCGCCAGGAACCGCGGCCAGTCGATCGACCCCCGCCCGGGCAGCTTCGGCGTGTGATACTCCAGCGGCGTGGCCAGGATCCCGACGTCGTCCAACCGCTCGCGATCGACCTTCGCATCTTTGAGATGGACGTGGAAGATCCTCCCCGCGAACTCGGCCAGCGGCCGGAGGTAGTCCATCTGCTGCCAGACCAGGTGCGAAGGGTCGTAATTCAGGCCGAAATTCTCGCTCGGGATATCGGCGAACATGCGCCGCCAGATGGCCGGACAATGGGCCAAATTCTTGCCGCCGGGCCACTCGTCGGCCGAGAAGAACATCGGACAGTTCTCGATGGCCACGCGCACGCCGTGGTCCTCGGCGAACCGGACCAGGGGCCGCCAGACTTCCAGGAGTCGCGGCCAGTTCTCCTCGACCGTCGCCCGCGGGTCCCGGCCCACGAAGGTGTTCACCAGGCGCACGTCCAGAAGCTCGGCCGCGACGATGACGCGCCGGAGGTGTTCCCGGTAGAGATCCGCCGCGGACGCCTCGGGCGTGAGCGGATTGGGATAGTATCCCAGCCCGCTGATCGCCACGCCCGCCTTCTGAGCGAGGTCGTTGACTTGCCGGGCCCGGTCGCGGTCGAAGCCGGTCACGTCGATATGGGTTACTCCCGCGTAGCGCCGGTCGGCCTTGCCCGGCGGCCAGCACATGAGCTCGACGCACTCGAAGCCTTCGGCCGCGGCGACGCCAAGGACCTCTTCGAGGCCCAGCTCCGGCAGGATGGCACTGACGAATCCCAGTTGCATCGGATGATCCTAAAAGACCTTGCGTAATTCCGGGAGGGGGAGTTCATTCAGACATGGACCCAGGCTTGCTCGCGGTGACTCTTGAGGATCGCCTCGCAGAGCACGACTTCGCGGTGCCCTTCGGCGAAGGTCGGGAAGGGCGGGCGGGCCGAGTAGTCGCCCGCGGCGATGTAGTGGTAGAAGGAGCGGAAGCACTGCTTGAAGGCGTCGGGGAAGCCTTCGTTGTGCCCGCCCGGGTAGTTGGCGTATCCCCGCGCCAACGGACCGAGCAGGGCCGGATCGCGGATCAGGCTCTCGTTGGCCGTGTTGCGGCGCCCGATCCACAGCGCGTTGGGCGACTCGCTGTTCCAGGCCAGCGAGGCCCGCTCGCCGGCGATCTCGTAGCGGATGCAGTTCTTGCGCCCGGCCGTCACCTGTGAGACCCACAGGCTGCCGCGCGCCCCGCCCCGGAAGCGGAAGAGTACGGAGCCGTAGTCTTCGGTGTCGATGGCCACCGGCTCGGTCTCGCGTTTTACCCCGAGCTTGCCGCTGAAGGTCTCCACTTCGCCCTTGGGCCGCCGGCGGACGGGATGCACGGTGTTCAGGTCGGCCAGCACGGCCTCAATCTCCAGGCCCGTGACCGAGCTGACCAGGTCCATCCAGTGGGTGCCGATGTCGGCCACGGCACGCAACGGCCCGCCCTGGTCGGCCAGCACGCGCCAGTTGTAGTCCGTCTCTTCCAGAAGCCAGTCCTGCACATAGCTGCCGTTGACGGCGAAGATCCGGCCCAGATCGCCCCGCGCGATGCGTTCCCGGGCCTCGAGATTGAGGGGATAGAACCGCACGTTGTAGCACACGCCGGCGGCCAACTTCTTGCCCCGGGCCAGCTCGACCAGCTCGCCCGACTGGGCCGACGTCATGGCCAGCGGCTTCTCGCAGAGCACGTGCTTGCCGGCCGCGATCGCCCGCTTGGCGAAGTCGTAGTGCAGCACGTTGGGCACCGCCAGGTGGACCGATTGCACCGAGCCGTCGGCCAGGACTTCGTCGAGGTCCGTGTAGGCCTTCGGCAGACCCAGGCTCTGCATGGCCCGTTGGGACTCGGCCAGATCGCAGCCGAGGATTCCGCGGATCGGCAGACCCAAACGCCGCAAGGCCTCGACATGGACCGGGCCGATAAAACCGGCCCCCACCACCGCAACTCCGATCTGGTGCATGAGAAGCGTTTCCTGAAATGTGCTAGGGCTGAGGGTTCCTGCTGACGTCAAATTCGCCAGCCACCACGTTAGCAGGTCTTCGTCGACTTCGTCAAGCCGGGAGGGACGACGCGGGAGGGGCGGGCACGCGGCCGGGAGCCGGCGTTTCTTGACCCGGCATCCGGCATCATTACAATACGAAGCAGCCGGAAGGAGACGCGATCCATGAAACGGCAGCCTATGGCCTTGGTGTTGTTGCTCGTCCTTACAGGTGTCGCCGCTGCGGCCGACGCTCCCCCTTTTCCGCTTTGGGATACGACGAGGCCGCTGCCGAAGGCTTCCGAACTCTCGCCGATTCCGGGCGTCACGTTCTCCGTCATCAAGCCCTATGAGTTCGACAAGGACGGCTATCGCTTCTTGCACGGTGTGGCGCTGGCGTGGCACAAGGGGCGGCTCTTCGCCTCCTTCGGACACAACCGAGGCGGAGAGAATACGGACACGGAAGAAGCCCGTTTCTGCATCAGCGACGACGGCGGCAAGACGTGGAGCGCGGTCGCAACGATGGATGCGGGCAGCGAACCGGGGGCAGGCGTCAGCCACGGCGTGTTCCTTCCGCTCCACGGACAGCTCCGGGCCCTTCACGGCGCTTACACCGGTACGATGCAGAACGTCCGCACGCGCTGCTATCTCCTCGACGACGCCAGCGGGAAGTGGCGGCACGAAGGCACCGTGATCCGAGGCGGTTTCTGGCCGATGGGCGAGCCGCGGCGGATGGAGAACGGCAACTGGATCGTCGCCGGGATCCGTGTCGGCGAAGGCAATCCCGCGGCCGTCGCCGTCAGTCATGGGGACGACGTGACCCGGTGGGACCTCGTCGTCATTCCGCGTGCCGAAGGGCTCGGCGGCATGTGGGGGGAATCCGCCCTCTTCGTCGAAGGCAGCCGCATCACGAACATCGCGCGCTACGGCGACGAGGCCCTGGCACTTGTGGCCGTGAGCGACGACTTCGGTCGGACGTGGACGCCTTCGCGGCGATCGAACCTGCCGATGGCCCCCAGCAAGCCGTGCGCCGGCATCCTCCGCAACGGCCAGCGATTCCTCATCGGTTCCATCACGGCCGACGGCGGCAAGCGCCGCGCGCCGCTGACCATCGCCGTCAGCAAGCCGGGAGAGCAGAAGCTCTGCAGACTCTTCCTGATTCGTCACGCCGAGTTCCCCGCCGGCCCCGGAGAATCGCACCGGAACGCCGCGCTGGCATACCCCTGCGCGACGGAACACGACGGCAAGCTCTACGTCGCCTACTCGAACAGCGGGGGCAACGTCGGCAGAAAAGGCACCGGCCGCGAACTCTGGAACAACAATAGCGCCGAGCTGGCCGTCCTCCCCATCGCCCAACTCCGGGTCACGCCATGAAACGCACCTTCCCGTTTCTTTGCCTCCTGCTGCTGGCGTTGACGACCACGGTCGTCCGGGTCGGAAGCCGGGATGCCGTTCTGGGGCAGGAGGTCCGGCAGCCCGGCCATGATGAGACACGGTTCGGCAAGCGGCTCTCGTACCGCCGGGTGGAGGGCGTCGGGCCGTGCATCGCGGCGGAGGTGGTGGGCGATCGGATGTACGCCGTCGGCCAGGGCCGCCTCTACGTGCTCGATATCGCCGCGCCGGAGCGGCCCCGCCTGCTCGGCCAGCTTGCCGGCCTGGGGACGACGCGGCAACTCGTGGTCAAGGACAAGATCGCCTACGTCACCGCGAGGCAGGACGGACTTTGGATGGTCGACGTCTCCAATCCCGCGAAGCCGTCACTCGTGAGCCACTACGACACCGTGGAAATGGCTACGGGGATTTGGGTCTCCGGAGGGCTTGGGTTCCTCGCCACGCGATGCTACGGCGTCGAGATCGTCGACGTGTCCGACCCTCGCCGCGTCCGTCACGTCAGCACGCTGAAGACCGGCGAGGCGCAGTCGTGCTGGGCGAAGGACGGATTGCTCTACATCGGCGACTGGGCCCCGAGGAAGTTGCTGATTGCCGACGTGAACCGTCCGCGCCGGCCGGCCCTCATCGGCGAGGCGCCGCTGGACGGCTACGGCGACGGCGGGTGCCTGCGGGGCAACTTCTGCTTCGCCGCCACCGGCCATCATTCGCGGTCGCGGAGCAAGGAGGAAGGCGAGGGCAAAGGGCACGGGCTGGAGATCTTCGACGTCTCGAAGCCGGCCCGGCCCGTGTTCGTGTCGCGGGTGAAATTTCCCGTCCATTACTGCATTTTCAACGACATGTGGAGTGCCCGTGTGGCCGGCGACTACTGCGTGGCCGCGGACACGAACAACGGCCTCTTCGTGGTGAACGTGCGCGACGTAGCCAAGCCCTTCCTCGTCGCCCACGCGCAGTTGCCCTACGTGCCGGAAAGGAAGATGTTCGACCCGGTCGGCGGCGTCGCTTTGGCGAAGGACGTGATCTACGCGGCGGGCATTTACTCGGGCCTGTACGTGGTCCCCGCACCGGGATTGGCACAGCCTGTGGCGCCCGAGCCGGATCGGCCGCCGGTGCTCGCGCCGGCGACGGAGCCGCCGGCCGCGGATCCGGACTTCCTTGTCTATCGGCCCGAGGGGCAGGTCCATTCCGTGGCCGTTCAGGGCGACATCGCGTGGACGGCCTGCGGCGCGGCCGGGATTCAGGGCGTCAGGCTGGGCGAGACACTCCAGCCGGCCGTCGTCCAGGCGGGACGCGGGGAGGCTTATTATGCGAGCGTGTCGGGCAGCCGTCTTCTCACGGCGGAGGGGGCGGAGGGCTTGGCCGTCTACGAGATTGGCAATGACCTCCGCTTGACCGAATTGGGCCGGCTGACGATGCCGGGACAGGGCGTGAAACAAGTCGTCGCCCCTGCGCCGGGCCGGTTCGCGCTGTTCCATTGCGGGGGCGCCAGCGTCTACATTGCCGACCTCGCGGACCCCGCCCATCCGCGCCTGGTCTTCACCGACAACCAGGTTGGCCTGTTTTACGGCGACCAACTCCCGGACCGCGTGTTCGACCGCCGCTACCTGGTGGCCTACTGGCAACGCAGCGGGCCGGCATGGTATGACGTGAGCGGCGTCAAGCCCGTGCTGGCCGGCAACACGCCCGACAGCACGCTGTTCAGTTGGACCGACGGCGCCTGCCCGTTGGGCGACAAGCTGCTGTTGGTCAAACGCGGCAAGTACTACGTGCTGGACCCCAACGAGCGCCGCAACGTGAGCGACTTGCCGGCCTACGGCGTGGAGAAACTCCGCTTCGCCGGCCGGCCGAGCGTCGGCGGGAACCTCTTGGCGATGTCGTCCCGCCACGAGCGCCGGGTCTGGGTCCTCGACATCGCGGACCTCCAACACCCTCGTCTGAAACGCGATTACTCTCTCCCCGGCCACCCGGGCGCGTGCGCCTTCTGGAGCGGTCGGGTCGTCATCCCGGCCGGCTACCAGGGATTGCTCGTCCAGCGGCAGCCGGGAGGTTGACCTGTGCGTGAAGAAGGACCGCTTGCGGCTTCCACGTGAATCTTTCCAAAGGAGGTTGACCATGAAGACCCTGCAACCCTCGCGGCCGGCAATCCTCTCGCTTGTCCTGGCGGCGGCCCTGGGCGGCAATGCCGTTGCGGCCGAGTTGCCCATCGACCTTGCCACGTCGGGAGCGGCCGGCCAATGGAAGATGCTCGGCCTTGTCTGCGAGGATGCCGGGGCGGGCGCGTACGAGGCCTTTCCCGACGTCTGCCGCCTGAGCGACGGCCGGCTCATGGCGGTCTTCTACGCCGGCTACGGCCACGTGGCCATGCCCAACGCCCAATTGCCCAAGGGCGGGCGCGTCAGCTACTGCACCTCCGCCGACGAGGGCCACACCTGGAGCAAGGCCGAGGTGCTCTACGACGGGCCCGACGACGACCGCGATCCCTCGATCGTCCAGCTCAAGGACGGCCGGCTCATCTGCAACTTCTTCTCGCTCCGTAAGACCGAGGGCAAGTCGCCGCCGTGGACCGGGCTGGGCACCTGGATGGTCGCCTCGACGGATCTCGGCCGCACCTGGTCGGCCCCTCAGCAAATCTCCGCGAAGTATTATTGCAGCTCGCCGATCCGCGAGATTTCCGGCGGGCGGCTGGTCCTCGGGCTCTATCAGGAACTGCCCAAGACGAGCGCCGGGGCCGTGGCGATCAGCGACGACGGGGCCAAGACCTGGCGCGTGGTCGACATCCCCAACGGCGGCTTCCGGCTCGACGCGGAGACCGACGTGATCGAGCTGGCCGACGGCACGCTCTACGCCGCCCAGCGCCCCACGATGTGCTTCTCCCTCTCCAAAGACCGCGGCGAGACCTGGAGCGTTTCCAAGCCGATGGGTTTTGAGGGCCACTGCCCCTACTTCCTCCGCACCCGCGAGGGCATCATCCTGTTGGCGCACCGGGTGCCCAACACCAGCCTCCACTACAGCCTCGACGAGTGCCGCACGTGGAGCCAAAACGTCCCGGTCGACACCGTCGGCGGCGCCTACCCCTCGATGGTCAACCTCAAGGACGGCTCGGTGCTGATCGTCTACTACGAAGAAGGCCCCGGCTCCAGCATCCGCTGCAAACGTCTTCGAGCCACGAAGTCGGGCATCGAGTGGCTGACGCCGTAGCGCGGCCGAGTGCCGTAGGGTGCTCTGCGAGCACCGTCTTGCAGATGGTTGAGCGGCCGGGGCGAAACGAAGGTGTAGGGTGGGACAAGCTCCAGCGCAGTCCCACCGGCGGAGAACTTCGTTCCATCGCCGACGAGCGTGGCATGCCCGGAAAGCTGATGGAGCCGCGATCCCGTCGGATGAACCTTGATTGTCTATTGGTGGGACCGCGCTGCGCTTGTCCCACCCTACAGACTCGCCGGAACCTACACCAAAGGGTCCGCGCCGAGGAACGTCACCGGTGCCGAGTCCCCGACAACGGGATAGTGTTGCTCCAACTCCATCGTACCCGATCGCCCATCTGCCAACCGGATTCGGTACAGCCTCCTGTAGCCACGGCGTATACCGCCCGGAAAGGCCGCGACGTGGATTCGCCATGTTTCGCACTTCTCGCCCTCTAAGGATGACACAATACTCCGGCCGCTTCGCGAACCTGGTGGCAGGACTGTTCGCATCGGGGGTAACCGTTCACACCCCGGAGGGATTTTCTTGGCAAATTGATCTGGACTCGA
>CAYSGY010000264.1:0-7944 GCA_964430315.1 uncultured Planctomycetaceae bacterium
ACTGCGAGGCAACCTGCGCCACCAACAGAGGCACCAGTCCGGCCTCCCGGGCCTGCCACCGCACGGGACCGGGTGCCTTCGGGACCACCAGGATCAGGCCGTCGCGTTCGCAAGGGCCTTTCCAGAGGGCCAAGAGGCCGTCGGGCTTCACGTCGCCCGGCGGAGGAAGCCAGACCACGACCCCGCACGCCGCATCCGGGTCGTAGGTCGCCGGCACGTAGGCCCAAACCGGCTCATCGCCCTCGGGCAGCTTCAACTGAATCGACCCAACGGGTGGCCGCTTCGCCTGGCTGGGCTTGGCGGGCCCTCGGGAGGGCGGAAGGGGGCCGGGAGGGATCGCCTCGGGCTGGGCCGCGAGCGTCAGTTCCAGCTTGCGGGGCTGATTGCCTCGCCGCACTTCGATCGGCACCGCGTCGCCCGGCTGGAATTCCACGAGCCGCAATCGCAACCCGGCCGCGTCGCCGGTCGCCTCGCCGCCCGCCGCAACGACCACATCGCCCGGCTCGATCCCCGCCTTGGCCGCCGGGCTTTCCGGGTAGACGTAGCGAACAGTCACGCCGTTGGCAGCGGCTTCACCCTCGTCCGGCCAGGAACGCATCGGGAGGATGCCGAGAAACGGATTCTCGCAAGGATCGAGCCGGGCGACGAGTTCCACATCCCGCTCGATCCGCTCCGGGCCCCGCATCACGGCCAGGTGGATCTTGTCGCCGGCATAGCGGCGGCTGATCTCCTCTTTGACCTGGACGGCCAGATCGACCTTGCGTTCGTCCACGGCGACGATCCGGTCCTTGGCGCGAAGCCCCGCCCGGTGGGCCGGCGAGCGAGGACGCACGCTCGGGATTACCGAGTCGGCCGTGTAAAGCGTTTGCAGCGGGAGTCCGATCCCCAGAAGCCCGGGCTGAAGGTCCTTGCCCTGACGCAGGCGCGGCAGGACTTCCTGAAGGGCCTGCGCAGGAATGGCAAATCCAATCCCGGAGTCGTACCACTCCACGCCGGCCACCTCGGACGTTTCCATGGGCGAGAGGGGGACGAGCACGCCGAGAACGCGGCCCTGAATATCCACCAGCGGCCCGCCGTAGTTGTTCGGCGACACCGCGGCGTCGGTCTGGATCGCCTTGCCCCAAACCCGATTGACGGCGCTGAGCACCCCGACGGCCATATTCGGCTGGCTCGGCTCGAAGGTCCGGCCCACAGCGATCGCCCACTGCCCGACCCGGAGTTCCCCCGCCGGGGCCATCTCCGGCACCGGCAGCGGCTTGTCGGGTTCGATCTTCAGCAAGACGATCATGCGGTTGTGATCGGTAGCCACGAGCCGGGCGGGCTTGCGCGTTCCGTCGGCCAACTGAACGAGGATCGATGCCGGGCCGCGGAGAAAATTGAACGCGCTGGAGAGGATCTCCCCGTCGGCGCCGACGATGAGCCCGGTCGTGGGTCCGTTGCCGAACAGGAGCCCGCCGAACCGTTCCATGCCGCCGACCGTCTCGATGCGGACCACGCTCGGGGCCACGCGAGCCACGGCATCCCGAAACGCCTGCTGTTCCAGCACGCCCTGCTCCGCGCCGGACCCCGCCGCACCAAGGGCAAGACTGGGAAAGATCGCAAGGAGAACAAGGAACAGGAACGCACCGGATCCGCTGTTGCCTCGTCTCTTGCTTTCTCTAGCCCAGGCGTTGACGCCTGGGTCGCCGCGGCCGGCCTGGGGACTGCCAGCCCCTTTCAGGGGCTTCTGGGCAGAAGCCCCTGAAGGGGCTGAAACCATGTTCTCTCGTCTTCGCGTCCCAGGCGTAAACGCCTGGGCTAGAGAAAAGGACCGGGGCGAGCAGACCACCGTGTGGCACCGTCTCACGATGCAGTGCGTGTGGCATGCTCTCACGACGCGGAGCGTCGGGTGAGCATGGGAATCGGAAGGGCGGATTCCATGCCGACCCGCGGCTTCGCCGCGTGACGGCATGCCACCCAGGACGCGTGACGGCATGCCACCCAAGACGCGTGACGGCATGCCACCCACCGTACGTGACGGCATGCCACCCAGGGCACGTGCAACGCTCTTGAAAACCCTGCGCAACGGCTTCTACCTTCTCTCTTCGATCGGGGCCTGCAACACCACTTCCCGCATCTCCTGGGCGCGGAGCACGGTGAGCTTCACCTTGTCCTCGAAAGGAACCAACTGGAGTTCGCTGCGGAGCGTCTTGCAGGAAGGGACGAGGCGGTCGCCGACCAACACAACGAGGTCGTCGGGCCGGATGCCCGCCCCGGCGGCCGCGGAGCCGCGGACGACCTGGTCCACGTAGGGCGGGGTCCGCTCGACCACGTCCGGCACGAGCACGAGTCCCAACGCCTCGGGACTCAACCCCCGCGCAGGCCTCTTGACCGGTTCTTCCTCGCGACGCACGACGAACTTGCCGGCGCGGATCTGGTCCACCGACTCGCGAAGCTCGGAGATGGGAACGGCGTAGTTGAGCCAGGTGTTGTTCTGCGCGTTGCGGAGTTCCTTGCCGAGCATGGCCGCGAGTTCGCCTTGCCGGGTGAGGAGGGCCCCGCCCGCCGCCCCGGGGTTGTTCGTGACCACGTCGAGAACGTAGACGGGCCCGTGGTACGGCGTGTCGAACGCGCCGCGCCGGGCCTCCAGCCGGGTCTTGACCGAGACCGTGCCATGCTGCACGCTCGCCGGCTCGTTGCCGGTGGCCACCCCGAACAAGTTGCTGAACGCCAGGACCCGCGCGCCCGCCTCCACCTCCACGGCCCGGCCCAGGTCGAAACAGGGCAAGTCGGTCGCCTGGATCTTCAGCACGGCCGCTTCCAGGCGGGGATCGGCGCCCACGAGCTTGGCGGGCAACTTCCGGCCGTCGGCCAGCCGCACCTCGATCACGTCGGTATCGAGCACGTAGCTCCACGCCGTGAGGATGTGGCCCTCGGGCGAGATCAAGAAACCGCTCTGGTAGTCTTCCATGCCCCGGGGGCCACCGACTCCGTAAATCTTCACCATCTTCGGCTGGGCACGGGCGATCGTCTCCGCAAGCGACGCCCCGCCCGAGGAACCGACGTTGCCGGCCTGGGCGTGGATGACGAAGGCGAGCACTAGCGTGACCGCGACGAAAGGATGATGGATGAAGGATGAAGGATGAACGGCAGGCTGGCCAGATGATCGTGGGGCGGAGCGGGCGGAGCGAGACCCGTCGCGTCTGGCACGGCGGAGAGGCGATTCCAACGATCTTGGGATGGAGCTTCCTGACATCACGACTCGACCTCGCGGTCCTTTTGCGCTCGGTTCTGGACGTGGCGCGCGGTGGCTGCTAAACGGCGGGCAAGCCCGCCCGCTACGCGGAGATACACCGCAGCGTACAACGCAAAACACTTATCCCCTCCCCCCCCAATCCCCAATCCCTAATCCCTAACCTTACGGCTGCATCGGTTTCTCGACGCTGAACGACTCGACGTGGAAGTCTCCAAAACGTTCGCCCCCGTAGCGAACCTCGATGCGATGGGGGACGCTCCGGCCGTCGATCGGGCGGTAGTCGAACAGACGCACTTCGCACGGATCGGCGTGCTCCTCCGGGAACATTTCGATCGCCAGGAGGAGGCCCGTCTTCGGATCGAAGAGGAAATGACACTCCACGCCGCCGCACAGGCCGACCAGGGCGTCGACCCGTTCCGCCTGGCCCTCCAGCGGCACGGTGCCCAGGTAGTACACGTCGCCGAACTTGCCGGGCCCGGCCACCGCCAGACGCCGCCAGAGGTACAGCGCCGCAAAGAGCCCACCGCTGCCGGTCGGGGTCAGCGACGAGCCGATCTCGTCGGTGGCGGTCCACTTCAGGTCTCCGGCCGGGATTGTCAGCGAGACCTCGCGGTCGGCGATCACGAAGCGGTACTTGCCGCCGCTTTCCAGCGGGCCGGCGATGGTCCAGGGCCCGGCCGACGAGGTGAAGTCGCCCAGGGCGGCCCACACCTTCCAAACCCGGTCGCGCTGGAGACGGTTGAAGTAGTAGTTCGCGAAGCCCCGCTTTTCCTCGAAATGCCGCTTGACGATCTCCGGCATTGGGAGCTTCGGCTCAGCGGCATTGTCTTCCGGAGCCGGGATGGGCAGGTCTTCCGGACGTTCGGGCCCCTTCTTGTCCGACGGACGCTTCCCGAGCTTTTTGCCTTCGGGCAAGGGCTTCTCGCCCGGCTTCGGGATCGGCATGGGCGAGGGCCGTGCGGGTCCGGCGATCTTGCTCAGCAGTTCCCCTTCCGCGTGCAGTCCGGCCAGTCGGACCAGGATGTCGTGGCGATTGCCGCCCCGCCGGTAGCTCAGCGGTACGCGCCAGCCCTTGGGCAGCGTGCCCAGGACATTCTTGAACGTGTTCGGCGTGTCGATCGGCCGGCCCGCTAGGCTGACGATCTCGTCGCCGTAGCGCAATCCGCGGCGATAGGCGTCGGACTGGTCGAGGATGTCGCTCACCACGGCACGCCCGGCCTCGTCGGACCCGACGACCGCCCCGAGGGTCGCGTGGTCCACGATCCGCCCACTCTTGAGGCAGCCCAAGAAGTTCTTGATCTGGTTGATCGAAACGGCGTAGGCGATGCCGACGTTGACCCGGCCGCGTTTCTGGAACGAGGCCCGGCCGTTGATGCCGATCAGGCGCCCCCGGGCGTCGAACAGGGGGCCGCCGGAATTGCCGGGATTGATCGAGGCGTCGGTCTGAAGGCAGTCGGCGTACTCCAAGAGCGTCCCCGACGGATACTGGTAGCGGTGGACGCCGGAGATGATGCCGTGCGTGAGCGTGGGATAGAAATCGCTGGCCAAGAGGAACGGGTTGCCCATGGCGAAGCAGGCGTCGCCCACCCGGACTTGATCGCTGTCGCCCAAGTCGGCGCAGGGAAAACGATCGCGGCCGAGGAGTTTCACCAGCGCGATGTCGCCCACCGGATCGACGCCGACGATCACGGCGTCGTAGAGACGGCCGTCGGGCATGCCGCACTTCATCGCGTTGCCGCAGGGCTTGGCCACGTGGAAATTGGTCAGGGCATAACCGTCGGGCGAGATGACCACCCCGGACCCACCGCCGGCGCCCGTCGGCGAAAGCACCGCCAGCACCGAGTCTTTGGCCTTAGCCACCACGGCCACACGGTCGGCCTCCGCCTTGAGCACGACGGGAGGGACCGCCGCAGCAGGAATCGCCCGCGGGGCCACAAGCCCGATCGACCAAGCCAGGAGAACCCGGGAGATCTTAAGCATGGAATGTCGCAAGAAGTGTAAAGAAGGAAAAAGGGGAGAAGGGGAAAGCGGGAAAGAAGAGAGGGGGACTTCGCCAGCATTTCCGTACACCCACGCGTATCGTCCTTGCCTTTTCCATTTTTCCCTTTTCCCCATTTCCCATTTCTTACACCCAATTCATCATTTCAAGAGCCGTGCTTCGCAGAGGTCGAGGTGGTCGCCTACGTCGAGGTCGTCGCCGAAGTCGGCGAGGATCGTGAGCCGCCGCATGCCGGTCATGTCGAGTTCGACCGGCTTGGCCGGGTCGGTGCCGGCCACCTCCGCGTCGAACAGGACCCGGTCGTCGCCACGGATCACCAGCCGGACGCTGCCCCGCGGCCGGGCCGTATCGTCGATCCCCACGGAGGCCGCGAAGCGGCGGTACGTGTCGGCCAACCGAAACACCATCTCGGTGCGGCTGTGCATGGCCAGCCCTTTCGCGTAGCGGCGGCCATCGATCTGAAGGGGTCCGGACTGGAGGTTCCGGTCTTTGCGCGGCGCGCACCAGGCGATCCGCGAGGGGAACTCCTTGCCCATGCCGAAGTACGGCACCCACTGGACCGAATCAGGCTCCAAGTCGCTCAGGTAGACGACTTTGCCGTGGGAGAAATCGAGCCGGGCCACGGCGGACAGGGGGCGTTTCTGCTTGACGCCGAGCACGGTGGTCCACTCGATCTGATCGCCCTTCAAGGCGACCGACCGGAGCGTCCAGACGGAGCCTGTTCGGTCCTGGAGGGAGCCGATCGGCTCCGGCAGTTCCCTGCCCGCCGGATGGTGATAGACCAGTCCGTACACCTTGCTCCGCCGCACCGGAAGGCGTTCCCCCTCCATTTCGAACTCGACGGTCTCGCCGGTCACGCCGTGGAGCACGCCGCGGTGGTAGTCGATCCCCTCACCCCTCTTCACGACAAGGAGATCACCGGCGGTGGCGCCTTCAATAATTCTGGACCACTGGGCGGCAAGCGCGTCGGTGGGCGGGGCAAACCGGACGCAGCGAATGTCCTCGCCCGAGAGTTCGACGACGTCGCCCCCGGCCGCCTTGACCGTCGCCCGGCCCTTCTCCGCGGCAAACGTCTCGGCAGCCAGCTTCGTGCCGTCGACCATTTCGACCGAAACCGCGGGAGCGGCGCTCGGGCCACTGGACGGGTCAGGGACCAGAATGGCAGCCAGATCCTGGAGTTCCCACTGGGAGCGGCCCGTGGAGGTCTGGATCGCCGAATGCTGCGAGTCCAACTCCAAGAGCGTACCCTTAGCCGATTGGCCGCCCACGGTCCGCAATTCCACCTCCGGGAGGGCAACGCCCAGAAGGCAAACGCCTATCACAGTCCACATCGACGGTTGGTTTCCTTGAATCCTATTGTACCAAAGCTCCATCTAAGGTGGGCGACGCCCACCACGGTTGTCACCGCAGGACTTGGTGTCAGAATCGACTTTCTTCTAGCCCAGGCGTTTACGCCTGGGACGTGGAGCAGACCACGCCCGACATGAGCCCCTTCAGGGGCTTCCCGGCGGAAAGCCCCTGAAGGGGCTGAAAATTCAGGCCTGGACGCCATAGTCCCAGGCGTAAACGCCTGGGCTAGAGAAACTTGCGACTCGTGACCATCGAACCTTGGTGCCACGGGATGTTACCCACCCTACAGGTCTACGCTTCCGACTACCTTCCCCCCTCGCTCGCCAGCTTGCGAAAGTACTGCTCAATAATATCACGATAGTGGCCCGGGAAGTCCCGCCCGATCTGCTGAAGCGCCTCGTCCCGCTGCTTTGGGGGGAGATTTCCCCAGCCGCTCTGGTGTCCTACGTCCCGCTTCGTTACCACGCCGCGCCCTTTCCCCCCCATGGGTACGCTGTCTTTGGCGGGATTGGTCGGCTGGACGTTCTCCCCGGCCGCGGCGGCTTCCTGCTGCTGCTGAGCCTCTTCGAGTTCCTTGATCAGCTTGTCGAGCGATTGGATCACGCCATCCTGGATCTTTCGGACCTTGGGTCCGCCGCGACCCAGGTCGAGCCGGCGCTCGATGTCCTCCATGCGCCGGGCGATGTGGTCGAGCGAGTCTTCCTTAAGATCCTTCAGGTCGGCTTCCATCAGCCGGGCCACGGTGGCGTAACGCCTCGGGCCCTGGTCCGCGCCGTCGAGCAAACGCGTGAGCGCCTCCATCGCCGCGTCGCGATTCAGGAGCCGGTGGTAGACGATCGCCTGGTAGAACAGCAGCGACGCGGGGTCGACGACGTCCTCCGGAGGAAGCCCATCGAGTTGTTCCAGGGCCTCGTCGAACAGGCGGTGCTGGGCAAGCCACCGGCCGTACCACAGCCGCACATTTCGGGCCATCCACGCCGGGGTCTTCGGATCCGCCAGCCACGGCTGAGGCGGAGGCGAGGAGGGCGCTTTTGTGCCGGAGCATTGCTCGACGAGCTTGCGGGCATTCTCGTCGGCCAGCGCGAAGCTGCGCACCAGGCGTCCGAGCAGTTCGGCCCCGGCCGGCCGCTCGGGTCCGGCCCAGAGCGGCTCGACCTTGGCCCGCACCGTGGGATCGGCCTTGATTTCTTCGAGCCACGCAGCGACCCGGGCCTGCACCTGCTCGAAACCGGGGGCCTGCCAGCTTGCCAGCTTGCCCGGGGCCTCGACAGGCTCGGCGCGGGCCGAGGCCGCAATCGACACCAGGGCCACGGCCCAGAGGACCGTCCCTCGAAGAGCGTGTCCCCGAAACCTCCCCTCT
>CAYSGY010000265.1:0-7923 GCA_964430315.1 uncultured Planctomycetaceae bacterium
GTCGCTCGACCGGGAGGGCGAGTCCGGCCGCGGCACCAACGAAGGGGGCGATCGCCTGGAGAAACTCGGCGACGGCACGATGGGGCACCCCGTCAAGCCGTCGCTGCCCGATTGGGAGGCCGCCGAGGCCCTGAGTCCTCCACCGCTCCGGGAAGCGGACCGCATGGCGGCGGCGCCCGCCTACTTCGGTCTCTGCGAGGACCGCTACCGGTTGGCCAGCCTGGACCTTTCGGGGTTCACGGTCTACACGTTGGTTCGCGGTTTCGAGAACAGCATGACCGACTTCCTCGTGGAGCCCGAGCGCTCGGCACGGCTTCTGGACATGATCTTCGACTGGGAATGCGAGGTCATGGCCCTGGCCGCGAGGAGAGGTTTCCACGGGATCCACTTCGCCGACGACTGGGGCACCCAGACGGGTCTGATGATCGCGCCGGCCCTGTGGCGCAAGCTGTTCAAGCCTCGTTATCAGAAGCAATTTGCCCGGGCAAGGGAACTGGGGCTGGAAACCTGGTTCCATTGCTGCGGCAATCTCACGGAGATCGCGGAGGACTTCCACGAGATCGGGGTCGACGTGCTCAATATCGCCCAGCCCAACGTGGTCGATGTCTCCACGGTCTCCGCCCGCCTCCGCGGCAAGCAGTGTTTTCTGATCCCGATCAGCTACCAGACCGTGTCGATCTCCGGCACGGTCGAGCAGATCTACGCCGAGGCGGAGCGATTGCACGACCTGCTCGGGTCCGCCCGGGGAGGTTTCCTCGGCTACGTGGAAGAATACAGTTGCATGGGCATGTCGGCCGAGTACTACGCCGCCTGCGCCGAAGCCTTCCGCCGCCTGCGCCCCGGTGGCGTCCGGACGTCGTAGGGCGGACCGAACGCAGTGAGGCCCGCCGAAGGACCCGAAGATTCGGCGGGCGTCGCTTCGCTCCGTCCGCCCTACATGACTGCGGGGCGGGTGGCACGCCCTGACAAAGGGCGTGGTTGCGCCGCGAGGTGGTTCGCCACGCCCATCGCTTCGCTCTGGGCGTGCCACCCAGCCGCCAGGAAACCTTGCCACGCCCATGACTGCCTGCAACTGGCCGCCGAAGGCCGCATCGGTTACACTGGCCTTTCCGGGGCAATTCGATTGGAGAGAAAGGGACAACCATGCGACGATGCCTTGCCTTGTTCGGCCTTCTTGTTCTCTTGGGCACGTCGGAGTGCGTGCTTGCCGATCAGGTCTTGATTACGTTCGGCAAGGAGACGGACCTGGCCGCCCTCGATGCCCGCGACGCCAAGATCGCCGTGCGCGACGGCCGGCTCCAGGTCGCCACCGAGCACAAGCAGGCGTGGCCGGGCATCACGCTCAAGGCGCCCGGGGGACGATGGGACCTGGCGGCCTTTCAGAACGTGACCGTCGATCTGAAGAACCTGGGGCCGCAGGCGGTCGAGGTCTCCTGCCGGGTCGATAATCCGGGGGCCGACGGGAAGAAGAACTGCGTCACCGGGCGCATCACCCTCCAGCCCGGCGAGCAGAAGACGCTCACCGTCCCGCTCACCCGCCTCATGCCCGCCGGACTCCGAGAGAAACTCTTCGGCATGCGCGGTTATCCGGGCGGGTGGAAGGAGACGGGCGGAATCGACCCGGCGAAGGTCGATAAACTCCTGGTCTTCGTGGCCAAGCCGAGCGTGGATCACCGGTTCGAGATCGCGGGCGTCCGGGCCGGCGGCTCGGCGCAGGCCGCGATTCCGCTGGACGAGAAGAACCTCTTCCCCTTGATCGACGCCTTCGGCCAGTTCGTCCACAAGGATTGGCCCGGGAAGATCCAGAAGATCGAGGACTTCCAGGCCCGGAAGCAGGCGGAGACGGCCGACTTGGCCGCCCATCCGGGTCCGAAGGACTGGGACCAGTACGGCGGCTGGCAATCGGGCCCGAAGCTCAAGGCCACGGGCCGGTTCCGGGCGGAGAAACGCGAGGGCAAGTGGTGGCTGGTCGATCCGGAGGGCCGGCTCTTCTGGTCGCACGGCATCGACTGCGTGCGCATGGAGAACGCGACCCCGATCACCGACCGCAAGCACTGGTTCGCCGATCTGCCGGGCAAGGACTCGCCGCTGGCGGTCTTCTTCGGGCGAGGGCACTGGGCGCCCCACGGCTACTACCAGGGCAAGTCCTACGAGACGTTCAATTTCACGGGGGCGAACCTCCAGCGCAAGTACGGCGAGGATTGGCGCGAAGCCTCGGCCGAGGCGGTCCACCGGCGGCTGCGGAGTTGGGGCATGAACACCATCGCCAACTGGTCCGACACGGCCGTCTACCTGATGCGCAAGACGCCCTACACGGCCACGATCCATTTCAACTCCCGTCCGCTGGAAGGGAGCGAGGGTTACTGGGGCAAGTTCGCCGACGTTTTCGATCCGAGTTTTGAAGATGCCCTCCGCAAGGCCATGGCCTCGCAGAAAGGGAAGGCCGCCGGCGACCCCTGGTGCGTGGGCTACTTCCTGGGCAACGAGTTGAGCTGGGGCAACGAGACCTCGCTGGCCTCGGCCGCCCTGGCCTCGCCCGCCGACCAGCCGGCCAAGAAAACCTTCCTCCGGCAGTTGCAGGAGAAGTATTCTTCGATCGACCGGCTGAACGCCGCGTGGGGCACGCAGCATGCCTCGTGGGATGCCCTTGCGGAAAGCCGCACCCCGCCCGATGCCAAGAAGGCCGCCGACGACCTGGGCGCCTTCTACACCGCGACCGCCGAGCGGTTCTTCCAGGTCTGCCGCGACGCCGTCAAGCAGGCGGATCCCGAGGGCCTCTACCTCGGGTGCCGCTTCGCCTGGGCCAACGACCGGGCGGTCCGCGCGGCGGGCAAGTATTGCGACGTGGTCAGCTTCAACCGCTACCGCCGAACCGTGTCGGACCTCCGGTTGCCCGAGGGCGTGGACCGGCCCCTCGTGATCGGCGAGTTCCACTTCGGCGCCCTGGACCGCGGCATGTTCCACACCGGCCTGGTCCCCACGGCCAGCCAGGCGGATCGGGCCGCGGCCTACGCCGAGTACGTCCGAAGCGCGCTGGACAACCCGCTGCTGGTCGGCACCCACTGGTTCCAGTACGGCGACCAGGCCACGACCGGCCGGGGCGACGGCGAAAACTACCAGATCGGCTTCGTCGACATCTGCGACACGCCGTATCCCGAGACGATCCGGGCCTGCCGCGAAGTCGGCTACGGACTCTACGGCCGTCGCCTGAGCGGCGAGACGGGCGGCAAGTAGGTTTCCCTGACCGGAACACGGCTCCGCTTGCGCAGCTTCGGTGGCATGCCGTCACTCGGCGGAGTCGAGGGTCGGCATGGAAGCCCCCATAGCGGCGCAGCGGGCGCCCGGGAACGTCCCACAACAGTCGCTCTCCCGTCGAACGAATGTGACCCGTGCGGGTCAATACACGTTAATCGTCTCCGCCTCGATAGACAGGTTGTCGTTGTCGTGCGGGTCAGCCGACGGGTCATACAAGTCGTCCGATGGATCACCGAAGGCCCAATCGTGGAACTTGCATCCAACGGTGTAGAGGTTAATCACCCCGCCAGTTGTGCTGTTGGTCAGCGTGGTCTTCCCGTCAACGCTCATATTGCTGCCCGGAGCGTTCGTGAAAGTCTGCGGGGTTGCCGCGTTGAGTGTCACCATGAGATCACCGGTGACCGTAGCGTTTCCGATGGTCAGGGTGGCCATGGTATCGTTCTCAACGACGACGTCTCTCCCATCGAGCGACAAGGAAGTCCCGTAGTTCGCTCCGGACGCATCGAGGAAGATGTCGTCGGACTTGTTGTCGGCGGTTCGGGCCGTGAACGACGATGTGCCCGTGACCAGCGTGGCAGCGCTGTCGGAAATCTGTCCGACCGCGTCCACAACGAGGTTCGTGGCGCTCACGCCGCCGAGGTCGATATCGGCGTTGTTGAAGAGCGTCACCTCGACGCCGCTGGCGACCACCGTGAAGAAGAAGTTGTCGAGATCGTTCAAGGTGATGTTTCCGGCGGCCGTCAACGTCAAGGTCAAGTTGACTGCCAACGAGCCTTCTTGCGAGATTCCGCCCGCCGCGGCCGTGACCGTCAGAGCGCCGGTGACGTCGGAAGTCCCGAGGATCAGACCCGCGGCGGAAGCGTCCCGCAAGGCGACGTTGTATCCGGACGCCACGAAGACCTTGTTGAAGTCGTGAGCGAGAGTGCCGAGAGAGATGTCGTTCCCGGCCCCTGCGTCGAGGGTCGTGGTGCCCAGGACGGTCAGAGCCCCGGCGCCTTCCGAGACGGCGCCGCTGGTGGTCAACTCGAAGTCGCCGGTGATCGTCGAGGCGCCAAGAGCGAGCGCGTTCTTGTCCACGATCGTCACCATGTCGCCCTTGAGCAGCAGGGTGCCGAAATCGTTGCCGTCGTCGTCCAGGGTGATATTGAAGCCGGTCGCATCCAGGCTTACGGTGCCGGCGGCCACGACCGCGTCGGATTGCGTGAGGTCGCCGCCCGCGCCGACCGTCAGGTTGGCCGTGATCGAGCACTTCCCCAGGATCAACTCATTGCTGTCGCCCAGAATGACGCTGCCAGCGGAAGTCACGGCGACCTCGCCGATGAAGTCATTGTCCGCGTTGCCCAGCGTGATGTTGGCCGTGCCGGCTGCCAAGGTGGTCTTGCCGTCGATCTCCAGGGCCGTGCCGGTGGCCTGGGTGATTGCGTCGTCGCTGGTGGTCACGCTCAAGGCTCCGCCCACGCTCGCATTGCCCAGGTTCAGGGCAACGCTGTTGGCGAGAGCGACGTTTCCGCCCGCGGTGAGGCTGACGGCTTCATCGCCGGCAGCGTTGAAAGCGTTGTTGCTGTTGTTGAGGACGATGGTGTCCTTGGAGGTTGGGCCGGCGATGAAGGTGGCATGGAAGTCGCCGACCGTCAAACCGCCGGTCTGCGAGATCGACTTGCCCGCCGTGACGAGCAGATCGCCGCCGATGGTCGATGTGCCGAGGGCCACCGCGTTCGCGTCCGTCAGCGTCACGGCCCCGGTGCCGCTGAAGCCCACGACGAAGAAGTCGTTGTGGGCGTTGTCGAGCGTGACATCGCCGCCCGAGGTCGTGAAACCAGCCGTCCGCCCGACGACCATGGCCCCGCCGCCGGTCTTCTGGGTGATCTCGCCGGAAACGACGGTCAGATTGCCGGCAGCCGTCACCGTATCGAAGACCGTGTCGCTGCTGTTCGTGAAGGTCACGTCGCGGGCACTGAGGGAGACGGCCCCGGCGAACGTGTTGCCCGTGCCGGCCAGGGCGATACTGCTCGACCGGCCCGCGACGATCGTGGTCGTGCCGGGCACATCCGCCGCATCTCCGGCGTTCTGCGTCACCGAACTCCGCGCGGTCACGACGAGGTTCGCAGGGCCGTCGGTGTCGTCGAGCGTCAAGTTGCCCAGGACGATCGAGTTGGTATCCGCGAGCGAGACGCTCTTGGCGCTCAAAACGTGGACCGTGCCGAAGTTGTTCTTTGCATTGGCGAGCGTCACGTCATACCAATGCGTGGGGGAACCGCCGGGATTGTTGTCCGCAGTGAATGTCGCAACCCCGCTGACCACGATCGAATCGTTCTGCGTGATCGCGCCGCCGGTGCTCTCGACCTCCAGATCGCCCTTGATGCTCGACTTGGCGAAGACAATCCCGCCGCCGACATCCTTGATGGCATTGCTTCCCCCCACATCCGTTGTGGTCACGGCCAACTGGTTGAACTTGTCGCCGCCGGCAATGCCTCCTCCAATGTCGTCAATGCCATCGAGCTCCACGCTCTCGGCCTTCACGGTCGCCTTGCCGGTGACGGACACCTGCCCGCTATCCGTGAGATCGCCACCCGTGACGACGACGTCCAGGTTGCCCGAGACGGTCGAGGCCCCCAAATCCAGGCCGCCGTCGGCCCGGAGCGTCACGTTCCGGCCGGCGACGGCGACCGCGCCCCCGAAAGCATTGGCGGCGGTCTTGAGCACGATGTTGTTCGATCCGGCGTTGAAGGCGGCGTCGCCCGCCACCGACAGCGCACCCTTCTGACTGATCTGGCCGCCTGCAATGACGGTCAGAGCTCCGTCGGCCGCGGATGCGCCTAAGACAATCGCGTTGACGTCCCGCAAGCTCACGTCCTTGCCGTCGGCGACGACCACGGTGCCGAAGTTGTTTACGGAGTTGCCGAGCGTGACGTTGGCCGGATCGCTCACCGGGCCGCTGCCGGGGTCGTGGGTATAGGTCGCCGACAAGGTCGCAATCTTGCCGACGACCAGGGACGCCCCCGCGGCTTGCGCGAGCACCGGATTGGCTCCCGGATCCGCAGTCACATCCACCGTAAGAACGAGATTGCCCGTGACGTAGCTCGTCCCCAGCGTCGTGCGGACCGTATTCTTCAACGTCGCGTTGCCGGCGGAAGCAATGGAGACGATGTCCGTTGCCGGGTTGTCGCCGAGCACGTTGTTGGACGTCAGGGCGATCGTGCTCGCGCGGCCGACGGCCAGGGTGGTGTTGCCGTCCACGTCGAGCACGCCGGACTGGGAAAGCGTGCCACGGCTGCTCGACTTGATGCTGGCCTGAACATTCAGGTTGCCGGAAACCGTCGAAGCGCCCAACACGAGCGAGTTCACGTCCACGAGCGAGACGTTGTTGCCGGTGGTCACCGCCACGGAGTAGAAGTTGTTCTTGGCCTGCGTGAGCGTGATGTCGTTCGCATTGCCTACCGCGAGCGTGGCCGCCCCGCCGACGACCACCGGGCCTGACTGCGTCAGGTTGCCCGCCGCGTTCACTGCAAGCGTCCCGGCAATCGTTGAATTGCCGAAACTGAAACCGCCGTTCGTGTTGACGGTCACGTTCTGGCACTTCAGCAGGGAGAGACTCTCGACGTTGGCGAAATCGGCGGCGGTAGCCCCGATGGTGAGCGCCCCGGAAGGCTGGATGTTCTGGACGGTCAGCGCGTCGTTGCCCGCATCCCCATTGAAGTTGATCGTGTGAACGTTGCCCGAGTTGGCATTCGTGAACCGGGCCTGGTAGCGGCCCGCCACGTAGACGTCGACATAGGAACTGTATCCGAACACGGAGACCTTGTTGTCCGCAGCGTCGCCCGTGATGGTCAGGGTGCCGGTTGTCGAATCCCACCCGGTGGTAACCGACAGGAGCTGCCGCTGTTCGCAGCCCTCGAAACGGAGGAGTCTCGGTTTGGCCCCCCTTCTTCGATTGCCCGACTCAACCCGGCCGAGCGAGTCGCCCGAGAAGAGACCTCGGAACAGATTGCCCAGAAAGCCGCTGACGCCCCGTTTGTGTCCACGAGCGCTCGCCATGACCGAACCTCCCCCAGTGAAGAACCCAAAAAGTGCGTGTCTCAATTACCCGGGTAATCGAACCGGCCCCTCGTCGATCCCCACGACCCGCTGCAACGCCCCACGCGACCTACGATCGCTTCCGCGCTGCCGCGACTCACTCCGACGCAGGACGGCTTCTCCGGGCCGTCGTTGTCTGCCTGGGTGCGAGGGCTCCGAAGAGCCATCCCACTCGTCCTTCCAAGGTCGCCGGACTCCCGGCACCCCCCCTTAAGTAAAAATCCCAATACGCTTTAGGCGGTAGACAATGCTTTCATGTTCATTCACAATTTTCTGGAAGTCAAGGGATTTCCGGCCCGGATTCCCAATTCCGCAAAGTCCACAGATACCTCCGGCTTCGTCGTGTCAGGAGACGGCCAGAAGCGGCCCGGGTTGGGATCAGACCAGCCTCGGGATCTTACCGGGTGGGGCGTCAACCTTCCCTACGGGGATGGCCTGGCCTCGCAGCGTACCGAGGAAGACGGCTGAAGAGGGAGACAATAGATAAGGTAGCGGCAGAGGCGAGGGCCGAGGTGCCTCGACTCGACTCGCCAAACACGAGCCCGAAGCGCAAGCGAGGGAGGGGCAACGAGTTACCCTCGCTTGCGCGTCGGG
>CAYSGY010000266.1:0-7896 GCA_964430315.1 uncultured Planctomycetaceae bacterium
GACTGGAGCCCGTTCAACGGCATGCGGACTCTGTCGGCCAACATCGCGGTGGAGATCCCCGAGGCCCCGGTAGGCGGGACCCTCTATCGCGTGCTGTTCCTGTGTGCCGTGCTCCTGTTTATCTTGACCTTCGCGCTGAATACCGCCGCGGAACTGGTCCGTCAGGGGCTTCGCAAACGCTATGGCCGGCTGTAGGGAAAGGATGAGGGATGAGGGATGAGGGATGAAGGATGAGGGATGAGAAGCGGGCAGGTCGAGACGGCGGGGGCGACGCAACCGGCGATCCGGGGCTGGACGCCGCTCGCACCTCGTTGCTGGTCCCCGGTCCCCGGGCCCCCGGCTCTCATCCCTCATCTCTCATCCCCCGTCCCTCATCCTTCGTCCCTCGTCGTTCGCGATTCTGGCGGCAAGGCGAGCCGTTCGTCTGGGCCAGCGGGGGCGCGCTTTCCCTGGTGCTCCTGGCGACCGTCCTTTTGGTGGCGGTCGTGATGGTGAACGGATTGGGGGTGTTCTGGCCGGCCGCGATCGTGGAGGCCTCGCTCGACGACGGCCGGACCGTGGTGGGCCAACGGCTGCGGTCGGAGACCAATCCCGATACCGACGTGGAAAGCGTGCAGTTCAAGACCGCCAACCGCGACTTCGCCCCGGATCGCATGGACTTCCACTGGTACCCCGCGGATTCCATGCGCCGGACCCGTCTTCCCTCGGACGTCTTCGCACTCGAGCGGGTGGAGAACGGCGATTTCTACGGATTCCTCGACCAGGTCCGCACGCCGACCCTGGAGTTGCCCGAGGCAGCCACGCCGGAACAGCAGTTCCGCATGGGCCTTGCCGAGGTGCGCCGTCGGTACGCCGACGAGATCCGTCCGATCGCCCAGCAGCTATCGTCGCTCAACGGGGACCTCCAGCGGACTCGCAACGCCATCCTGAAGCTTGAATACCGGGCGAAACGTGGGACGGGTTTCCAACCCGTCCCGGACGGCTTGGAAAGCCGTCCTACGGGGGACGATCGGCTCGCAGAGCTGCGGGATTCGGAAGTGCAGATCCGGCAGGCTTCCGACCGCCTGGTGGCGCAAAAGGGAGTGTTGGAGGCGGAACTCCGCGAGAATGTGGCCTGGTTTCGCTTGGCTTCCGGGAAGATCGTACCGATCGCTTTGGTCGACGTGGTCCGCGCCTACCAGCCGAACTCGATGGGCTGGACCTCGAAGGTCAGACACTACCTCGCCAAGGTCTGGGAGTTGCTCTCCGAGGAGCCCCGCGAGTCGAACACCGAGGGGGGCCTCTTCCCGGCGATCTTCGGGACCGTGATGCTCGTCTTCCTCATGTCGCTCACCTGTTTCCCGCTCGGGGTCCTGGCCGGCATCTACCTGGGTGAATACGCCCGCGAAGGGACACTCGTGCGCATTGTCCGAGTTGCGGTCAACAATCTGGCGGGCATTCCCTCGATCGTCTACGGGATCTTCGGACTGGGGTTCTTCGTGTACGGACTGGGCGGGATGATCGACCGTTGGATGTTTCCCGAGCGGGTCGAGGCCGGCATTCCGACCTACGGCACGGGCGGGATCCTCTGGGCGAGCCTGACCCTCGGAATCCTGACCGTGCCCGTCGTGATCGTGGCCACCGAGGAAGCGCTGCGGACCATCCCGCGGGGGTTCCGCGAAGGCTCGTACGCGCTGGGCGCAACCAAGCTCCAAACCCTCCTGCGCGTGCTCCTGCCCATGGCCTCGCCGGGGATCATGACGGGGTTCATCCTCGCCATGGCCCGGGCCGCCGGGGAGGTCGCACCGCTGATGATTACCGGGGTGGTGAAGCTCGCCCCCAACCTGCCGCTGGACGGCCGGGCGCCGTTTGTCCATCTCGACCGGAAGTTCATGCACCTGGGGTTCCATATCTACGACATCGGCTTCCAGTCGCCCAACGTCGAGGCCACCAAGCCGATGGTCTACGTGACGACGCTCCTGTTGGTCTTGATCGTCCTCGTGATGAGCAGCGCGGCGATCTGCCTTCGGAATCGGATGAAGAAGCGCTACCAGGGCCGCGCCATTTAGGGATTAGGGATTAGCAGTTCGTAGTTCGTAGGGCGGACCGAGCGCAGCGAGGCCCGCCGGAAGCCGACTTGATGATGACCCTGCTGACCAGGAAAGCAAAGCCCGTGATGCAGACCTCCCCATTGCGTTTTGCGGAAGAGGGAGCGGAGACTCCGGCAAGCCGAGAAGCGGCGGCCCCCGCGGGCGCTTCCACGCCCGAGGCAGCGACCGCTGAGGCGCGCGACCCGAGCGTCGTCTGTGCGCACGACCTTCACTTGTACTACGGCCCGTCGGAAGCCCTTTGCGGGATTACGATGGATTTTCCCCGCCACCAGGTCAGCGCGCTGATCGGCCCGTCGGGCTGCGGCAAGTCGACGCTCCTCCGCTGCCTCAACCGCATGAACGACCTGATCGACGATGTACGCACGACGGGGGCCATCCTGCTGGACGGCCAGGACATCACCGATCCGGCCCTCGACGTCATCGAGTTGCGGCGCCGCGTGGGGATGGTGTTCCAACGGGCCACGCCGTTTCCGAAGTCGATCTACGAGAACGTGGCCTACGGGCTTCGCATCGCCGGCACGTCGAACCGGGCCACGCTCGACGAGGCCGTCGAGATGAGCCTGCGCCGGGCGGCGCTCTGGGAGGAGGTGAAGGACCGCCTCCGCGAGTCGGCGCTCGGGCTCTCCGGCGGCCAGCATCAGCGCTTGTGCATCGCCAGGGCCATCGCCGTGAGCCCTGAGATCATCCTCATGGACGAACCCTGCTCCGCCCTCGACCCGCGGTCCACCACGCGCATCGAAGACCTCATCGGCGAACTCCGCGGCGAGTACACGATCATCATCGTGACCCACAACATGCAGCAGGCGGCCCGCGTCTCCGATTACACGGCATTTCTCTACGAAGGCGCCTTGATCGAAGTCGGCGCGACGAAGCAGCTCTTCACGAAACCGCAGAGAAAAGAGACGGAAGACTACATCACGGGCCGGTTCGGATGAGTCCCCGGCGCGGGCAGCGTGCGACGCCGCTCACCGGCCGAAGATGGCGAGACGGGCCTCGTGCTCGTAGAGCAGGGCGTCGTTCTCAAGAATGGAACGATCCCCTTCGGCCGTCGTCACGAACGACAAAGCGCACTTCATAAGCTTGGCGAAGTTCTGTCGCGAGTGCCGGTACTCGTGGCACAGCACGGCGGCGATCTCACCGTCGGTTTCGGAGAACAATGGGCGCTGAAGGATCAGTCGGCGGCGGAAATGATCGTACCTCGCCAGCGACGCCTGCCGGTCGCGGCCGCGGCAATATTCATCCGAGAACACCAGCGCGCCGGCTTCGCGCCTCTGGCGGACCCAGGAGGCGACCGCAGGATGGACCTGGTCGAGAATCGCCAAAGCGGCCGCCAACGCTTGCCAGCGTGCCTGGTCGCCCACTCCCTCGAGGATACACTGAGGAGCGGAGACGTGGCAAGGGTCGAGCGTGCGCAGGAGACACGGCGACGGAATCGGCCCGTCGCCCTGCGATTCCCACACGCTCAGCAGCCCGAAGAAGGCGAGGACAAGGATCGTGTATCGAACCACATATCGGGGAACGCTCCGCAGGTCGGCTCCCAGGCGACGCAGGAACTGGCCGGAAAGCCGCGCGAGCCGTTCTCCCCGAGCCGCCTCCCCCCGAGCCAAGCCCGGCAACCCTGCGCCCGCGATCGGTAACGTGCTCATGGCTATTCCTCCCGACCTCCCCAGGGTCCCCCAGTATCCATGATCGTCCGATGAGCCAAGCGTTTTCTGGCCATTACCGCAATATTAGAATACTGCGAGAATGTACGCAAGATGTTATCTGACAATGTGTTAGTGTGTTAGAAAGGCGTTAAGATTATGTTAGCGAGCCAGCCGGACAGTCCTGGGAATCCCCTCCCGAAGATCAAGATCCTGTTTCTTTGCACCGGCAACTCCTGCCGAAGCCAGATGGCGGAGGGATGGGCCCGAGAACTCCGCGGCGACCGCATTGAGCCCTACTCCGCCGGGATCGAGACTCACGGGTTGAATCCCAACGCCGTTCAGGTCATGGCGGAGGTCGGGGTCGACATCTCCACCCACCGGTCCAAGCACCTGGCCGAACTCGGTAGCGTCGCGTTCGACTACGTGGTGACCGTGTGTGGACATGCCCACGAGCACTGCCCGGTACTGCCGGGCCGCGTCAAGACGGTCCATGTGGCGTTCGACGACCCGCCGCGACTGGCCGCCGGCGCCGCGACGGAGGAACAGCGGCTGGCAGTCTATCGCCGTGTGCGGGACGAGATCCGGGATTTCGTGGAGACACTGCCTGACGCGCTTCTCTCCTAGGGGACCATGCCGCGGCATTTCCGGCCGCGGTGGAATGGATCGAAGAGGGTGAGACAACCTTCCAAGTCGTTCGCGGGTAGTGTAGTCTGACAGAGTCGGCTGTACGGCGTTTCTCGGAGAATGAAAGGCATTGTCCAGTGGCTAAGGGATGCTTGCAGTGCCGCGAGAGATCATGGTTCCTGCTGGGTTTGGCCGCGATTGCGGCGATGCTTGACGGCACCTGTTCCGCTGCCGACGCGATCGAGTACCCGCTTTCGATTGCCGTGGATCGCTCCGGCGTCATTTTCCTCGCCGATCGCAACCTGCCCGGCGTGTGGCGTCTGGAAGGCGATCGGCTGGGACTCTTCTTCCGTGGATCGAAGAAATTCCGCACGCCGCTCAACGCCGTCCGATGCGTGGCCTTGGACCGCGAAGGAAGCCTCTTGGCCGGCGACAGTGCGACCACGGAAGTCTACCGGTTCGACGAGAAAGGGAACCCGCAACCCCTCACGGCCCAAGGCAAGCCGTACGGCCAGATCGGGATCCCCATGGGTATCGCCGTCGATGCCGAGGGAAGCCTGCTCGTGTCGGATCTTGAGACCAACCGCATCGTGAAGGTTCCGAAGGAGGGCGGCAAGGTGCAACCGTTTGCGGCCGTCCCGGCGCCCAGAGGCCTCTTCTACGATTCGCGACGGCAACTCTGGGTCATCTCGGGCCGCAGCTTGGTGGTCGTTTCCGAGGCGGGAGTAACCACGAAGGTGGTCGACGACGGCGTGTTCCTCTTCCCGCACACCGTGGTGGTGGGCGAGGACGGCACGGCCTACGTTTGCGACGGCTACGCGAAAGCCGTCTGGAAGATCCCGCCCGGGCAGAAGCCGGAGAAATGGGTCCGCGGCGGCCCGTTGGAGAACCCGGTCGGAATGGACCTCCGGCAGGGCAAGCTCTTCGTGGTGGATTCGCACGCGAAGGCCGTCTTCGAGATCGACGCCGCGGGAAACGTGACGCCCCGGAAGGCGGCGCCCGGAGGGTAGCCCGCGGCGTCACGGCCCCCGCCGCGACTTCGGCGTCCGCCGCCGGCGACACTCCGCACAGATGCCGGTCACGAACATGCGGTGGGAAAGGACCTGGAAGTCGTGCTCTCGGGCCACGGTGTCGCGGAGTTTCTCCAGCGCCACGCTGTGGAACTCGATGAGCCGGTTGCACACCTGGCAGAAGAGATGGTCGTGGTTCGGGTAGCCGTAATCGTGCTCAAAGACGCTCCGGCCGCCCAGCGACATCTTCCGGAGGAGCCCCGCCTCGACCAGTTCCCCCAGGGTGCGGTAGACCGTGGGCCGGCTCAGTTTCCGCTGTGCCATCAACTCGGCAAGATGGCCCATCAATTCGTCGGCGTCGAAGTGGTCGTGATGGCTGAAGACCTGCTCGACGATCCAGCGCCGTTGCGAGGTGACGCGCTTGCCCCGTAATCGCAAGAACTCCGAGAAGCGATCGAGCGGGGTCAGCGAGACCTGAACCGACGGCAAAGAGAAGTCCGGGGGGCCGCTGCCGCGCATGGCTGGGCCGTTATCCGATTTCGTCGAGGAGTCGTCCCAGCGCGACCTGCATCTTCTCCTCGGTCTCGTAGGTGCCCTCGGCAATCTGGGCACGGATCTGGTTCACGCGGTCCCAGCGGACGTCGGGCAAATCGCGGGCCTTCTCAATCATCTGCCCCGCTTCCGACAGTTGAAACTCGTCCTGGATCGGTCCGGACTGCGGGGTCTCGGCCGGGCGGTTGATCCGCGCCGCGTGGGGCGCACTGATCGGTTGAGCACCGTGCAAATGGGCAGGACCGTAGATCTGCATCCTTCATCTCCCTTGTCGAATACCCGCGCGGCGCGAGGCGAACAGCCGCTTCCGTCGCTCTTGAGGGCTGCACGACGCACTGCCACCGGCCAGATCGGCCGAACAGACGCCGGGATCGCCCTCGCATGCACCCGATCCCGAAGCCTACCTTCAAGGCAGCCACGGAACCTCGTGCACCACTCTCGTGCCTGTGAAACGCGTGTTCCCTTCCCGTCAACTCTAGCTTATGGGGTGCTCTGGCGATCCGGCTGATAGAGCGTAGATAAGGCCCCACTCCGTGGGAAACACTCGCACGACACTCATCGGCCGCCTGTCGCGGCCGCGCTCAGCCAAACCTCCAAGCGCCCTGTTAATTCGTCCGGTTATCTCTCGCGACCTGTAGGACTTGTGACGAGCGCCCGCCGCCCCGGTGTCGACTTCCGGCAACAGGGCGATGCGGCGATTCGACCACGTCCGATTATCGCATCCCGGCCGCCTTCCTGCCTAGGTTACTTCCTTCGGCCCCAGGCCCCATGGGTTAGTATACGGAATTTCACTCACCGCAGTTCACACGCTCGGCGCGGATTGTAGGATAGTTTCCGCAAACTCGACAAGACCGGCCTGTGGCATGCACTACAGAGGAGTGCAGTGATAGCCACCGTGGGTAGCACTGGATCGGGGATTGGATCTCAGGGACCGAGCCCCACTCTCACGTCTCCGCGTAGCGGGCGGGCTTGCCCGCCGCTGCCCCACGATCGCCAACCGCTTTCCTAGCGGTAGCAGAAGCCATTAACCACCGCCAGCAACAACACTTACGCAAAGACACTACCTCTCCCGCGATACGTAGGGAACTCACGCAACCCCCTCTACCTATGTAGTGCCTTGGTCGCTGAAACAAGCCCGGACGTCCATTTCTCACCGTTCTCCCGAAAAGACCGCCACTTCCGCGAAACCTAGCGTGGTCTGTTTGGTTTACTCCCCTGGGGAGGCCTTGGGTCATGTCTTCGGATCGGTGGGTTTAGGTTCAGGATCAAAGGAGCGACTCATGGCTGGAAGAGTGACAATCGGTTTGCTGGCCTGTTTGGGGCTAGCACTGCTATCGTCGGGCGTTGGGGCCGGCGAGCCGAAGCAGCGGAGCCCAGCGGGCCCGCCGCAACAACCCGGAGGCCCGGCCGTGGCGCCGCCGGGATTCCCCGGCATGGTCCCGCCGCACCGCGGGGCCCGGAATCCTGAGGAGATGCTCAAACGTCTGGATGCCAACCAAGACGGCGCGATCGCGGCCGACGAAATCCCGGCCGGGATGCCGGAGCCCATGAAGGCATGGCTCCAGAAGGCCGACAAGAATGGGGACAAGAAGATCACGACCGAGGAACTCCGCGACGCCTTGAAGGCAGGCCCGCCGATGGGTCCTTGGGCCGGACGCGAGCGACCGCGGGGCGGCGCCGAGGCCGCGGGGCCGAAGCCGCAGCGTCCCGAGTCGGCCCCGAAAGACCGGGCCGGCCGGCCGTCGGCCCAAGTCCCGGGTCCGAAGCCACCGGCAGGCCCCGCAACGGCTCCCGGCAGCGCCCCACCGGCCCGGCCCGGCATGCAGCACGGGCGGGGCCCGGATCCGAAGGCCCTCTTCGCCATGATGGACAAGAACCACGATGGCTCGCTGAGCCTGGAGGAGTTCACCGACGGGATGAGAGAGGCCCACCGCCGCACCTCGGAGCGTGTCCACAGATTCTCTGCCGACCAAC
>CAYSGY010000267.1:0-7841 GCA_964430315.1 uncultured Planctomycetaceae bacterium
CCATTGCCGAAATCCTTGACTTGCCGATCGGGACGGTCCGAAGCCGGCTGCATCGCGCACGCCTGGAGCTGCGCGACCAGCTCAAGGAAGTCCTGATCGACGATTAGAGCCATGCGGAACGTGCCGGAAAACGAACTGTTCAGCGCTTACCTCGACGGCGAGTTGACCGCCGCCGAACAGGCGGAGATGGAGCGCCTGCTCGCCTCCAGTCCGGCCGCCCGGCAACTCCTCGAAGAGCTCCGCTCGCTGAGTTCCACCCTCCAGTCGTTGCCGGCCCTCAAGCTGGACGAGGATCTCAGCCAGCAGGTGCTGTGCATGGCGGAGCAGCGGATGCTTTCCGGGCAGACGGAGCCCGGGCCGGTCCTGCCGGACCTCGTGCCTTCGACGGGGCGTTGGCAGTCCCTGGCACGCCGGCTGAGCCGTCCGAGAGTCTGGATCTGGCCGGCCCTGGCGGCGTCGGCGGCGCTGTTGCTGGCCGTGCTCTTTCCGGGACCGGGGACGAGGGTAGCTCCTCGGCCCGCGAAGACGGATTTGGCCCTGGCGCCAGCCGCTCCGCATCCAGGCCCGACTGAGGAACCGTCGATCGGACCCGCGGCACCAGCGGCCATCAAGTCGGTCTCCGAGAAGCGTGAGATGGATGCGTTCGGTCGCGATGGCCGCTCCTTGGCCGAGAAGCCTGCTTCCATGCCGCATCGCCGAGCCATGGTGAGGAAGGACGCATTGGCCGACAGCTCGCAGCCCCCTGCGGCTCCAGTGGACACCCTGTCGGCGCCGGCTCCACCGGCCGCTGCTCCGATGCCGATGGCAGGCCAGGCTGCCGCCGTGGCGGCGGGGGAAGTGGCCAAGTCGACCGAAGCCAACAGGCCTTCCGAAGTCGCCGTGCGGCCCATGAAGGGCGCCAAGGAGGGGCCGGAATCGGGTTGGCGCTTCACCAAGGAGAGACTGAAGGAAGGACGGGGGGACGTTGCCGAGAAGTCGGCCGACGAAGTCCTGTTCGTCCGCTGCGACGTCACGGCCGAGTCGCTGGCCAACGGGGCCTTTCGGCAGGTGCTCACGAGGCGGCAGATCCAGCCCGTCGAAGCGCCGGCCGACGAGCGCGTGGCGTTCGAGCGCGTGGCGGGAGACGTCTCTATCGTCGAGAAGAAATCGAAGGCCGGCCCGGAGGCCAGCCAGACGGAGCTGTTGGCCAAGCCGAGCGGATCGCTCGGCAGGATCGTCTACCTCTATGCCAGGGCCACGCCCGCGCAAGTCGAGGGCGTGCTGGCCGACTTGAACGCCCAGCCCTCGGTCGTCGCCTCGCAGCCCCGGGTTTCCGTGATGGCCCGTTCGGCGGGATACGGCGCATTTGGCCTTTCGTTCTCCGGCAAGGCCGGGGCTGGGATGGACAAGGCCGATCCAGACGCATCGCCCCGCGAGGAGATGCAGAACGTCCAGAACCTCCGGAACCTTCAGAACCAGCCCAGCCTTGCCGAGTCGGCCGCGGGCGAGGTCCCCGGCAACCTGATGCAGAACGCGCAGAGCCGTAGCCGGGCGGCAGGCGCGATCGGCGGCAACGAGGCCCCCGATCAGTCCCAGGTCAGCCGGTCGCGGGCCGCTTCCGGCATGCGCCAACAGAAAGAGGGAGAGAGGGAGACGCGGAGACGCGGAGACGCGGAGACGCGGAGAGAGGGAGACGCGGAGACGAAGGACCGGCAACTGGGGCAGAAGGCGGCCGGGGGGGAGATGGCAGGCGTAGGGGGCGGCATGGCAGACCGGAAAGAAGCCCAGGCGAAGCAGCAGGTCGTGTTCGTGCTCCGGGTGCTCGACGCGGAGCCGATTGCCGCCGAAGAGAGCGTGCGGGCGAAGTCCGGTCAAGCCAAGGCGGCCGCCGTGGATGCGGCGCGCGTCGCGCCCGTTGAGGCCAAACCCTCCGAGCCCGCCAAGCAATGAGACGCCGCCGATTGGGATCGGCCGTCGCCTCTCCGTTTCATCGACAGGTTTTCCGCATCGTGCCGCGCGTTTTGGCGGAATGATCTGGCAGGCCAGTCGGGGCGTTTCTCTCGGGTTTTCCCGTCGTTGCGGCGAGTCTCCGTCGCGGCCCGTGCAAGTTCGCTTCATGGATCGCACCGTGCCGGTACAATGAGGGTCCGAGATGGGAAACGGGATATCGAACCAGGAGATCCGGCTGCCATGGACGAATCGCTGCACGAGGCAATGGAGGAAGGTTCTGTCGAGGGCGCCGAGGATGCCGGCAACGTCGATCCGGCGGTGGTGGAGAACGCGTCGGTCGAGTACCTCGGCCGGTGGAACCGGCTGGTGAGCACGACCAACTGGGAGAAGGGCCGGATCCTCTGCGAGTGGCGGCACGAACTCCTCGGCGCCGGGGCGCCGCTGGAGGCGGCGACCGACGAGGCGTGGAGCCGGCGCGTCGGGAACGTCAGCCCGCAGCACGTCGGCCGGTTGCGGCGGGTGTATCAACGGTTCGGCGAGGTCCACACGCAGTTTGCCGGCTTGTACTGGAGTCATTTCCAGGCCGCGCTGGATTGGCACGACGCCGAGATGTGGCTCGAAGGGGCCGTCCAGAGCGGCTGGTCGGTGGCCGCCATGCGCACGCAGCGTTGGCAAGCCATCGGCTCCCCCGCCGACCAGCGTCCGCGCGAGGAGGACATCGTCGCAGCCGAGGTCGATGAAGACGCCGAGGTGGCCGAGGGTCCGGCGTCCGACCCCTTCGGACCGTCCCTTCGAGAAGTCCACGACCCCGGGGCGGAGCAGGATTCCGCCCCGAATCGGGTGGAACAGGAGGAGCGCGACGCGGCCGACGAGGAGGCCCCCTGGTCCGAGGTCCCCGCGGCGACGGAGCCGATCCGACCCTTTGAGGGCCTTCCCCACCTTCCCGGCGACCTGGCGGACGCCTTCGAGGGCTTCAAGCTGGCGATCCTGAATCACAAGCTGGCCGGGTGGCGGGACACGTCGGTCGACGACGTCCTGACCGTGCTCGACGCCCTGAAGCAACTCGCCCTCGCCCCGGCGTAACGGCACCGGCCGCGGAGCCGTCAGAACGGGAACCGTCGTCATTCTGGGGGCCGGCCAGTAGCCGCCGCGCGGCATGGTTGTATAATGTCGCGGTTCGCCCGCTCGTCGCAGACCGCCCGCTACCGCTGGGTAGAACAGGCGGCGGCCCGTCGCCGCGTTTCCGCAGGAGGATTCGACCGATGAAACGTCCGTTTTGGGCTCCTCTGTTCTCGGGCGCCGTGTTCGGCATGCTCGGCCTGGCGCTTTCCGGTTGCCAGGAGAGCGTTCCCACGGCGACGGAAGTGCCGCCGACAATCGTGACGGTGAGCAAGCCGATCCCGCGCGAGGTTACCGACTTCTACGAGTTCACCGGCCAGACCGCTGCCGTGGAGGAGGTCGAGATCCGGGCGCGGGTCACGGGCTACTTGCAGAAGATCGGCTTCGTCGACGGGGCGGTCGTGAAGAAGGGCGACCTCTTGTTCGAGATCGACCCGCGGCCCTTCCAGGCGGCCCTGGACCGCGAGTTGTCCCTCGTGACCCTGCGGGAAGCGACGCTCAAGTTCCGCGAGGCGGAGCTGGCCAGGAACCGCGAGCTGATCGAGAAGGCGGCGATCGCCAAGACCGAGTTCGACCAGTCGGTCGCGGCGGAGGCGGAAGCGCGGGCCGCACTCGGCGCGGCCAAGGCGGCCGCCGAGGCCGACCGTCTGAACCTGGAGTTCACGCGAATCACCTCCCCGATCGACGGCCGGATCAGCCGCACCAAGATCACGTCCGGCAACCTGGTGTCGGCCGACTCGACCGTCTTGACGAGCGTCGTCTCCGAGCGACCCATCTACGTCTATTTCAACATCGACGAACGGACGATCCTGGAGACCCAGCAGGCGTCGCGGCGGTCGTCGGACGACGCCCGGGCGGAGCACGTGAAGGAGTGGAAGGTCCCCGTCTTCATCGGGTTGGCCAACGAGACGGGCTACCCACACCAAGGCCTGCTCGACTTCGCCGACAACAAGGTCGACCCGGGGACCGGCACGATCCGCGTGCGCGCGGTTTTCGAGAACGCCGACCGTTCGTTGGGGCCGGGGCTGTTCGTCCGTGTCCGGATCCCCTCCGGCAAACCGTACAAGGCGATCCTGGTTACGGAGCGGGCCCTGGGGAGCGACCAGGGACAGAAGTTCCTCTACGTGGTCGACGAGAAGAACGAGGTCGTCTACCGGCGGGTCACGCTGGGCTCGCTTCATGACGGGTTGCGGGTGATCCGCGAGGGCGTGGGCGCCGAGGACCGCGTGATCGTCAACGGCGTGCAGCGCGTGCGCCCCGGCGTCAAGGTCGACCCGAAGCCGGGAGAGATGGTCGAATCCACGCCGCCGGCCGCCGAGGCGGCGAAGCCGGCCGCCGGGTCCCCGAAACCGGCTGAGGCGGACAAGGGAAAGCCCGCGGAAGATCGGAAGAATGGAAAATGAAGAATGAAAAATGGAAAATGAACAATGAAAGACGCGGGACGCCGGAGCGTCGGCCGGCGCTTGGCATTTCCCGTTGTCCATTTTCCATTTTTCATTTCTCATTTTTCATTCAATCTGATTCCCAATCGCGGCCGAGCGCCGCCTGACGAGGAGGCCGTCCGTGTCAGGAATCGCCAAGTTCTTTATCGACCATCCGGTTGGAGCGATGGTCCTTTCGATCGTGATCACGGTCGCGGGGACGGTCGCCGTCCTGACGCTGCCCATCGCCCAGTACCCCGAGATCACGCCTCCCACGGTGCAGGTCTACTGCGTCTACCCCGGGGCCAGCGCGAAGGTCGTGGCCGAGACGGTGGCCGCGCCGATCGAGCAGCAGGTCAACGGCGTCGAGAACATGCTCTACATGTCGTCGCAGTGTACCAGCGACGGCAACTACGCCCTGACCGTGACGTTCAAGCTGGGGACCGACCTCGACATGGCCCAGGTGCTCGTGCAGAACCGCGTCGCCATGGCCACGCCCACTCTGCCCGACGTCGTCAAACAAACCGGGGTCACGACCAAAAAGAAGTCGCCCAACATCATGCTCGTGGTGAATCTGATCTCGCCCGACGGGCGGTACGATCAGCTCTACCTGAGCAACTACGCCACGATCCAGGTGAAGGACGAGCTGGCGAGGATCGAGGGGGTGGGCGACGTAGCGTTCCTGGGCCAGCAGGACTACAGCATGCGCGTCTGGCTCGACCCGCAGAAGCTCGACTCGCGGAGCATGACCGCCGGCGACGTGGTGGCCGCTTTGCGCGAGCAGAACGTGCAGGTCGCGGCCGGGCAGATCGGCCAGCCGCCGGTCCCCAAGGGCCAGGACTTCCAGTACACGATGAACACGCTGGGCCGGCTCACCGAGCCGGAACAGTTCGCCGACATCGTGGTCAAGACCGGGACCGACGGCCAGGTGACGCGCCTGCGCGAGGTGGGCCGCATCGAACTCGGCGCCAAGAACCAGGACCAGTCCTGCACCCTCGATGGAAAGCCCTCGGTCGGGCTGGCCATCTTCCAACTCCCCGGCTCGAACGCCGTGGCCACGGCCGACCTCGTCCGGGCGAAGATGGAAGAACTCAAAAAGCGTTTCCCCGGCGGGCTCGACTACGCCATCGTCTACGACACCACGCCGTTCATCCACGAGTCGATCAAGGAGGTCGTCAGCGCGCTGATCGACGCGGTGATCCTGGTGGCGATCGTCGTGCTGGTCTTCCTGCAAAGCTGGCGTTCGACGCTTATCCCGCTGCTGGCCATCCCGGTGTCGTTGGTGGGGACCTTCGGGGTGATGTGGCTCCTCGGGTTCAGCTTGAACAACATCTCGCTGTGCGGATTGGTGCTGGCCATCGGGATCGTGGTCGACGACGCGATCGTGGTGGTCGAGAACGTGGAGCGGTGGCTCGAAAAGGGCCTCTCACCCCGTGAGGCGGCCCACAAGTCGATGGAAGAGGTCTCCGTCGCGGTGATCGCCATCGCCTTCGGCCTCAGCGCGATCTTCATCCCCACGGCCTTCATGGGCGGGATCTCCGGCCAGTTCTATCGGCAGTTCGCCCTGACGATCGCCACTTCGACCCTCATTTCGGCTTTCAACTCGCTGACGCTCAGCCCCGCCCTCGCCGCCCTGATCTTGAAGCCGCACGGGGCCAAGAAGGACCCGCTCTCCCGCCTCCTGGACGCCTCCCTCGGTTGGTTCTTCCGCGGATTCAACGACGCCTTCAACCGCGCCACCTCGGTCTACGAGCGGCTCGTGAAGCTGTGCGTGCGAGGCACGGCGGTGTCGCTGGCGGTCTACGGGGCCTTGCTCTGGCTGACTTACGTCGGCCTGACGAAGGTCCCGACCGGATTCGTCCCCGAGCAGGACAAGGGCTACCTGCTCGTCACCGCCCAACTCCCCGACTCGTCTTCCCTCGAACGCACCCAGCAGGTGGCCGACCGGATCGAACGGATCGCCTTGGCCACCAAGGGGGTCAAGCACACGATGACCGTGGCCGGGCAGTCGTTCCTGCTCAACGCGAACGGCTCCAATTTCGCCTCGACGTTCGTCATCCTCGACGAGTTCGAGCACCGCCACGGCCCGGACCTCTACGCCGACGCCGTCGCCGGACGCCTCCGCGGCCAGTTGTTCCAGGAGATCCAGGAAGCCCAGGTGGCCGTGTTCGGCGCGCCGCCCGTCGACGGGCTGGGCAACGCCGGCGGCTTCCAGGTCATGATCGAGGATCGCGGCGACGCCGGACTCATGGCGCTGCAAGGGCAGACCGACAACCTGGCCGAGAAGGGCAACCGGACGCCGGGCCTCTTGGGCCTCTTCTCCATGTTCCGCGCCGATACGCCGCAGTTGTACCTCGATATCGACCGCACGAAGTGCAAAACCATGGGGATCGCGCTGAGCGACGTCTTCGAGGCCCTCCAGGTCTACCTGGGCGGGTACTACACGAACGACTACAACCAGTTCGGGCGCACCTGGCAGGTCAACCTTCAGGCCGATTCCCGTTTCCGCGCCCGGCCCGAGGAGGTGAAGCAGCTCAAGGTCCGCAACCCGCAGGGCGACATGGTTCCCCTGGGCACCCTGGCCAAGGTGGAGGACTCCACCGGTCCGGTGCTCCTCAACCGCTACAACATGTATCCCGCCGCCGCCCTGAACGGCGCCTGGCAGCCCGGCACGAGTTCCGGCCAGGCCATGGCCAAAGTCGAAGCCGTGGCCGACAAGGAGCTTCTCACCTCGATGGCCTACGAATGGACGGGCCTTTCCTACCAGGAGCGTCTGGCGGGCAACACGGCGGTGCTCATCTTCCCGCTGTGCATCCTCTTCGTCTTCCTCACCCACGCCTTCGAGTACGAGAGCTGGTCGCTCCCCGTGGCCATCATCCTCATCGTGCCGATGAGCCTGCTGTGTGCCCTGGGGGGCGTCGTGCTCCGCGGCATGGACAACAACCTTTTCACGCAGATCGGTTTCGTCGTCCTCGCCGGGCTGGCGTGTAAGAACGCCGTGCTCATCGTCGAATTCGCCAAGCAGCAGCAGGAGCACGGTCTGGGCCGCTTCGAGGCGGCGGTCGAGGCCTCCCGGCTCCGCCTGCGGCCCATTGCGATGACCTCCTTCGCCTTCATCCTCGGCGTGGTGCCGCTGATGCTCGCCTCCGGCGCTGGGGCGGAGATGCGGCGGACCCTGGGCACCGCCGTCTTCGCCGGCATGCTCGGGGTGACGGTCTTCGGCATCTTCCTCACGCCGGTCTTCTACTACGTTCTCTCCTGGTTCGGCGGGGAGAAGGCCGGTCACGGCGAGCCCCCCTCCGCAGAAGCGTAGGGCGGAAGTCTCGTCAGACGACGTGGCGCCGAGACACAGGAACAGGATCAAGCCATTCC
>CAYSGY010000268.1:0-7832 GCA_964430315.1 uncultured Planctomycetaceae bacterium
CCCTCTCGCAGTTCCCCTATGCCTAGGGGGTTGTGGACGCTATGGGGATGCCCTATAGTGAAAACCGTATGGCTTTAGTCGCGAGGAAGATGGGTGGGGAGACCCGTCCTACGCAGGTCGCACGCGGCGCCGGAGGCCAAGACCGCGGGGCGTGGAAGCGCGGGATGAAGGATGTATACGGCCAAGCGCGGCTACCGACCGGGTGACGAGCCTGTCGCCGGCTACCACTTGACCAAGTTCTTGGGCAAGGGGCAGTTCGGCGAGGTGTGGCAGGCGAAGGCGCCGGGCGGGATGCATGTCGCGTTGAAGCTGATCGACCTGGGCGATCGGCAAGGGCTCAAGGAGTTCAGCGGCCTGCTGCAAGTCAAGGACATCCGGCACGCGAACCTGGTGGAGTTCGTGGCGTGCTGGGTGAAGACCGAGAGCGGTCAGGTCCTCGACGAGCTTCCCACCGATCCCATGGCCGCCCTCTCGCCGCGCGACTCGTCGATCGAGATCGGCGGAACGATGCTCTTCGACGCCGGCGCGGCTGCGCCGACGCGGCCCGTCGAGCTGATCGTCGCGATGAGCCTCGGCTCCAAGACCCTCTACCGCCGTCTGCAAGAGGTCAACCCCGGAAGAGAGCAGAAAGACTGGGTGGGGCTCCCGGAGGACGAGCTGTTCGACTACATGGAGCAGGCCGCGCGGGGCATCGACTACCTGAACCAGCGCGGCATCATCCACGGCGACATCAAGCCGCAGAACCTCTTGATCGTGGGCGATTCGGTGAAGGTGTGCGATTTCGGACTCGCACGCGCCGTGACAAATCTCCGCATGACGCAGTCGGGGATGGGCACGGTGGCCTACGCCGCGCCGGAGTTGTTCGAGGGCAAGCCGCACATCCAGAGCGACCAGTACTGCCTGGCCGTGAGCTTCATCGAGTTGCGCACGGGGACGCTGCCGTTCGAGGAGCCCAATGCGTACAAGGTCATCGAACTGCACCGCAACGGGCGGCTCGACTTCCAGAAGCTGACGCGAGGCGAACGAAGCGTCATGCGCCAGGCCACGGCGCTCCGGCCGGAGCGCCGGTGGCCCACCTGCACCGAGATGGTGCGGCGGCTCCGGGAGGCCCGCCATCAGGAGCAACAGGGCGGCGGGGGAGGTTGGTTCTCCTTCCTCCGAAGCCGGCCCGAGATGTCCGCCACGCAACAACTCCCGGTCCACGAGGAACCGGTGGTCGAGGAGCCCGCCGAAGGGCAACCGGATGCGGAGGTGGCGCCCAAGAAGGATTCGGCACACGGGGAGACGGGCAAGAAGGACTCGGGCAGGAAGAAGCCGGGACGGCAATCCCCTGCGGCGGCCCGGGCGATCCAGACCGTGAGGCGACGAGGCGACGATACCGACGCCATCGCCGCCACGATCGCCGGCGAGAACCCCTCCGAACTGCCGCGCCGGGCCCGACCCTCGGCTTTCCAACGTGTCGCCAAAGCGTGCGTTGGGCTGGCGGTCGTCGGGGCGCTGGCTTTCGGAGGGTACGTAGGGTGGTTCAATCGCGAGATAGAGCCCCCTCCTCCTCCGCCGCCGGGCCGGGAGCGCGTCAAGAAAGAGTTCTTCACCTGTCTCGCCGCCGGAGGGTTTCAGGAGGCCGCCGACGTCGTGTCGAAGGCAAAGGAATCCCTCACCGCGGCGGACCATGAGAAGCTCTGTGCCGAGATCCGCAGCGAGTGGGGCGAACCCTCGGCCAATCCGGTCCTCCAACAGCTTCACGCGCGCAAGATCGACGCCCCCGAAGCCGCCCTCCGCCTGAATAGCGCCGACGCCGACGAGAGTTTCGTGAAGCTCGTGGGCCGCGTTCCGGCAGGCGTTTGGCAGGCGGTTCTCGATCAATGGAGGAAGGACTTCGATGCGCAAGTCGGCGGCGGACAGTTTCGGGAAGCCGCCGCTGCCGTGACCGACGCCAAGCGTGCGCTTCTTGCGGAACGCTATGAGGAGTTGTGCGCGGCAGTCCGCACGAAGTGGGGCGAGCCGTCGACGAATCACGTTCTCCAGCAGCTCAAGGAAGGCGGGATCGTTGCCCGCGACGCCGTTGTCCGCCTGAAGAATGCCGACGCCGAGAAGAGCTTCGTAGAGGTTGCGGGCCGCGTTCCGGCAAGTGTTTGGCAAGCCGTGCTCCCGCAATGGAGGCAGGAATTTGATCCACTTCTCGCCAACGACCTGGAGAAGGCGGTCGAGGCCTGGAAGGCCGTCAACAAGTGGCAGGATGCACCCTCCGAGTTGATCTCGCCGGCTGACATCGAGTCGCTGCGGGGCCGCCTCCAGAAAGCGTGGAAACAGAAACGGTTCGACGTTCCCCTGGCCAACGACGACTTCCTCGCTGCGAAGGCCGGACTCGATGGGCCTATGGCCGGGGAACTCTTCGACGGGCCTGATCTCGAAACGCTTCGCACGGAGGTTCGGCTCAAATGGAAAGGCCGCTTCGACACCCTGCTCAAGGCCCCGGACCCCGACGCCCTGGCGCAAGCGTTCGAGGAGTTGAAGAAGGCCCGCGGCGTCTTCGTCTCGGAAGAGGAGTTTCTCCAGGAGCTGGCCAGCCTCCGGAAGGGCTGGAGCGAGGGATTCAACGCGGCGGTAACCAAGGTCGATTGGGCGGCGGCGAAGGAAAAACTCGACGGCGTGCCGGCGGGACTCTTCGAGCGGCCGGACCTGGACAAAATGCTGGCGCAGCTTCACGCGGCGTGGGACATGGCGATGGAGGCCCCGGTCGGCCAGAACGATTGGCCGGCCGCGAAGAAGCTGCTCGACGGCCTTCCCTCCGCGTTCTTCTCGTCGACGGAACTCGAAAAGCGCGTCGCCAAGGTCCAGACCGCTTGGAACCGCGTGTTCGACGACCACGTCGCCAAGGGCGAATGGCCCGCCGCGGAAGAAATGACGGCCAGCGTCCCGCCCGGGCTCTTCCTGCCGTCGGAGATCGACCAGAAGCGGACCGTCGTGCGCAAGCAGCGCCAACAGAAGTGGGACGAGGGATTCAACGGATCGGTCGAGAAAGGAGAATGGGACGCCGCCAAGACGTCGCTCGACGCCGCCCCGATGGGCCTCTTCACCGAGCAGGAACTCCAGTCGCGGCAGGGCCGGCTTGAGACGGCGTGGAGCGAGCAATTCAAGGGACTGCTCAAGAAGAAGGACTGGCCCGCGGCCGAGAAATCGCTCGACCACGCTCTCGTGAAGCTGTTCCCCAAGTCGCCCGAGATCGAGAAGCTGCGTGAAGAGATCGAGAAGGGCCGGCGGGGGGAAGCGATGGACGCTCTCGATAAATCCATCTCCGAGCTTCGCGACGCCGCCAGGTTCTCCGAAGCGAAGCAACGGCTCGACGAGGCCGTCGCGCAGAAGAAGATCTCCCAGGAGAAGGCCGGGACATGGGAAAAGGACCTTCGCGGGCAGTGGTTCGCGTGGATCCGTGGCAACTGGGACAAGAGCGACCGGGCCGACGTGTTCAAGGACCAGGTTGCCGGATTCCTTAAGGCGTCGCCGGAGCCGGCCGAGGCCGCCGCGGCCAAGCTGCTCCGCGCGCGGCTCCTGGTTCGTCTTGGGCAACAGACGAAGTCGGAGAAGGACCTGAAGGATGCCAAGGACGACCTGCGGGCACTCGACAAGATGGGCAGTCTTCCGGCGGATCAAGCCTATTTGTTGGACGTGCTCCAGGTGATCACGAAGCTCAAGCCGCGCGAGAAGCTGGCCAAGCAGACGGGGAAGGCCGCCGCCCCCTGGGACCTGACTCCATGGGAAAGCCAGGAGTTGGCGAGGATCTCGGGTGCGTCGTCCTCAGGCGCTTCGTCGATGCCCCCCCCCCCCGAGATCGCGGCGATCCGGAAGGCCCTCGACTCGCCCCGGGAATTGCTGTCCTTGGTCGAGACGCGATTCCCGGCAGCCAGGCCGGATGGCTGGGACGTGACCGACCTGAGTAACGTGCCGCTTGTGACCCGAGAGGTGCCCGCAGCGCTGGCGAAGCTCGCCGCCGCTCCCGCCTATCCCGAGCAGTCGAAGGACTTGCAGCGCGCGGCGGCCTGGCTCGAGGCGGTGCGAGAGAAATTCCCCGGCTACGCGGAGACTTCCGTCGCACTCCGCGCGGTGTTGGAGCGAAGGATCGCCCTGCGCGTTTTCGAGCCGCAAGGTCCGTCGCAGGATGACTGGGGTCTCATCAGCCTGTGGCAAAAGTTGGACAAGGGGCAATCCGGAGAGCCGGTCAGCGCCGCCGACGAGTTGCTGGTGAAGGGGTGGCGCGTCGAGTGCATGCTTGCCCTCGGGAAAGAGACCGCCTCGGTCCGCGACCATCTTGTGACGATTCGGGCGGAGCTTCTGAAGGCGCAGCCCGCCTACGGCCGCTATTTGTGGTGCCGGGCGTTGAGGGCGGCCCCAAATCCTGCGTGGAGCGAGATCGTCCGCGAGCTGACCGGTCTGGTGCCCGCCCTCGAAGGCCAGGACGCGATCCTCAAGGCCCAAGACCGGGCTGGGGCGGTGGTCGGTCTGATCGTCGAGGCGGCGCAGAAGCGTCGCGAGCAGGCGCGTCCCTGGAACCGGCTCGACCAGGTTCCGTTCAATCCGTTCGCGGACCCGGCCGAGGCGGAAGAGTATGCCGTGCTGTTGAAGGCCGCCCGCAAGCTCCCCGGCGCCGGCGAGAACCCGGAGTTGAAGGCCAGCCTCGTGTTGGCGGCCTGTCACGAAGCGAAGCCGGAAAGCGCGTTGGCGTGGTCGCTGGCCCGCGATCTGCTTCCTCTCCGCGATGCGAGCATGCAGCCCGACCTGCTGCCTCTCCTTTTCGCCGGGGTGAGCGGCTTCTGGCAGCAGCCGGGTCTGGCGAAGCTCCCGGCCGACGACCCGCAGTGGGCGGCGGCGATCCGGGCCACAACCCAGCTTCTCGGGGAATTCAGCAAGGACGAGGCGGGCAAGATCTCGAGGAAGCAGAAGGCGGCGGCCCTCTACAAGGCCGTGTTGCAGCCGGTGATCGAGGCCTCGGAACTCCAGGCCGTGGCCTCGAAGCCCGGTACGGGCGAACTGGTTTCGGAACTCTCCGGGGCCGCGGCCAAGTTTCTCGACAACCAGAAGGACGTCGAGTGGCCCTTCCCGGAGTCTGTGCCAAGCGTGTACCACGCCATCGAGAGCCAGGCCACCCGGGCCATGGATCTCGATCCCAAGGGGAAGGAGGACACGGCCCGGCTCGTCGACTATTACGTGCTGCGCGGAAACGCGCGGGCGTACAAGTCCGACTTCAATGCGGCCGAAGTCCTCGCCGATGCCGATGCGGCTCTGAAGGTCCAACCCAAGTTGCACACGGCCTTGGGTGTCCGGGCTTACGCGCTGTTCATGCGGGCGCAGGAGCAGTCGAAGCGGGACCGGATCCTCAAGGACCTGGCCGACGCGATCGTCTCCGGGAAGGCGGCGATGACGAATTGCCCCAAGGGTCACAAGCAGTTCCCGGGCTACATGCTGAATCTGGCCAATGCCCACTTGTGGCTCGGCAACTTCGAGACGGACCAGAAAGCGAAGCAGCAGCACTTCGACCTTGCCCGCACGCTCGCCGGCGACGCCGCCCAACTGGAGCACGACTACGGCGACGAGGCTCGCCTCCTGCTGGGAAACATCTATGAGGACCTGGCGTCCCAGGTGGGCGAGGACCCGAAGGTGAACTACCTGGAGGCCAAGAAGCGATTCTCCCAGGTGCTGGAGCAGAACCCGCTCTCGGCCCAGGCGTTTTGCAGTCTCGCCCGCTGTCACTACAAGGCCCTGGTCCAATCGCGGCTCAGCCCGCAGGACTTCGGCTTCCGGGACCGGGATTCCCTCCTGAGGAAATGCAGGGGCGACCTGGAGAAGGCGATCGGTTTCGCCGTCAAAGACTCGGACCGCATCGAGGCGTTGCGTTACCTGGGCGACATCTACGCCGAACAGGACGATTGGGCGAAGGCCGACGAAAGCCTGGCCAAGGCGAGAGACCAGGCGAAACGGCTCGGGGCGTCCAGCAGGGCTGCCTATGTGTACGCGTGGGCGATGCTGCCCATCACGCACGCGGACCGCCTCCTATCGTCCCGCACCCGCAAGTATGATGACCCCGAGGTTGTCCAGCTCCTTAAGACCGCGGAGGAGCGGGCCGACGTGCTCAAAGGCGAGTCGGCCGGACAATTCGTGATCCCGGCCAAGCAAGTGGCGCGGATCAAGGGCCTCTCCTTCTGGCTGAAGAAAGAGTACGACCGGGCCGTGCAGGCCTACGACACAGGACTCCCGCGCGATCTCATACAGGCCGATTCCTCCGATGTGGGCCTTCTGCTGGGACGGGCGGCGTGCCACCTGGCACTCTGCAAGTTCGACGAAAACGGCAAGCTCGATCCCGCCACGTTGAAACACGCTAAGGCGGCGCTGCCGGATGCGAAACGGGCCCTGGAGGTCGCGATGGCTGCCAGCGAGCGCGCCAGTGCACAATACCATTTGGCCGAAGCCCACCTCCGCATGCTGCTCGGCGGGGAGGACCAGATTGGACACGTCAACGAGTTCGTGAAGTGCATACGCGAGGCCGTGCGTCTGACCCCGCAGGGCGCCAACGCGGTCGCGTATCGGCTCTACGGAGGCCGCTTGGTCACCTCCATGGCCTCGCTGCTCGCCGGGGCCAACCGCGACGCAACCGATGCGATCCTGGAGGAGGCCCAAGGCTGGCTGAAAGAAGCCCTCGACCTCCAACCCGACGCGAGCAAGAAGAAAGAGATCTCGCAGATCCTCCAGGTCATCGACGCGAAGCTCTCCGCGCCTCCGGCCCCGGTCGAATAGACGCTGTCTTGACGGGGACTCCCGTCGGGCAGGTCACGCTAAGTGGAAACGCCTGCTGTAGGTCAGGCTGGAAAGCCTGACCTACATGCCTGGACGGTTCCACCTAGCTGCCCTGGTAGCCGTTTTCCAGCCATCGCGGCCACCAGCCCGAAGCCGGTGCTGCAAGCGACGAGTTCTGGTCCACCGTCTGTCCGAGCGGTAGGCTCCGCGGGGCGGTTGCGGGGGGAGGTTCGGGACGCGCGGGTGGCTCGGCGGTGAGTTGCCTGAGGAAGCCGGGCGAGACCTTGTCGAGCACGAGGACTTCGCTGCGGGCCTGCGGATCGGTCCGCGAGCGAATGATGCAGATCAGTTCCGCGCCTTCCACCCTTCGCCGTTGGATCTCTTCCAGGGCGGCCTGCTCGTCGGGGGTGAGGGGCTGCGATGGCCCGGCCGGTTGCTGGGTCGCGGGCGGGGCCGGAGGGGGTCCGGAGGCCTCGGTCAGTCGCACCAGATCGGAGGGGGGCGGCATCCGCTTGGGCATCGAGGGCATGTCGGTGGCGGCGACCGCCGTCTCCGCCGCAGGGCGGACGCTCGGCCGGCGATAGACGAAGGGAAGCTCCGTCTGGTCGAGTTCCGCGTGGATCGAGGCGAGGGCCGCATAGAGCCCTTCGTTGTCGGTCGGCACCGCGGCGTTGCACACGCCGATCACCAGGCCGTCGGTCGTGAACAGGCCTCCGCCGCTCCGCCCCTGCACCGGCAGACCGGAGACGACGAGATTGGCCGGACCGAGGAACTTGTCCAGGGCCGTCACGTGGGCCGATCGCACCGTGGGCAGTTCGCCGTTGTTGCAGCCGACGTTGACGACGCGGGCCCCCTTGGCGATCTGGAAACCGGGCGGGGCGATCCGCGCTGCCCGAACCGGCACGCTGGTGCGGACCTTCAACAGCGCGAGGTCCTTCTCCAGATCATAATGCAGAAGCTCCCCGGGAATTCGTCCCGCCGGCTGGGGCCCGAAGAGGTCCACCTCGATTCGCCCCTTGCCCTGGGAATCGCGGAACAGATGC
>CAYSGY010000269.1:0-7828 GCA_964430315.1 uncultured Planctomycetaceae bacterium
CCAACCGCGGCCGACGGGTCCTGCGACCGGCCGGGGGCCTGGTCCTCGCCCCGGCCCGGGTTTCGGCATGGGCCGCGGGCAAGTCATGGGCGGCGGATTTGCCATGGGTTGGCATCAGATGGGCGGTCCGCCAGCCATGGGCTGGTGGCGCGGCCCAACGGCCGGCCCGTCGCCTCAGGCCTTGGGCGGCCCGAAACAAGAAGACCTGAGAAAGCTGGTGGCCAAGTTGGTCCGCGAGGAAGTGGCGAAGGTGCTTCGGGAGAAGGACGGCCCGGGACCGCGTCCTGAGGCCGAACCGGCACGCCCCCGTCCCCCACGCCACGACGGCAGGCCCGATGCCAGAGGTGATCGGGCACCACGAGACCCAAGGCCTTAGTCCCTTTCGGACTTAACAACCGTCCTCCCGACTGCTCGGCCCCCGCTGCATCCGGGGGCTGAGCTACCCCGCAGCGAATGTCGCTGCGGACTGCGGTTCGCACACCCGGCGGACTCTCTGGCTTCGCCGGGTGTGCCTCTTGGATACCGCTGCCCTTACCCTCACAAGCGGCACGCTCTCGGTTGCCGCGAACCCGAACTCACCGGGCGTGTCCTCCGTACAGAAAGGTGAATGGTGCCGCGGCCTGCGGCGAGCGACGGATGGACGACGAGGCGTCGCGGCCGCAGCAGGGCAGTGGGGGGAGTCATGGCTGAGGACGAATTCTCCGACAACCTGGACGGTCCACACGGCCGCGAGCAGGCCGGATCGAAACTCCTGGTCAAGCGGGCGGCGTATCGCCGGTTCAGCCGCTGGATGGACCGCGAACTTGCCGATCTGGTTGCCCGTTGGGCCCACCTCGCCCCGCCCAACGTCCGCCGCTTCGCGTTCCCGGCCCGCCGACGGAGCCAGACGTGAGGGCTCCTGCCCGCGCGGAGATTCTCTCTCGCCAGGCGCGCTGAGTGGATCTGGTCTCCCGCGCGATCCGTTCGGCCCGGACCGTCATCACCTCTTGCATCGCCTTTGCGATTCTGATAGACAGCAGGAGGGAGCTCCTTCTTCCAGGCGTGAGTTCCTGAATGACCTTGCGTGATCTTGGGAGGGCGAGGTGCTGGTGCAATGCCATTACGTGGCGTTGTGCGGGACGAACATGGGCCCGTACCTCGGCGAAGGCCGCTGGGCCCCTGCGGTGAGCAAGAGCCCGCCGGGCTGGCTGGGGCATGAGAACATCGGCACGATCGTCGAGTCGCGCATCGCCGGCTGGGAGCCGGGCACGCTGGTGCTGGCCCATCCCGAGGACTACAACGGCTTCGCCGAGTTCATCCGCTCCAAGGAGGCGGGCCTGGCACGCCTGCCCGCCAGCCCGGCCGACGTCCCGGCCCTGATCGTCGCGCAGCCGCTGGCCACGGTGCTCCGGGCCATGGTCCGCACCGGTCCGGTCATCAACCAGCGGTGCGTCGTGCTGGGCCAGGGGCCGATGGGCCTGATCTTCACACAACTCCTCGGCCGCATGGGTGCGAAGCAGGTGATCGCTATCGACGACGTGGCGTGGCGGCTTCCTTGGGCCAAGCGGTTCGGAGCGACCGATGTGATCGACGCGTCGAAGGAAGACGCGGCCGAGGGCGTCAAGCGGCTGACCGGCGGGCATATGGGCGATTTCGTCGTCGAGGCGGTCGGGCACATCGACACCGTCTGCACCTCGGTCAAGCTGGCGCGGCGCCAAGGGCGCCTCTACGTCTTCGGCATCCCCCATTACGACAAGCAGGAGTTCCCCTGGTTCCAGACCGTGATGAGCGAGCTGGAAATCCTCACCTCCAACGGCCCGGAGTGCATGGAGTATTTCCAGACGGCCGTCGACATGATCGTGCAGGGCCGCGTCGACCTCGGCGCCATGGTCACTCCGCGCATGCCTTTCGCCAAGGCCGCCGAGGCCTTTGAAATGTACGCCCATCCCGAAAAGAGCAAGGATTCGCTCAAGATCACGCTCGTAATGTAGACAAGGATGAAGGATAAGCGACGAGAGATGAGGGATTGAGAGACGCGGAGATGGGAAGGCTTGCAGACGCGGAGTCGGGTGGATCAAACAACGCTACCGGGTCCCGCTCTCATCCCTCATCCCTCGTCTCTGATCCTTCGGACATCGCACGCGTGGCGGTCGTGGGCATGGGCACCATGGGAGCCGGCATCGCCCAGGCGATCGTCGTGGCAGGGATTCCGACGGTTGTCGTCGAGGAGCGGCCCGAGGCCGTGGAGAAGGGTCGCCGGAAGATCGCCGCGTCGCTTGAGAAACGGGTCGCCCAGGGGAAGCTCGGGCCCGAGGACCGGGATCGGACGCTCGCGTTGCTTCGCGTGGCGCACGACATCGAAGAAGTCGCCGACGCGGACCTGGTGGTCGAGGCCGTCTTTGAAGACCTCGACACGAAACGCCGGGTGCTCGGCCAGATCGAGTCGGTGTGCCGGCCCGAAGCGATCCTGGCCACGAATACCTCGACCATCAACCTCGATGGGTTGGCCGAAGGGCTCCGTCACCCGGAACGCCTGATCGGGATGCACTTCTTCAATCCGGCCCACCACATGCCGCTGGTCGAGATCATCGGCCGCGAAACCACGCCGCCGGGCCCCTTGGCGACCGCGATGGAGTTCGCCCGGCGGATCGGCAAGCGTCCGGTGCTGGTACGAAACCGGGAGGGTTTTTTGGTCAATCGGGTCTTCTTGCCCTACTTGAAGGAGGCGTTCTGGCTCCTGGAAGAGGGGGCTATTGGCCTGGAAATCGACGCAGCCATGGTCGAATTCGGCTTTCCGATGGGCCCGCTGGCCGTGGCCGATCTGGCGGGGCTCGACATCATCGCCGGCGCCGACCGCGTGCTGGGCCAGGCATTTCCGCGCCACGGTCCCGTCCCCGCGGTGCTCCTTCGGCTGGTTGAGGCGGGTCACTTAGGCCAAAAGACGGGCTCCGGTGTCTACCAGTACGCCCCCGGCGATACCACGCCCCACCCCAGCGGTGTTGCCGAACAGGTCGTCCTCGGAGTACAACAAGAACTAGGTCGCACGCCGCTCTGCCCCGGCCGGGAAGACCTTGTGCGGCGACTCGTGTTCCGCATGGTGGCCGAGGCATTCCGGGTAGTAGAGGAAGGGGTGGCGGTGTCGGAGTCCGACGTGGACCTCGCCACCGTGCTCGGGGTCGGCTTCCCCGGCGTCCGCGGCGGCGTGATGCGCTATGCCCGCGACCTCGGGCTGGGTCAGGTTCTCGCCGAACTCGAGGACCTTACGGCCCGGTACGGCCCACGTTACGAACCGTGCGATTGCCTGAGACCAGAGTTACTGAAGAAGGTGTAAACAAGGGAAAAGGGAAAAAAGGAAAAGTGGGAAAGGGAAGAGATTGTCTCTTTCCCCTTTTTCCTTTTTCCCCCTTTTCCCTGTCTTACACCGATCCAGGAGTTGATCATGTCAACCGTTCAGGAGCGGAAGGATTTTGAGGCGACCAACACCATGAAGGTGGTGATGGGCAAATACTTCACTTCGCTCTGCCAAGACCCGGCCCGCGGGAAGAAGACGGCCTGGTGCACCAGCGTCGGACCCGCGGAGTTGCTCCAGGCCCTCGGGTTCAATGTCTACTTCCCCGAGAACCACGGAGCGATGCTGGGGGCGTCGCGCATGGCCACCGACATGATCCCCTTGGCCAACGCCCGCGGCTTCTCGCCCGACATCTGCTCCTATCTCACCAGCGACATCGGCGCCCACCTGAAGGGCGAGAGCCCGATCCAGAAGATGAAGCTGCCCGGGCCCCCCAAGGCCGACGTGCTCGTGTTCAACACGAACCAGTGCCGCGACGTGAAGGACTGGTTCCAGTTCTACGCCCGGGAGTGGAATGTCCCCTGCATGGGCATCCACACGCCGCGTGCGATCGGAGAGGTCGACGACGCTTTGGTCGACTACGTGGGCGCGCAGATCGAGGCCCTCGTCGCCCCGCTGGAAGAGGTGGCGGGCGCGAAGCTCGATCCCGACCGGCTCCGCGAGACGATCGACCTGTCGCGGCAGTGCACCGTGCTCTGGAAGGCGGTGCTGGAAACGGCGGCCCATTGCCCCGCGCCGATCACCTTCTTCGACGACACGATCCAGATGGGCCCGGCCGTCGTCCTCCGCGGCACCCAGGACGCGGTCGACTACTACCGGCTGCTCCTGGCGGAGCTCAAGGAGCGAGTCGCGCAGAACGTGCCGGCCGTGCCCGGCGAGCGGTTCCGCATCTACTGGGAAGGGATGCCGATCTGGGGCAAACTCAAGAGTCTCTCCACGCAGTTCGCCGAATTGAAGACGTGCGTGGTCGCCTCGACCTACTGCAACAGTTGGATCTTCGAGGCCCTCGATCCGGCCGATCCGTTCCGCAGCATGGCCCGGGCCTACAGCAGCATCTTCATCTGCCGCTCCGACGACCGCAAGGAACGGTACATCGACGAGATGGTCGCCAAGTACCGCATCGACGGCGTCCTGTATCACGACGCGAAGACCTGCCCGAACAACTCGAACTGCCGCTACGAACTGGCGCAGAGGGTCCATAAGAAGACGGGCAAGCCCTTCCTGATCGTCCACGGCGACCTCAACGACCTGCGGCTCTACTCCGAAGAGCAGACCCGCACCAATATCGAGGCGTTCGTGGAACAGTTGGCCCAGGGGTAGGGGGCAGGAGAACGGCCGGTACGTAGAGAAGTCGGAAGTTGGCCGGCAGAGCGGTGAGCGTCTCATGGATGCTGGTCCTGTCCGGAAGGGAAAGAACAGCGAAATGGATATGCGGGAGTGTGGTTGCGGGCCGCAGCGGCAATCAGCCCCGAAGGGGCGGAATACGAGAGCCATGTTTCGCCCCTTCGGGGCAAGAGCGTTCGGGCCGGAGAATGTGTTAGGAACCTCTTTCGGTCCAGGATTCTCCAGATTGCAGGGGGCTTCTCCGAAGAAGGTCTCTGACACGGCTTCCTCTTCCGATACGTGACCAAGAGTCGTTCGATGCGTTATTACGTCGGCATGGACATCGGCGCAAGCCGGGCCAAGCTCGTGTTGATCGACGCCCAGCGGCGGATCGTGGCGAAGACGGTCCGCAGTTCGGGCATCGACTACGTGGCCACCGCCCAGCGGTCTCTGGCCGAGGCGATTGCGTCCGCGGGACTGGCGCAGGCCGACGTGGTCCGGGCCGTCTCCACCGGCTACGGGCGCGACAACGTCGCCTGGGCCGCAGGCACCATGACCGAGATCGCCTGCCACGGCAAAGGGGCTTTTCATTATTTCCGCCGGCCGGTCACCGTGATCGATATCGGGGCCCAGGACAGCAAAGTGATCCACCTCGACGGCGAGGGACGGCGCACCAGCTTCAAGATGAACCGCAAGTGCGCGGCCGGCACGGGCGCCTTCCTTGAAGAGATCGCCCACCGGCTCGACCTGCCCGTCGCCGAACTCAACGGCATGGCCGAGCGCTCGACCAAGGAAGTGACGCTGGGGAGTTTTTGCACGGTCTTCACGGCGACCGAGATCCTGGAGCGGATCCGGGCCGGGGAGAAGGTCGAGGACATCGTGAAGGGGGCGTTCCGCTCCGTGGTGAAGCGGATCCAGGAGATGGACGCGCCCCAAGGGGCCCTGGTCCTTACCGGCGGCGTGATCGCACACAATCCGATCCTGGCCCGGCTCATGGGCGAGACCTTCGGCCAGGAGGCCCTGGTGCCGCCCGACCCGCAGTTCGCGGGCGCCTTCGGAGCGGCCCTGTTCGCGCTGGAGGCGGCGGAAAAAGACTGAAAGATGAGAGAGGGAGAGGGGGAGAGAGGGAGAGGGGGAGACGGAAGCCCGTGGCGGGCTACGAGCGTCTCCTTTCTCCCACTTTCCCTCTCTCCCCCTCTCCCACTCCTCTCTCAATAGGAGCCTGTACATGCTCATCAAGGACCCTCCGGTGGCGATCCTCGACAATCTCTGGATGCTGGGCACGAACCCGTATCCGCTGTATCTGGTCAAGGGCGAGCGCGAGGCGGCCGTGTTCGAGGGGGGCGTCGGGGCGATGGGCAAGGTGCTCGGCGAGCAGATGGCCGGGCTGGGCATTGCCGGCGACTCGGTGAAGCAGGTCGTCGTGACCCACGCCCATCCCGACCACGTCATGGCCGTGCCCGCCATGCGGGCCTTGTTTCCCCAGGCGGCCGTGCTCGCTTCGGCAATCGCGGCCAAGACGCTCGCCGTGGAGAAGGCCATCGCCGCCTTCTGCGAGATGGATCAGATGCTGACCGGGTCGCTTCTGGGGTCGGGCACGATCTGCGAGGAACACCGGCCTGAGCCGCTCGCCGAGAAGCAAATCGCCGTGGATCGCGTGCTCAAGGAAGGCGACGCGGTCACGGTCGAGGAGATCTCCTTCACGGTACTCGAAACCCCCGGCCACAGCGATTGCAGCCTCAGCTTCCACGAACCGAAGGCCGGCGTCCTGATCGTCTCCGACGCCACGGGCTACTACTTCGCCGGCGAGAACGCCTGGTGGCCCAACTACTTCACCGACTACGGCAAGTACGTCGATTCGATGCGGCGGCTCGCCGCCCTGGAGGCCGACGTGCTCTGTCTCAGCCACAACGCCGCGATCCGCGGCCGGGACGAGGTGGCCTCCTACTTCCGCGACTGCATCGCCGATAGCGAGGCCTACCACGGACGGATCTGCGAGCGGACCCGCGCCGGCATCCCGGTCCGCCAACTTGCCGAGGAACTCGGCGCCGAGGTCCACGCCAAGACGCCGCTCTTGCCGCTGGGCTTCTTCCAGAAGAACTGCGGCATTCTCATCAAGCAGTCGCTGCGCCACGAGAACATTTCCTGATACTCTGCGGATGTTTGCGACGGGAAGACCGCCCGCTTACAGAATCCGCTTACCGACCGAGGAGGGACTTGATGAAAGAGCGTCTTACCATGTTCCCAAGAGCCAGGATCCCCTATGGGACCTGGGGGAGCAGTTACTTCCCAGCGTGGCAGACTTCCGCGCTGGCCGAGGTCAACATCGGGCAGTTTGCCGGCGAGGCGATGAACCGGATCCTCGCCGTCAGGAAGGTTCCTGCCAGCGCGCTGGACTACCTCATCATCGGTTCCACGGTGCCGTGGCACTGGAAGTTCTGGAACGCCCCCTTGGTGGCGAGCTGCCTGGGCCGCCGCATCCCGGGGTTCCACATGGAGCAGGCGTGCGCGACCGGGCTGGAGGCCGTCGTGCTCGCCGCCGCGGAGGTCGAGAGCGGGGCCGACGACGTCGTGGGCGTGTTGACCTTCGACCGCACCAGCGACTCGCCCGTGGGCGTGTTCCCGGAACGCCGGGCCCACCAGAGAACCATGGCGTTGAGCGACGTCTGGGACAATTTCGGGTTCGATCCGGCGGCCGGCAAGGCGATGATCACCACGGCCGGCAACGCCGCCCGAAAGTACCGTCTTGACCGGAGAGAAGTGGAAGACCTCACGTTCTGCCGGTACCAGCAGTATTTCGACGCCAAGGCGTCGGGCTTCCTCGACCGCGTCCTTGTGCCGCTCGACGTGCTGAACGTGCAGGGCCGCCCGCTCGGCAGGATCGACGCGGACCTCGGGGTCCGCAAGCTTACGTTGGATGCCCTGCGTCAGATGCGCGAGCTGGATACCTGCGTGACGACCGGGATGCAGACGCACGCGTCGGACGGGATGGCCACCCTGTTGGTCACGACCCCGGAGAAGGCCCGGCAGCTCAGCCCGCGGCCCGAGGTCGTTATCCAGTTCGTCGCCAAGGCCGAGGTGCGGACCCATCCGGCGATGATGCCCGAATCGCCCACGCTCGCCGTGCAGAAGCTGCTGGCGAAGACCGGCCTGACCCTGGACGACATCGCCGTGATC
>CAYSGY010000270.1:0-2193 GCA_964430315.1 uncultured Planctomycetaceae bacterium
ATACCATGATTTCACCCCGTCGCCTCGTCTGTTGCCCGCCTTGCGGTCCGTCCCTCCTCCGATGGACACGACAGGCGGCTGTGCTAGGGTGCCTGGTCGCCCTGGGCCTTCGCTCGCCTGCTTCGGTGGAAGGGGCTGGGCGGGTGAAGCTCGAACTCTTTGCCGACAAACAGGCCAGCATCACCAGCCAGCAGGCCTGGCTCCGCGCACTGTCGGACGCCGGGGTTTCCGACCTCCGAATCCGTGCGGGCTCTCCCGAGGAGGTGGGGATCGAAGTCTTGGGCAACCAGCCGGACGTGACCTATGTCGTTACGGGGCTGATCACGACCGGCGACGAACTCGTTTTCCCGGGTCGGCGGTTCCGGCTGGCCGAGGCCCCTCAAGTCGCCCGGTGGCTCACGCAACTGGCCGAGAAAGGGATCGAGGAGAAACACGAGGAGCCGCGTGGGGCGTTCGGGCTCCGCCCCGAGGACTTCGAGAAGGCCATAAGGGACCTCGCCCAACCGGTCGGATTTTCCACGAAGGACGCCGACCGCGCCGCCGTCGTGCGGAAGATCGGCGAGCAGTTGACTGTGCCGCTGCGGATCGAGGCCCGGCTTCCGGACTCCGACGAAGAGAGCAAGGTTGCCGAAGAGCTTTCCGGCCTCTCGTGCGGGACGGCTCTGGCGTGCCTGCTGCGCCCGGCCGGCTTGGGGCTGGTGCCCCAATCTCAGGGCCGGGCCGGGCTGGAGTACCGCGTCGTTGCTGCGAAGCGCGGCACGGATGTCTGGCCGGTGGGTTGGCCGCCTGAAAAGCCCCTCCCTCGCATCCTTCCGGCACTGTATGAGTCGTTCAACGCGAATATCCAGGAGGTGCCCGTCACCACGGTGCTGGATGCGATGGCCAAACGCCTGAAACTCCCCTTCCTCTTCGATCACAACGCCCTGGCGCGTCACGGGATCGAACCGGGCAAGAAGATAGTCAACTCCCCGCAGAGCCGCATCACGTCGAACCAGTTGCTCCGCAAGGTCCTTTCCCAGGCCGGGCTGAAGGGCGAAGTCCGCCTCGACGAGGCCGGCAAGCCCTTTCTTTGGGTCACCACCGTCAAGCCGCTGTGAACCAATCAAGACAACTTGAACGATTCTCACGGCGGGTGGCACGCCCTGAAAGGGCGTGGGGGGCGTAAGTGTCGAACTCGGCGATTCGCCACGCCCTTTGAGGGCGTGCCACCCGAATGGAACAGCCTATTGTGACGCGGCGTCCAGCCGTTCACCGGAGCCAGTCCCAGGCCTGTCCGCGAATCGCCAGGAACGCCGATCGTGCCGGTCACTTCATCGCGATGGTCCGCGCCAACGGACGCAGCACGTGATCGATCACGTGGTTCTCCAGGATCTCCTGGCAAACCTCGTTCAACTTGTCGAGCATCTCCGAGAAGGTGCGGTCCGCGGCGAGGCTGCCGTATTGCCGGGCGGTGACGTAGACACTCAACTGCTCCTCCGGGAACTCACCGGTCCGGACCTGGTAGGCGTTGGTCCGGGTCTCGACGCTTACCCGGCACTGGAGGCGGCATTCCTCGTCCAGGGCAATCGTCACGGAGGGCTCATGGTTGATCACGGTGGTCCCGGGGATTTCAAGGAGCCGTTCCATGGGCGGCGGGACCCCCAGGGCCTCGGCGACCACCTGGTTGTGGTTTCCCCGGTACGTGAAATCGAAGCCGTAGAGCAGGTCGAGGGCCTCGCAATCCAACGGGCTGACGGTAAGCGTGTAGGGGGCCAACTCCAGAACCAGCCGGTGCTGGTCCAGCGCCTCCGAAGTCGTCGTGGGATTGACCTGGCCCGAGCAGATCCGGCGCGGTTCGATCGTACACCAGCGATAGGCCCCCTGGTCTTTATCCTCCTCGAGCACGAAGTCCCCCCGCTCCCGGCAGTAGAAGTTGCGCATCGTCGGGTAGCTCTTCTGGAGCCGCTCGAAGAAGTGAAGGATCGTCTCTCGGTTGTGGGGCAGTTCCATCTCCGTGCTGAGATTCAGATTGATATAGAAATCGTCGCACAAGGAACTGTAACGGTTCATGCAGGGAGTCCCTGTTTCGTTGAGAAGGTCGCGGCTATCCAGCCAATCGAGGGATTACGTGCCACCGAGAAGCTGTTTCTCCGACTGCTGTAGTATAGGGCTGGCGCCCGGGAACTGTCAAAGCGACCCCTCGGCGGGTATACA
>CAYSGY010000270.1:2207-7785 GCA_964430315.1 uncultured Planctomycetaceae bacterium
TATGACCCACTTAGTCATGGGGGCACCCAAATCGACACGGGCACGTAGCCACGATGCCGGAGCGACCCGATAATGCACTCCGGGGACAGTCGGCGAGGGCTTTGGACTTGGGTTTTGGGGCTTTGGACTTGGGGCTTCGGCTTTCCGCTTTCCGCTTTCCGCTTTCGGCTTTCCGCTTTCCGCTTTCGGCTTTCCGCTTTCGTGAGGTGTCTGGTGGGATCCTGCCTGGTCCATCAAGTGTGGACTTTTCAAAGCCGCCTGGGATGGATGGCGATCCTGGGCCGCGACGCAGTCCTGAAAGGACTCGCGTTCGGCTGCCCGTCGGCCGATCGTGCCGTCCGCGCCCTGCGTCTCCCCTCGCGGGTCGAGACGCCGCGATGCCCGTGGAATCGTGGGCTTGTGGCGAGGCTCCAAGCCTACGCCGCCGGTGCGGAGGACTCGTTCCTGGATATCGAGGTCGACCTAGGCGACGCGACCGCGTTTCAGCGTCGGGTGATCGATGCCTGCCGCCGCATTCCGTGGGGGAGCACGCTTTCCTATGGGCAACTTGCAGCAAAGGCCGGGGCTCCCGGTGCGGCCCGCGCCGTCGGCCGTTGCATGGCGGCCAATCGGATTCCTCTGATCATCCCCTGCCACCGCGTGCTGGGCGCCGACGGCGGGCTCCACGGTTACTCCGGGCCAGGCGGCCTGGCCACAAAACGCCGTCTCCTGGAACTGGAGGGGGCCTGGCGGAATCGGGCTGGATTTTGTCGGGAAGAACGCTAGAATAGCGCGAAGTCCTTCCTCCGCATGGCGGATCGGTCCTCCCCCATACGACCCCACCGTAGACCGGCTGACTTGCTTTGCCGCGTCCCGAATCATTCGCTACAGTTAAACATGGAACCGCAGTCCTGGGATCTTGAACGCCGTTCCGACGGCGCCGTTTTGGTTCGCGTTCACTCGACCGACAAACGGGGCGAGCGTCTGCCGGACGCCGTCTTCACCTTCCGCCGCGGCGATCCGCAGTACGAGCGCTGGGACCGCCAGTGGCAGTTGCGGCAATCGTGCGCCGGCTGACGCACTCCCGTGGGGGCCTGGCCGCCGCCCGGCCCGCACCTGGCCTGGCCTGCGCCCGCCCCCACGACGGCAAGAGAAGCGGGCCCCGACGCTCAGCTTCTCCCCGCGCCGTTCGCTCGACCTTGCCTTGTGTACATGGCCTCGTCCCTCGGATACCCTTGAGGCGGCGAGAAGGCGTCAGAATGAAGTGTCCGAGTCGTGAGGGCTGCCGATGGACTCCAAACGTGACTGCCGACGTGGGTTTCTTCGCGGGGTTGGGTTGGCTGCGGCGGGCCTGGCGGCCGCCCGGGGCGGCCTCGAAGTTCCGGGCTTTGGCGCTGCGGCGCCGGGCGGCCTTCCGCACTCGCAGGACGTCGTTGACCTGAGTGAGCATCTGGCGGTGTATTGCGGGCCGATCCACGTGGGCATCCTCCGCGACGGTCCCAAGGCCCTGCTCCTCGACTGCGGCGATGGCCGCGTGCTTCCCCTCCTCCGGCAACGGGGAATCACGGCGGTCGAACAGATCCTCTTCACGCACCATCACCGCGACCAGGCGTGCGGGGCGGCCGCGTTTCTCGAGGGCGGCACGCGACTGATCGTCCCCGAGAAGGAGCGCGACCACTTCGACAAGGTGCCGGCCTACTGGGCCAATCCGGCCAGCCGTTGGCATCTCTACAACCAGCATCCGCACCACCTGATGCTCGCCGAGCCTGTGCCGGTCGGCGGCGTGGCCGGCGATGGCCAGACGATCCGGTGGGGACCGGCGGGGATCGAGGTGCTCTCCACGCCCGGCCATACCGACGGGTCGGTGAGCTACGTGGTTCGGGTCGATGGCAAGCGGTTCGCTTTCTGCGGCGATGCCATCTATGATTCCGGCCAGCTCTGGGAACTCTACAGCCTTCAAAAAGGCACCATGACCACCGACTACCACGGTTTCCTCGGGGCCCGGCCGCAACTCGTCAAGAGCTTGATGCGGATCAAGGAGGCGTTGCCCGACCGCCTGATTCCCTCGCACGGCCGGATCATGGCCGAGCCCGCCGCGGCGATCGACGCCCTCGTCCGCCGGCTCGACGCCTGCTACGACAAGTACGTGGCCATCTCCGCCCTGCGGCATTACTTCCCCAAGATGTTCACCGAGTACGAGGGCCGGAAGAACCACATGCCCATGCGTCCGGGCAAGCCGGTGCCGGCCTGCCTGCGGCATTTCGGCACGAGTTGGGTGCTTGTGTCGAAAGACAAGGCGGCGTTCGTGATGGACTGCGGGTCCCCGCAGGTCGTCAAGCGGATCATGCAGCTTCGGGCTCAGGGAGAAATCGCCGGCGTCGAGGGGCTTTGGGTCACGCATTATCACGACGATCACGTCGATGCCATCCCCGAGTTCCAGAAAGCGTTCGACTGCCCGTGCATCACCGACCGTCACGTGGCCGAGGTGATCACCGATCCGCTGGCGTGGCGTCTGCCGTGCATCTCGCCCAGCAGGGCTCGCGTCGATCGCCCCACGAAGGATGGCGACTCCTGGCAGTGGCACGAGTTCCGCCTCACCGCCTACCATCTGCCGGGCCAGACCCTGTATCACTCAGGGCTTCTCGTCGAGTCGGGCGATTTGCGCATGTTTTTCGTCGGCGATTCGTTCACCATGGGCGGCATCGACGACTACTGTGCCCACAACCGCAACGGGCTCGGCCCCGGCGTGGGCTTCGACCGGTGCATCGCCTTGATCGAGAAGCTGCGGCCCACCCATATTTTCAACTGCCACGTCGATAAGGCCTTCGACTTCACGCCGGAGCAATGCCGGTTCATGCGGGCCAACCTGGCCGAGCGCGAGAAGCTCTACGGCGAACTCTTCCCGTGGGACCACGCGAACTACGGCATGGACGAGCCCTGGGTCCGCTGCTACCCCTACGAACAGAATGCCAAGGCGGGGGAGAAGGTGACGTTGGACGTGGTGGTCACGAATCACTCCGCGGTCCGGCGGGTGCTGGCCTGCCGCGCGGTGCTGCCCCGTGCGTGGCGCGGCGGAACGACGGATTGGACCCGCGTCGAGGCGGCGTCCAAGACCGATGCCCGGGCACGCCTCGCGATTCCGATTCCCGCCGGCGCCACCCCCGGTCGCTATGTCATCCCCATCGACCTCCATTACGCCGATCGCGACTTGCCGCAGTTCACCGAGGCCATCGTCGTGGTGCCTTGACGCCGCGTGCAAGAGACGATCCTGCGAATGTGGCACAGCCGCCCTCGGCTGTACGGGACTCAGGAGCACAGCCGAGGGCGGCTGTGCCACAACTTGGTTGTGAAATGCCAACGGGAAGTAGGAAAGGAGAGACCGCCATGTCCGCATTGCACCGAACAGGGATCAGCCGGCGGGAATGTCTTGGCCGGATTCTTGCAACGACCGCCGCCGGGACGCTCCTCGCCCCTGCCGCTTCACAGCTCAGCCTTGCCGGCGAAGCAGAGTCGCCGGTGGCGATCGGCTCGCGCCGCGAGTTGTTCGTCGACGATTTCCTCATCGCCGGCATGGAGGGCGCGGCGTTGAAGCTCCACAAGCCGGAGGCCCGCGACGTGGCGCTGGTGTGCGACCGGCCCTGGGAGGGGAACACGTCGGCCTACTTCGCCATCTTCCCCGACGACGGCCGCTTCCTCGCCTACTACCGCGGTTCGCACTTCGACGAGAAGACGAAGCGCATGACGCATCCCGAGGTCACATGCCTCGCCGAGAGCCGCGACGGCCTCGCCTGGACCAAGCCGGAGCTGGGCCTGTTCGAGTTCAAGGGATCCAAGCAGAACAACATCGTCTGGGCCGGCGCGGGAACGCACAATTTCACGCCGTTTCGCGACGCGAATCCGGCCTGCCCCGCCGAGGCCCGCTACAAGGCCCTGGCCGGAGGGACGACCCTGGTCCAAGGCAAGAAGCGGGACTGCCTGAACGCTCTCCAATCGCCGGACGGGATCCGCTGGACCATGACGTCGCCGGCCGTGATCACCGCCGGGGCGTTCGATTCCCAGAACCTCGCCTTCTGGGACGGCCATCGCCGGGAGTACCGCGCGTACTGGCGGATCTTCACCGCGGGTTACACCGACGAGCGGGGCTGGCGCCCGGAAGGATGCCGGGCCATCCGCACGGCGACCTCGAAGGACTTCGTTCACTGGGTGAATCAGGCCGATCTCCAGTACGTCGACTCGCCCGCCGAACACCTCTACACCAACGCCGTGATGCCCTACTTCCGCGCGCCCCATCTCTTCATCGGTTTCCCCACACGGTTCCAGCCCAAGACGCAGCAGGTGGAGCCGGTCTTTATGAGCAGCCGCGACGGCGTGCTGTTCCGCCGCTGGAGCGAGGCGATCATCCCCATCACGGCCCCGAAGGACCGCGACGGCAACCGGAGCAACTACATGACCTGGGGACTCCTGCAACTGCCCGGCAACGACCGCGAACTGTCGGTCTATGCGACCGAGGCGTACTATGCCGGCCCGGGCAGCCGCGTGCGCCGCTTCACCTTCCGCACCGACGGATTCGTCTCCGTCCACGCCGGAGGCGAAGGCGTGCTCACGACCAAACCGCTGACCTTCGCGGGATCGAAGCTCTCGGTGAATGTCGTCAGCAAGGGCCCCACGCGCGTCGAGGTGCAGGACGCGGCCGGCAAGCCGCTGCCCGGCTTCGCCTTGGACGACTGCCTGCCGATCGCCGCCGACGCGATCGACCATGTCGTCCGCTGGAAATCCGGCGATGGCCTGAGCAAGCTGGCCGGCCGGCCCGTCCGTCTGCGGTTCGTCATGAAGGAAGCGGACCTCTTTGCGATCTGCTTCCGGTAGGTGGGCGGCGCAAAACGCCCTCACCCCCTGCCCCTCTCCCGTCCAACGGGAGAGGGGAGTAGTCTTTGGACGGCCGTTGAGTTTCAGAGGTGCCACGGCGTGCGCATGGCCCGGGCGAGATGGCGGTTGGCCTCCGGGTCGTCGAGGAACTGCTCGCGCTTTGGGTCCCAGCGGAGCTTGCGCCCCAGCAGGACGGCGATGTGCGTCAGGTGGCAGATCGAGGTGGCCCGCTGGGCCGCCTCGACCGGCGCGGCCGTCGGCTCCCGCGTCTTCACCGAGTGGACGAAATCGGCGATGTGCCATCGGGGGCGTTGGAGCTGGACCTCGCCCGCCTTGAACGTCGTATTCATGAGCGACGGCGGGTCGGTCGAAAGGCCGCCGCAGAGCGCGTTCACCTTGCCCTCGGTCCCCTCGAAGATGACGCCCATGGGGAACGCCCGGTCGTCGTCGTAGATCAGCTTCAGGCCGTTGGCGTAGGTCATCTCGACGTGCCACCGGGTGGCGGTGTCGCAGAGGCCGTCGTTGGGAATGACGCCGCGGCCGTCGATTTCCACCGGGCCGGTGTCGTCGGCGTCCATGCCCCACTGCGCGATATCGGTGAAGTGGACCCCCTGGCCGGCCACGAAGCCGATCGTGTAGTCGGCAACGTAGTACCACCACGGCGTGACGCATCGCCGCGGACTGGAGGGGGCCCACGGGGCGGGGCCGAGCCACAGGTCGTAGTCGAAGCCGT
>CAYSGY010000271.1:0-828 GCA_964430315.1 uncultured Planctomycetaceae bacterium
ACACGGCCCTTGATGTCGCGACAAATAACACAAGCCACAACGGGACATTGACGAGTTGTCTCCATTTGCGGGTTGAAAAGGCAAGCGCGGCGAACGCCCCGATCATACCGATGACTACAATAGCGAAGTTGACCACAGTAGCGCTGTACGGTTCGAAGAGGACAAACACGGTGTACCACGCGGCCGGCAATAGAGCCAAGAGCGGCCTGAGGTTGCTTCGCAGGCCGGGTTCCCTGAAAAGCACCATCGGCACCCAAACGGGGACGAGGAGGAAGAAGAAAACGGTCACGCGGTCGATGACGTGAGCGGCCGGTTGTTGAAGCAGGACTACTGGATCGGCCGACGGCACGAATTGATGTCGCGTCCAGTCGATAGGCTCGAATACTCGATTTGCCCAGCATAGGGTTGGGACTGCCATAGTGAAGCCACCGGGTGGCAGATAAACGTCACCTGGGCCGAGTCGGCACGAGGAGTGGTACGTCCATTCCTTGGTCTCCATATCAAAAGCCGGCACGCAAGGCTCCATCAACAAGAAGTAGCTGGCGACGTAGACGTACGCCAGGTACGCCACTGTCGGAAGTACCCGAATTCTCAACCCGCCGCCATTATGCACGACACCGTTTGCCATGCCCCGTTTCTTCCGGACAATCAATATAGCGAGGTAACAGGTGCCGATTCTACCGGTTCGCCCCGGTGGCCAGTCGCATCTTGGGAACCCGTCTCCCCGAAGCTTTGCTTCGCGTACAGCGCTGTGCGCGGCTCTCCCGACCCCGCACATCTGCCGACCGAAGGTCTCCCGGAACGTCGAGGGAGACCTGCGGTCCCGGC
>CAYSGY010000271.1:839-7756 GCA_964430315.1 uncultured Planctomycetaceae bacterium
TTCCACGGGCGCCACTTATCATCCTGAACCCTGAACCCTGGCCCCTTCCCCCTCATGCCAGCAGCAGCCTCCCCGGGGACTGGAGGTAGCCGATCACTTCGTTGAGGAATCGGGCGGCGGTGGCGCCGTCCACCAGGCGGTGGTCGTAGGAGAGGCTCAAGGGGAGCATGAAGCGCGGCTCGACTTCGCCTTCGCGGATGACGGGGAGCCAGCGGGCCCGGCCCACCAGCAGGATCGCCACCTCGGGATGATTGATGATCGGCGTGCTGTAGGCCCCGCCCACGGCGCCGAGGTTGCTCACGGTGAAGGTCCCGCCGCGGATCTCTTCGAGCGTGAAGCGGGCCGTGCGGGCCTTTTCGGCCACTTCGGCCAGGCCCCGGGCCATCTCGCCGATCGTAAGCCGGTCCGCGCTGCGGATCACCGGCACCACCAGCCCGCGCGGCGTGTCCACCGCGATCCCCAGATTCACGTACTGCTTGTAGATAACCTGATCGTTTTCCTCGTCGAGGCTCGCGTTGAGCGTCGGGTGGCGCGTGAGGGACAGTGCCACCGCCTTGAGGATCAACGGCATGGTGGTGAGCTTGAGGTTCGGGCCGAAGTAGCCCTGGGGCACGCCCTTGCGGAGTTGCTCCAATTCGGTGATGTCGGCGTCGTCGAAGTTGGTGACGTGCGGGATCGTGCGGGCCGAATGGGCCATGTGGGCCGCAATGGTGCGGCGGATCTGCGACATCCGCTCGCGGCGCACCTCGCCCCAGGCGTCGCTGCCCACCTCGCCCGGCGGCACCACCCGCTCGACCGCCGCGGACCGGGACGCGGCCGGGCCACTAGCAGCCGCGGCCTGAACGTCTTCGGGCGTGATCCGCCCGCGCTTGCCCGTGCCTTGCACCCGCGTGAGATCAACCCCCAACTCCCTCGCCAATCGCCGTGCCTGCGGACCCGCGGGCAGGACGGAGGTCGGTGCCAAAGCGGTCCCCTCTCCCTTTGGGAGAGGGTTAGGGTGAGGGGATGTTGTTTTCACGTTCGCAGCGAGCGCCTCGATGTGCCTGCCCTCACCCTGACCCTCTCCCGAAGGGAGAGGGGACTTGGCGGGGTGGGCCGTCTTCGCTGCCGGGGCCGCCTTGGCTGACGGCGCTGCTGCCGTCTTTGCGGCTGCCGCTTCCACGCTCAGGAGCGTCTGGCCCACCTTCACGCGGTCGCCTTTGGCCACGTGGATCTTGACGATTCGGCCGGCGTTCGGGCAAGGGACCTCCACCACCGCCTTGTCGGTTTCCAGTTCGAGGACCGGCTGGTTGCCGACGATCGTGTCGCCCTCCTTGACCAGGACGTTGACCACGTCGCCGCTGGTGATGTTCTCGCCGAGTCCAGGAAGGGAGAATTCGATTCTCATCAGCCCAATGTCCTCATCTTGCGGTAGTTGCGGGCGGTCACATCCCGAAGTCTAGCTGGCCGACGCGCACTGACGTCTATAGGCGGCATGGATTGCGTCGCGAAGCTGGCTGGGTGCGGCTTCGTAGCCCGCAAACTCATGGATGTTCTCGTGAGTCACGTGAAGCTGACCTTCCCCCACGTTGCCACGGTGCTGGCCCTTGGAGAAGAACCGGCTGCTCTCGACTTCCCGTGAAGTCAAGACCCAATAGCGGATGAGGTCTCGCCACACCGCAAGCCATACGAAGACATCACAACACGCCGGCTTGATCTGCTGAAAGTTCATATCGAAGGGCTTCTTCGACGCCGACGACAGCGCCTTGACGTAGATCGGCTCGTTGCTGTGGGAGTCTACGGCCCGCGATGCCTTGACCTCGATTCGGATTCTACCATCCAACAAGAAGTCGTACTGCCCCGAGTAGTCCGGGTCGAGCTTCTTGGACGGTCTCATCAGATCCGGAAGCACCTCCTTCAAGTGACCGTGTGCCCACGCCTCTCCAAAACCTCTGGGGGCACTGATCTCGAACAAGTATAAGAACATGTTTCGATCGAGGTACTCGTCCCGCAGTTCATAATACTCGTCGAGGGTGAGCTTCCCGGATCCCAAGAGCGTTGCGATGATGAACTCATACTCGTTGAACGGATAGACGGACACCAAGTCGTCCAACCGCTGGCGCAATCCCTCCGTGTTCTCCAGGGCGGCGACGAACCGCTCCAGTTGTGCACGCAGTCGCTCCATTTCAGAAGAGTCTCCCCTGGCAGATCGACGGCCGCTCTCGACTTGGATGACCAAGGAAAAGCAACTCCTCGACCTCCTCGAACGGGTGGCTGTTCTGCCATCCCGGCTTGCCCGTCTTTCGGAATTGTTCGAGCCGGCGGATCGTGACCTCGCAGAACACCGGGTCAATGTCCATGGTGTAACATCGTCGGCCAAGCCGTTCGCAGGCCAGCAGCGTCGTACCGGAATGAGAGAAGAAGTCGACGACAAGGTCCCCCTGTCGAGAACTCGCGCGTACGATTCGCTCCACCGCCTTCAACGGTTTTTGTGCATAACAGCCGGAGACATTCTCTTGCATGCGGTAGAAGACTTGTTGGATATCGACCCAAACGTTCCCGGGCCGAATCCCGGCGGACTTTCCGCGTTCCAGGTTCTCGGTCACCCGGTCGTTGACCTTCTTGTAGTAACCGCGAAGGATCTTAGGGATTTCCGTGTACTGTACGTCGAAGGAAGGATTGCCTTTGACGTAGTAGAGTAGCTCTTGCCGGACCGCCATCCAGTTCTTCTGCGTCCCAAAGCCTCGCTGGTTCCTCATGGTGATCAACGAGCGAGGTTTGAGTTGCTCGACGCCCCGCATCATTATCATGAAATCCGGGAGCGGCTCGAAGCGGTTGGTCTGGTCAGCACCGAGCCAGACATAGAAGGCAGCATCATCGGCGAGTTGAGCGACCGTAAGACGAACCCAACGCTCGCACCAAGCGATATAGTCCGCCAGATCGCGCTGATCGAACGCTACAAGGTTGTATGGCGGATCATGCACCGCAAGCCGCGCCGACCGTGCTTGCATCAGCAGATCGACATCCTCATGTCGCGCCGCATCCAGGCAACCCACGCGGTGCTTGCTCTCCGGATCGTTCCAAATGTCACCCGGCTGAAGACGGCAGTGCGACAGCAATCGTTCCCGAATCTCCGGGTGCCGGTCTAACCGTGGCAAAGGGCTGTTCTTCATCCGCACCCTCCGGCAATGCGATTAGCCATTCGCTTGTCGTTCACGTCAGCGATGGATTCGGCTTGTTGGCATCCAAGGCAAGCAATGTCATCGCTCCCGACAGCTTGGCCTTCGGAAACTGACCCTGCCGAGCCAGCGATTCCAGGGCCGCCAGGACGATGTTCTCGGCGTCGACCTCGAAGAAACGCCGCAGACGCACGCGGTCCTCGCTGCGTCCAAAACCGTCGGTCCCCAGGACCGAGTACGGGCCCGGCACCCAGGGGGTGATCGAAAGGGCCAGGGCGCTCACGTAGTCGAGAGCGGCCACGACCGGGCCGGGACGCCCTTCCATCACTTGGGCCACGTAGGGCTTGCGGGCCTGCTGGCCGGGGTGCAGCCGGTTCCATCGCTCGCACGCGCGGGCATCCTCGCCCAGGGCCTTGTAGCTGGTCACGCTGAAGACCGTGCTGCCGACGCCGAACTGCGATTCCAACATCTCCTGCGCCCGCAGCGCCTCGCGCAAAATCGCCCCGCTGCCGAAGAGTTGCACCTTGGGTTTCTTCGGTCCCAGGTCGCGGTCCGAGAGCGGATACATGCCGCGGCAGATCCCCTCGGCCGTTCCCATCGGAAGCACGGGGTGCTCGTAGTTCTCGTTCATCAGCGTGATGTAGTAGAAGACGTCCTCCTTCTCGTAGTACATGCGGCGGATGCCGTCGAGCACGATGGCCGCGACCTCGTAGGCATAGCAGGGGTCGTAGGCCTGGAGGGTCGGGTAGGCCAGGGCCGTGAGCTGGCTGTTGCCGTCCTGGTGCTGGAGCCCTTCGCCGGCCAGCGTGGTGCGTCCGGCCGTGCCGCCCAGGAGGAAGCCGCGGCACCGCATGTCGCCGGCCGCCCAGATCAGGTCGCCGATGCGCTGCAATCCGAACATCGAATAGTAAATGAAGAAGGGAATCATCGGCACGCCGTGGCTCGAATGGGCGCTGGCGGCGGCGATGAACGAGGCCATCGAACCCGCCTCGTTGATCCCTTCCTCGAGGATCTGCCCGTCCTTGGCCTCGCGGTAGTAGAGCACCGTGTCGGAATCGACCGGCTCGTAGAGCTGCCCGCTGTGGGCGTAGATGCCGAACTGGCGGAACAGGGCTTCCATGCCGAAGGTACGGGCCTCGTCGGGCACGATCGGCACGATGTAGCGCCCGACGCTCTTGTCGCGCATCAGCCGGACCAGGAGCCGCACGAACGCCATGGTGGTCGACACCGCGCGCCCTTCACTCCCGCCGAAGAACTCCGCGTAGTCGTCCCACTTCGGAGGCTTGAGGATCACTTTTGCACGGCCCCGGCTCGGCAGGGAGCCGCCAAGCTCCCGGCGCCGGGCCAGGAGGTACTGCATTTCCGGGCTGTCGTCGGGCGGGCGGTAGAACGGGGCCTCGGCCACGTGCTCTTCGGGAATCGGGATGTCGAACCGGCGGCGGAACTCCCGAAGCTCGTCTTCGTTGAGCTTCTTCTGCTGGTGGCTGATGTTGCGGCCTTCGCCCGCCTCGCCCATCCCGTAGCCCTTGATCGTCTTGGCCAGCACCACGGTCGGCGCCCCGCGGCACTCGACGGCCGCCTGGTACGCCGCGTAGACCTTCGCCGGATCGTGGCCGCCACGCTTCAACCGGCGGAGTTGCTCGTCGGTCAGGTCGGCCACAATCGCCTCCAAACGCGGATCGACGCCAAAAAAATGCTCGCGGATGTAGGCGCCGGGCATCACGGTGTACTTCTGGTACTGGCCGTCGACCACCTCGTTCATGCGGCGCACGAGCACGCCGTCGGCGTCGGCGCCCAGGAGCGGGTCCCAATCGGAGCCCCAGACCACCTTGATGACGTTCCAACCCGCGCCGCGGAAGGCCCCTTCGAGCTCCTGGATGATCTTGCCGTTGCCGCGGACCGGGCCGTCGAGCCGCTGGAGGTTGCAGTTGACGACGAAGACCAGATTGTCGAGATGCTCCCGTGCGGCCAAAGTAATGGCGCCAAGCGTTTCCGGCTCGTCGCACTCGCCGTCGCCCAGGAAGGCCCAGACCCGGGACTCCGCCGCGTCGGGCTTCAGTCCCCGGTCGGCCAGGTAGTGGTTGAACCGCGCCTGGTAGATCGCCATGATCGGCCCGAGGCCCATCGACACCGTGGGGAATTCCCAGAAGTCGCGCATGAGCCAAGGATGCGGGTAGGACGAGAGCCCGCCGCCCGGAGCCAACTCGCGACGGAAGTTCCGCAATTGCTCCTCGCTGATCCGCCCTTCCAGAAACGCCCGGGCATAGATCCCCGGCGAGGCATGCCCCTGAAAGAAGACCTGGTCCGGCGGCGTGGAACCCTCTTTGCCCCGGAAGAAGTGGTTGAAGGCCACCTCATAGAGTGTGGCCGCGGAGGCATAGGTCGAGATGTGCCCCCCGATTCCGTGACTCTCCCGGTTGGCCCGCACGACCATGGCCATGGCGTTCCAGCGGATCAGACTCTTGATCTTCCGCTCCAGCTCGCGGTCGCCCGGATACGGGGGTTCCAGGTCCGGCGGGATGGTGTTGACATAGGGCGTAGTCGCCGCGGAGACGCATCGCACCCCCCGATTGAATGCCGCCTCCTTGACCCGGTCCAGAAGAAACGCCGCCCGCTCCGGCCCGGCGGTCTCCACGACATACCGGATCGCCTCGGTCCACTCGGCGGTTTCCCGGGGATCGTCGTCGCGGATTTCCGCGGGAACAGGTCCGTTCGGGGGGGAATTTGACGGTTCCTGAGATGTTTCTACGTCTCGATTCATGGCGTCTCTTTTATCGTAGCGCGGCCGAGCCGCAATCAAGACTTCCGAAGTCTTGGAGACTTCGGAAGTCTGCGCAGCGACGCCCGCCGTGTATGCACCATAATAGGGGCTGGGTCAATCCGACGTCAAACCCCCCATGGCTGAGAGAGCCCCACTGTGAACATCTTGTATCCGAAGATCCGATGGGCCTCGCTGCCGGCCATGCTCGGCTACGCCGGGCTTGGAGCCGTTCTGGCCGGCCTGTACGGCATTCTTCACGATGAGATCACGTACACGATCTCGCCCGAGTATTTCACGCGGCTGAAGTTCTATCAGTTCGACTACGCGGACTTCGGATTGCCTCCGAGGGTCTTGGTTGCTGAGATCGGCTTCCTCGCCACGTGGTGGGTGGGGTTCTTCGCCGCCTGGTTCCTGGCCCGGGTTACCGTTCCGGCGTTCCCACCGCGACTGGCGTTTCGGTACACCGTGCAGGGGTTCGTCATCGTGTTCCTGTCGGCCTTGACGGCGGGAATCGTCGGCTTCGCACTTCGCGCGATGCCCGGTGTCCACTACGACGATACCGCGTGGGCCGACTTCGCTGCCGCTCTGAGCATCTCGGACCTGCCGAGCTTCGTGCGAGTTGCCTATATCCACAACGCAGGCTATCTGGGCGGTTTGCTTGGGTTGGTCGCGGCGATCGGCTACGTTTTGCGGCAGAAGAGGATCGGCCCACCCTGCCATCGACCTTCAGAAGAGTAATGCAACCTCGTGTTTCAGAGCCGGGGCGTGCCGCCCCGGCGTTCCGGGCCGACACGGCCCGGCTCGGAGTTCTCTGTGTTGCATTACTCTTCTGAAGGTCAATAAATGACGTCGCGTGATCCCGGGAGGGCGAGGCTCCTGCCGAGCCGTCATGCAGCCGGAGAGACCCTTCTGGAGTGCGGCGATAGGTCGCCGCTTTCGAATTGCCTGCGCGTGGTGCCGCGGCTGGCGATTCCCCGCCGGCACCGGACAAGCAGTGC
>CAYSGY010000272.1:0-7739 GCA_964430315.1 uncultured Planctomycetaceae bacterium
CCCGGAATTGTGAAGCCCTATTGAGCACTCATGCCGCTGACGCGAAGCCAATTGACCGACGACTTGCCCGAGGCAGCGCCGCAGCAATACCTGTGGACGATGAACTTCGGGCCGCAGCACCCGGCCACGCACACCACACTGCGGCTTGTTTTGACGCTGGAAGGGGAGCGGGTGGTCGACGCGGTGCCCGACATCGGCTACCTCCACTCCGGCTTCGAGAAACTCGGCGAGAGCCTCGATTTCAACCAGTACGTGGTGGTGACGGACCGGATGAACTATGTCTCGCCCATGGCCAACAACGTGGCCTGGCACCAGGCGGTCGAGAAGCTGCTGGGCCTCGACGTGCCGCCGCGGTGCAAGTATCTCCGGGTCATCGTGGCGGAACTCGCCCGGATCGGCGATCACCTCCTCGCCAACGGGGCCATGGGGCTCGATACCGGGGCCTTTACGTACTTCCTCTACGCCTTCAACCCGCGTGAGCGGATCTACGATATCTTCGAGGCCCTCTGCGGGGCGAGGTTCACGAACAGCTACACCCGGGTCGGCGGGCTGATGCACGATGCTTCGCCGCAGGCGATCCAGAGGATCCGCGATTTTGTGGCCGGCTTCCCCGAGGTGCTCGACGACATGGAGCGGCTCTTGAACCGCAACCGGATCTTCGTCGACCGGACCAAGGGGATCGGCGTGTTGAGCAAGGCGGAGGCGATCAACCGCAGCGCCACGGGCCCGATTGCCCGGGCCAGCGGCGTGACGCGCGACCTCCGCAAGGACGAGCCCTACCTGGCCTATCCGGACTTCGACTTCCGGATGTGCTGCGCCACGGCCGGCGACTGCTACGCCCGCTACCTCGTCCGCATGCTGGAGATGCGAGAAAGCCTGAAGATCGTCCAGCAGGCCATTGACAACCTCCCGGCCGGGCCGGTCAGCGTGGGGATCGACCAGCGCACGGCCCTGCCGGGCAAGCCGCAGGTCTTCACGACGATCGAGGGACTGATTTCCCACTTCGAGCTTGCGATGAGCAACCGCGGCTTCGAGGTGCCGTGCGAAGAGGTCTACTCGGCCACCGAAGCCCCGAACGGGGAACTGGGGTTTTATCTCGTCGGCGACGGCACGCCCCGGGCCTACCGCGCCCGCTGCCGCCCCCCTTCGTTCGTCCACTTCGCCCTGTTCCCCCACCTCATCCGCGGCCACACCCTGAGCGACGTGGTCGCCGTGCTGGGCAGCTTGAACATCATCGCCGCGGAGTTGGATCGGTAGGAGTCCGTGCCGTGCCAAGATTAAGCAGAGTCGAGATTTCGGGCTTCAAGTCGATCGAGCGCATGTCGCTCGAACTCAGCGACGTGAACGTCTTGATCGGCGCCAACGGGGCGGGAAAATCGAATCTGCTGTTCTTCTTCCGGATGCTCAAGGAAATCGCCGGCGGTGTACTGCCTCTCTTCGTCGCAACGTCGGGGGGCGCCGACGGAATTCTGTATTACGGCGCCAAGCGGACGCAGCAAATCGTGGCGACGTTGCACTTTGACAGTAGCACGCAATACACGGCTCGCCTGCAACGCGCGGATCCTGATACGTTGGTCTTCTCGGGCGAAGAGATCCCACTATCTCACGGAACAGGAACCGCCTTGGAGCACCACCAAGTGGTCGGAACTGGTACCGAGGAACCCGTGCTGGAGCGAGCCGCCCAGGAAGGCAACGTTACCGCGCAGGCGATCCTGGACACACTGCGTGGCATTCACGTGTTTCACTTCAACGATACTTCTCGCGAGTCGCGGGTGCGTCGATCCTGTTACCTTCACGACAACCGGCACCTCGCCCGTGACGGAGGGAATCTCGCTGCCGTCCTCTACCGCATGAAGATGACTCAGGCGACTGCCTACGATCGCACGGTTCGCACGATTCAGCAGATTCTGCCGTGGTTCGGGGGCTTTCGCCTGGAGCCCCTGACGTTGAACCCCAACAACATTCAACTCGACTGGCAAGAACGTGGTTCGGATTTCCTCTTTGGCCCTCACCAGCTTCCCGACGGTGCCCTGCGGGCTATGGCGCTCGTGACGCTGCTGCTCCAACCTACGGAATACTTACCGAGCATTATCGTTATCGACGAACCGGATTTGGGACTGCATCCTCAGGCCATTTCGGTCTTGGCGGCACTGGTGAAGGGAGCAAGCCACTCTTGCCAGGTGATCCTTTCGACGCAATCCGTCTCTCTCTTGGATCAGTTCGATCCTGAGCACGTCGTCGTGGTGGAGCGGGAGGGCGGCCAGTCTACCTTCAGGAGGCTCGACGCTGAGTCCTTGAAGGAATGGCTGGATGACTACTCCCTCGGCGAACTCTGGGAGAAGAACGTGATCGGGGGGGGGCCCTATTGATGATCCGGCTCAACATGATCGTCGAAGGGCCGACCGAGCAGGAGTTCGCAGCCCGGATCCTTGCGCCGCACCTGGCCCGGTTCGGCGTCCAACTGGCGAGGCCCGCGTGTGTGGTATTCGCCCGCAAGGGGTCCCAGGTTCGGTCGCGGGGCGGCCTGCCGAAGTATGCCGTTGCGAAGGACCATTTGGTGCGATGGCTCAAGCAGGAGCGCATGCCGGATGCGTTCTTCACGACCATGTTCGACCTGTACGGCCTCCCCGACGATTTCCCGGGCCACGAGGAGGCTTCTCAGTTGGCGGACAAGTACGCTCGCGTGCGGAAGATGGAGGAGGCGTTCGGCGCCGACGTTGCCGACGGGAGGTTCCTGCCGCATCTTCAACTGCACGAGTTCGAGGCGATCCTCTTCTCCCGGCCGGGCGTGTTCGGAGAGTATTTCCTCAACTCGGAGCGTGAAGTCCGAGAATTGCATCGCATTCTCGATACGTTCGGCAATCCGGAACTCATCGACGACGGCGAGGAGTCGTCTCCATCGCATCGAATTCTCCGTCAATTGCCGTATTACCAGAAGCGGACGGCCGGCCCCCAACTTGCCGACGCGATCGGACTGTCGGCGATTCGGGACAAGTGCCGGCACTTCAGTGAATGGGTTACGAGATTGGAGCAGTTGGGGACCTCTCCGTAGCCGGAAGCCTCGCTTGGAGCCGCCGTTACCGCCATGAACATCCTTCCCGACCCAATACGAGCCGCGATCCGGGAGTATTTCCCCCGGTATCCGACGCGGCGGGCGGTCGTGTTGCCGGCGCTGCACGTGGTGAACGAGGCCCTGGGCTGTGTGCCGCCGGAGGCGGTCGCGGAGATCGCCGAACTGTTGGAATTGCCGCCTGCGGAGGTGCAGGATACGCTGTCGTTTTACGGGCTGTTCAAGCAGGACCGCCCCCAGGGACGGGTGCGGGTGTGGCTGTGCCGCTCCCTCAGTTGCGCCGCCTGCGGGGGCGAGGAGATGCTGGAGTACCTGTGCGAGCGGCTGGGAATCCGCCCCGGCGAGACCACGCCCGACGGGCGCGTGAGTATCGAGTATGCCGAGTGCCTCGGGGCCTGCGACTTCGCCCCGGCCATGCTGGCCAACGACGTGCTTTGGAAGAACCTGACCAAGGAGAAGATCGACGCGTTTCTCGATTCGCTCGCCCCCGGCGGGGCGTGAGCCTCATGGCGGCTTCCATACCGACCCTCGGCTGCGCCGAGTGACGGCATGCCACCCAGACCGCGACCGCTGGTCGCGGCTTTCCACCCCGAACCCTGAACTCTGAACCCTGCTCCCGTGTCCGAATACGAACCGGTTCTCCTGGCGAACGTCTGCAAGAAGGACATCCCTAGCCTGGCCGGCTACCGGGCGTGTGGTGGATACCGCACGCTCGGGCGTGTGCTGAAGGAGCATGCGCCGGCCGAGGTCGTGGCCATGGTCCGCGCCAGCGGTCTGCGGGGACGCGGCGGGGCGGGCTTCCCGACCGGGTTGAAGTGGTCGTTCCTGCCGGCCGATCACCCCGGGCCGATCTACCTGTGCGTCAACGCCGACGAAAGCGAGCCCGGCACCTTCTCCAACCGCGTGCTCATGGAGTCCGATCCGCACCAGGTGTTGGAGGGGATCCTCCTGAGCGCCTACGCCACTCGGGCGACGGCGGCCTATATCTACCTGCGGTACGAGTACCCGCTCTCGTTCCGTCGCCTGCAAGCGGCGATCGACGAGTGCTACGCGGCCGGATTGCTCGGGAAGAACATCCTGGGCCAGGACTTTTCGCTTGATGTGCACGTCCATCGCGGGGCGGCCGCCTACGTGTGCGGGGAGGAGACGGGACTGATCGAGAGCCTGGAGGGGAAGCGGGCATGGCCGCGGATCAAACCGCCGTTCCCGGCCGTGGAAGGGCTTTTCCGAAGGCCGACCGTGGTGAACAATGTGGAGACCCTGGCCTGCGTGACCCATATTCTCGACCGCGGCGTCGAGTGGTTCCGGTCGATGGGCACGCCGCCGCGGCCAAACGATCCCCGCGATCCCGGCAGCTTCGGGCCGAAACTCTACTGCATCAGCGGGCATGTGAACCGTCCGGGATGCTACGAGGCCCCGCTTGGTCTGCCGTGCCGCGAGGTCATCGAGCGTTTCGGCGGGGGCGTGTGGAAGGGCCGCAAGGCCAAGGCCGTGGTGCCGGGCGGGCTGAGTACCGGACTGCTCACCGCCGACGAGCTGGATACCCCGCTCGACTTCGACGGCCCGGTCCGGGCCGGGTGTCTCGGCCTGGGGACCGCCGGGCTGATCGTGCTCGACGAGACATACTCTATGATCGACTTTCTCCACAACAGTTGCCGTTTCTTCGCGCACGAGAGTTGCGGCCAGTGTACCCCTTGCCGCGAAGGGACCCGCTGGGCCCTGGAGATGGTCGAGCGGATCAAGGCCGGGCGAGGACGGCTCAAAGATCTGGACTTGCTGTTGGAGATCGCCGACTCGATCGGCATCCTACCCGGCACCACGATCTGCGGCCTGGCCGACGGGGCCGCGTGGCCGATCAAGACCGCGATCCGCAAGTTCCGCCATGAGTTTGAAGACCATATTCGCCGCACCAACCCGGAAGGGTACGCCGTTTCCGATCCCGTCCCCGCGATGCGAGTTGGCCGTGGGGAGTCGGGGGACGGGAGCGGCGGGCAAGCCCGCCCGCTAAACGTTTCGATGCAAACCGCGGTTCCCTAACCCCTGACCCCCGATCCCTGACCCCCGCCCCCATGCCCATCGCCATCATTGACGGACGCGAGATTTCGCTCGGCGAGCACGAGCGGCTCAACGGCATCGAGGCCGCGCGCCGGGCGGGCGTGGAGATTCCGCACTACTGCTGGCACCCGGGATTGTCGGTCGTGGGGAGTTGCCGGATGTGCCTGGTCGAGGTCGGCATGCGCGATCCGAAGTCGGGCCAGATCACGATGCTCCCGAAGCTGGTGCCGGCGTGCAACACGCCGGTCCGCGACGGGACCGTGCTGGTGACCAACAGCGAGAAGGTCGCTCGGGCCCGGGCCATGGTCGAGGAAGGACTCCTGCTCCGCCACCCGATCGACTGCCCGGTCTGCGACAAGGCCGGCGAGTGCCGGCTTCAGGACTACCATTTCCGGTACGGCCAGGACGAGCGTCGGGCCGACATCCGGCCGTTCACGAGCCGCCGCCGCGACGTGGGGCCGGACGTCACGCTCTTCGTCGATCGCTGCATTCTGTGCAGCCGGTGCGTGCGGTTCTGCCGGGAGATCACCGGCACGAGCGAGTTGTTGATCGCCAACCGCGGCACGCACGAGGAGATCGAGGTCCTGCCCGAGGCCCCACTCAACAACAAGCTTTCCGGCAACGTGGTGGACCTCTGCCCGGTCGGGGCCCTGGGCGACAAGGCCTTCCTTTATCAACAGCGGGTGTGGTTCCTCAAGTCGCATGCGGGGGTCTGCACCGGCTGCGCGACCGGGTGCTCCACCTGGGTCGAGGAGAACCAGGACCGCGTGTGGCGGATCCGGCCGCGGGAAAACCCGTGGGTCAACCGCTGGTGGATGTGCAACGACGGACGCTACGACTACCCGCACGTCCACGACCCGCGTCGCATCCTCCAGCCGTACCGAAACGACGGGGGAAAGCAAGTTCTCCTCGACTGGAACGCCGTTCGAGCCGAACTGCTCGCGGCCATGAAGCAGGCCGGACGTTTGGCAGCCGTCGTCTCGCCGCTCGTCACGGTCGAGGAGGCGTACTTGTTGGGCAAGCTGGTGCGGAGCCTCGACCCGGAAGCGGCCTTGGTGCTCGGCCCGGTGCCGGTCGTGGGCGACGATGAAAAATTCCCGGGTGGATTCACGATCGCGGCGGAGAAATGTCCCAACCGCCGCGGCGTCGAGGCGGTCGTCGCCCGTCTCTCGGGCGGGGCGACCTCGTTTGAGGAGTTCTTGACTCGTGTAGAACAGGGCGAGTTCGGCGGGGTTTGGGTCTCCGGCGGCTACAGGACCGAGTGGGTCTCCCAGGCCACGGCAACCCGGCTGGCGGCGGCACGCCTGGTGGTCCTCCAAGACCTCTTCCCGTCGCCGCTGGCGGATCGGGCCACCTATGTACTCCCCGGCGCGGCGTTCCCGGAACGCGACGGTTCCTACGTGAATCGCCATGACCGGCTCCAGTCGGTCCGGTGGGCGATCCGTCCGCCGCAAGGGGTTCGGCCCGAGGGGAGCCTCTTCTGGGAACTCCTGGGCCGCGAAGGGCTGTACAACGCCCGGCAGGTCCTGAGCGAAGTGGCCGTGGAGATCGGTTACTTCCACGTGGCCGGCAGCGCGATTCCCGACGTCGGAGTGGATCTGAAGGTGAATCTGTTGGGAGAGGGGAGCGGGGAGTCGGGAACGGGGAGGGATGTGACGTCTGTTTAGCGGCGGGACTTGTCCCGCTCGTGGTGCGGAATGTGTGGCATGCTCTCACGACGCAAAGCGTCGCACTGAGCATGGGAAGCGTAAGGCGATGCCGCATGCCGACCCTCGGCTTCGCCGAGTGACGGCATGCCACCCAATGGGCCAACGACAGGTATTGACGACCCGATGGAACGTGTGGCGATCGAAGCCCTGATCAAGATCGTGATCCTCATCGGCGGGCTGATGACGGCCGCCGCGTATCTGGTGCTCTTGGAGCGTCGGATGGCGGCGTGGATCCAGGACCGTCTCGGACCGAACCGGGTGGGAATCCCGCTCACGCGCATCCGGCTGTTCGGCCTCGGGCAGCCGATTGCCGACGGGGTGAAGTTCCTGTTCAAAGAGGAATTCACGCCCGCGCACGTGGACAAGTTCCTCTACTGGCTGGCCCCGATCGTCATCTTCATGGCCGCGATGGCGATCTACGCGGTGATCCCGTTTGGCAGCGTGTTGCCGGCGAGTCTCGGGCTGGAAGGGGCGCCGATCCACCTGGTGGTCGCCCCGGGGATCGACGTGGGAATGATCTACGTGTTCGCGGTCAGCAGCATTGCGGCCTACGGCGTGCTGCTGGGGAGTTGGGCGAGCAACAACAAGTACAGTTTCCTGGGCGGGATGCGGAGCGGGGCCCAGTTGGTTTCCTACGAGTTGCCCCTCGGCCTCGGCTTGCTGGGCGTGGTGTTGATGTCGGGCTCCCTGCGGCTGGAGGAGATCATCACGGCCCAGGCCCGAAGCGGCGTCTGGAATGTGCTGGTCCAGCCCTTGGGCTTCGTGGTGTTCGTGGTCGCGGCCTTCGCCGAGGCCGAGCGATTGCCGTTCGACCTGTCCGAGTGCGAGCAGGAACTGGTCGGCGGCTACCACACCGAGTATTCGGGAATCAAGTTGATGATGTACCTCGTGGCCGAGTTCGTCCA